>JASFLX010000052.1:0-14655 GCA_050117895.1 Desulfobacterales bacterium | reverse complement strand
TCTTTGTTCTCTTCCGCTTCTTTCTTTTCGACAACCTGCTTTTTATCTACAGCAACTTTGGCTTTCTTTTTTCTTTTTTTCTTCTTTTTTCCCTCTTCGGAATATATCAGCTCTATTAAAGATATGGGCGCTGCATCTCCGGGCCGTCTACCAAGCTTAATAATCCGAGTATAACCGCCGGATATGGAGCCATATTTTTCACCAGCTTCCGCAAACAGCTTATGAACCACATCCTTTTCCCTTATGATTGAAAGCGCCTGGCGCCTTGCATGAACATCACCTCGTTTTGCCAGCGTAATCAAATTGTCGGCCCATCGCCTTAATTCCTTTGCTTTGACATCAGTTGTACGAATTCGCTCATGTTTAAACAAAGAGGTAACCATATTTCTGAACATGGCCGTCCTGTGACTACTTGTTCTATTTAATTTTAAACCGGCTTTTCGATGTCTCATGGGACAATCTAATCTCCTTCCTCTACGTCTTCCTCAGGCGGCTCAAATCCTTCCAGTTTCATTCCAAGAGAAAGATCCATTTCACCTAAGACTTCTTTAATCTCATTTAGAGATTTTCTTCCAAAGTTTTTGGTTTTTAGCATTTCTGCCTCAGTCTTGCTTACCAACTGATAAATTTTGACGATATTGGCATTCTTGAGACAGTTAGCACTTCGTACGGAAAGTTCAAGTTCTTCAACGCTTTTGTAAAGATTCTCATTAAATTTAATCTTTTCCTTCTCTTCGACCTTTTTTTCAGGTTCCGGTTCGATATCTTCGTCAAAATTAATAAAATGGGTCATCTGCTCCTTTAAAATCTTAGCAGCATATGCAACTGCATCCTCAGGCAAGATACTCCCGTCCGTCCAGACCTCTAAGGTAAGTTTGTCATAGTCGGTTCTCTGGCCGACACGGGCATTGCCCACCACATAGGTTACACGTTTAATCGGTGAGAAAACCGAATCTATCGGTATTGTCCCTAAAGGTGCGTCTTCATCCTTATTTGCTTCGGATAAAGAATACCCTTTTTCTGTTTTGACAGTCATGTTCATTTTCAATTTAGCGCCATCCGAAAGTGTTGCAATATGCTGATCAGAATTTATGACCTCACATCTCCCGTCATCGCTGATGATATTCCCTGCGGTAACTTCACCTTTTCCCTCTATATCGATGCGGACTGTTTTCGGTTCGGGATCGGAAACCTTAAAACGCACCTCTTTTAAATTCAGGATGATTTCGGAAACATCTTCGTATATGCCTTCAATAACACTGAATTCGTGCATAACGCCATCAATCTTTATAGATACAATAGCGGCCCCGTAAAGAGAAGAAAGTATGATCCGCCTTAAAGAGTTGCCAATGGTTATTCCAAACCCCCTTTCGAGAGGTTCACAAACGAACTTGCCGTAAGAAGGATCGCTTGTTACCTGAACCTTTTCCGGCTTTATCATCTTCTGCCAGTTTATGCTCATGAGCTCATTCGATGACATTATTATATCTCCAAAATTATAGTCTTAGATATTGATCAGAAGGATATTGAAAGGCAATATCAGGTGTGTTATTATCTTCCATTCAACATCTCATATCCCAGATCTCACTTTACTTGGAATAAAGCTCCACTACAAGTTGTTCCTGAATGGGAGTTGTTATATCTTCGCGGGTGGGGAAACTTTTTACAATCCCTTTAAAATTTTCTTTTTCCAAATCGAGCCATTGTGGAACACCCCGCCGTACCACGAGATTGAGTGAATCTTCTATGGCCTGAATCTTACGGCTTTTCTCCCGGACTTCGACCACATCGCCTTCTTTAATAAGGTATGACGAAATATTAACTTTCTTACTGTTAACAAGAAAGTGATTGTGCCCAACAAAATGGCGACCTTGACTGCGAGAATTAACAAATCCCAGACGATAAACCACATTGTCAATTCTGCGTTCCAGCATTATTAGTAAATTTATTCCGGTTATGCCTTTCAGCTTGTCTGCCCTCTTGTAAAACAGATGAAACTGTTTTTCTGAAAGCCCGTACATACGTTTTACTTTCTGTTTTTCTCTTAGCTGAATTCCGTAGTCTGATATTTTCCTTCCACGGCGCTGACCGTGCTGACCCGGCGGATAACTCCGTCGATCGAAAGCACACTTGTCGGAATAACAACGATCTCCTTTGAGAAACAGCTTCAAGTTTTCGCGCCGGCAAAGCCGGCATACCGAACCTCTATATCGTGACAAGTATTCCCCCTAGTTTCTTAATTTATAAATTTTGTGATTTTAGTGGCAAAACAAAAGATCAAAGCGACCCCATTAAAAGTCAATCTCAATATCCAATACTCAATTTTTTAAACCCTGCGTCGTTTTGGCGGCCGACAGCCATTATGTGGTATGGGTGTTACGTCTTTAATCATTACAACATTGAATCCTGCGGCCTGTAAGGATCGAAGGGCTGATTCTCTACCGGATCCAGGCCCTTTGACATACACCTCAACATTTTTCATCCCATGCTCCATTGCCTTTTTTGCTGCATCTTCCGCTGCAAGCTGAGCAGCAAATGGAGTGCTCTTCCGTGATCCCTTAAAGCCCTGAACACCCGCACTGGACCAGGCGATAACATTTCCGGCAGGATCTGTAATGGTAACGATGGTATTATTAAACGTCGACTGGATATGTACAACGCCGGTCGATATATTTTTCTTTTCTCTCTTTCTGGCACGGATTTTCTTTTTCGCCATGGTTTATGCCTCTACCTTTTTACTGGTTTACTTCTTTTTAACTCCGCCTTTTTTCTTTATAGCAGACCGTTTCGGTCCTTTTCGCGTACGTGCATTTGTGCTTGTCCGTTGTCCCCGAACCGGAAGAGATTTTCGATGGCGAAGCCCGCGATAAGATCCCAGATCCATCAATCTCTTTATATTCATAGAGACTTCAGTACGAAGTTCTCCCTCAACTTTGTATTCACTGTCGATTACCTTTCGGATTCTATTCACATCAGACTCTGAGAGATCATCTGTCTTGGTATCCGGATCAATATTGAGGTGATGGAGTATTCGTTTTGATATGCTCGGACCTATACCATAGATATATGTCAGCCCTATCTCAACCCGCTTACGTCTTGGTAAATCAACACCCGCAATTCTTGCCAAAACTTATCCTCCTTTTATCCTTGCCGTTGTTTGTGCCGCTTATTTTCGCAAATAACCCGGACAACACCTTTCCTGCGAACGATCTTACATTTAGCGCATATCTTTTTCACCGATGCCCTGACTTTCATAGCACATACTCCTTAGTTCGATACGGACCACTTCTTTATTTTGATCTGTAAGTTATTCTGCCACGTGACAGATCGTAGGGTGAAAGCTCGACCGTAACTTTATCCCCGGGAAGGATTTTTATAAAATGCATACGCATCTTTCCGGAAATATGGGCCAGCACCTGGTGTTTATTTTCCAGTTCTACCTTGAACATTGCATTCGGCAGTGTTTCAAGTACCGTGCCCTCAACCTTAATCGCTTCTTCCTTTGCCATATTGTATCCCCCGTCGCTCCTTATTTAAGACGATCAGAATCGGCCAGACATTTTAGACCCGTTTCTTTTTTAAAAATCCTTCGTAGTGGCGGGTCAGCATGTGAGATTCTATCTGTTGAATCGTATCGATCGCCACCCCCACAACGATCAGAAGTGCGGTACCCCCGAAATAAAAAGGAACGTTAAACTTGGTTATTAAAAACGATGGAAGTACGCATACTGCAGATACATATATGGCGCCTCCAAGGGTAATACGAGTCAAAACCCTGTCAATATGATCCGCCGTCCGTTTCCCCGGACGGATCCCCGGTATATATCCGCCCTGCTTTTTCATATTGTCGGCAACGTCGGCAGGGTTAAAGGTGACCGCAGTATAAAAATAACAGAAAAAGAATATAAACGAGACATATAACGATTCATATACAATATTGCCCGGTCTCACCGCCGAAGCCAAATTCTGCATCCACGGAATGGTTATAAAACTGGCTATAGTTGCTGGAAACATTATAATTGATGATGCAAAAATCGGAGGTATGACACCGGATGTATTAACTTTTAACGGCAGATGGGTACTCTGGCCGCCATACATCTTGCGGCCGACAACCCTTTTGGCATATTGAACCGGTATCCGTCTCTGCCCCTGTTCCATATAAATAATGAACGCCACGACAAGTATCATCATTACAAGCAAAATGATCACGAAAAATATTCCCATTTCACCGGTTGAAAGTAGACGGAACGTGTTTCGGATTGCATTCGGCATCCGGACAATAATACCGGCAAAGATAATCAGTGAAATACCGTTACCGATGCCACGCTCGGTAATCTGTTCACCCAGCCACATAATAAATGCCGTTCCAGCCGTAAGGGTCATAACCGTCATGATCCTGAATTCCCAACCGGGGTGTATCACCACCGGAGCGCCGCCGGGGGAACTCATATTTTCAAGGCCGATACTAATACCAAATCCCTGAATAACACTCAACAATATCGTTCCGTAACGGGTGTACTGGGTAATTTTTTTGCGTCCCTGCTCACCTTCCTTTGACAGGCGTTCAAGATGCGGTATGGTTACCGTTAACAGCTGCAAAATGATCGATGCGCTAATATAGGGCATAATTCCAAGAGCAAAAACAGAAAGCCGTTCTAACGCACCACCCGAAAACATATCAAAAAGACCAAGCAACGTCCCTTTTTTCCCTGCAAAAAAGGTAGCCAGTGCCGCCCCGTCTATACCCGGTGTGGGAACGTGCACGCCCACACGGTAGACAACAAGGAGTGCTAATGTGATATAAATCCTTTTTTTTAGTTCAGGAATCTTGAATATGTTACCAAACCCGCCGACAGCCATACTATACGACCTCTACCTTCCCACCGGCTTGGATGATCTTCTCTTTAGCACTTTTACTGAGCATATTTATTTTTATTGTCAGAGGTGTTTCGATCTCGCCATGGCCGAGTAGTTTAATAGCGTCTCTTCTCCCTTTAACAAGACCCACCCGAACAAGTGCCGCTTCGTCCACAATACTGCCGCTTTCAAATTTTGACAGATCACGGATATTAATCACCGCTATCTTCTTTTTGAAAATATTTGTAAAGCCACGTTTTGGTAGGCGGCGATGGAGAGGCATCTGCCCGCCCTCGAAACCGGGCCTTACGCCACCACCGGAGCGGCTGTTATATCCCTTTGTCCCTCTACCGGCCGTTTTGCCTTTACCTGATCCCACTCCGCGTCCCACGCGTTTTCGGGGTCTGCGGGATCCTTTCGGGGGTGACAATTCATTCAGTTTCATCAATCTTCTCCTCAACGTTAACTAGATGCGATACAGCGTTTACCATTCCACGAATGGAAGCCGTATTCTTAAGCTCAACCGTTCGGTTTATCTTTGTCAGCCCCATGCCGCGCAATACTCTGCGGTGTTTCTCCGGTCTTCCAATCATACTTTTAACAAGAGTTATTTTTAATGTTCCGGCCATTTATGATTCCTTCTAACTGGCAATTATCGACATCGGATGGGTTATCGCAATTCTTTTTTACCGTATTCATTCAACTCGTTGGAAGAAATTATCTTTATTTTATAAAGACAAAACGATGCGGTATTTCCAACCTTCAATTATTATTCAAACTTCAATTTTAGAGGTCTTCCACTCTTTTACCCCGTCTGGAAGCAACCTGCTCACGGCTCTGCAGCTGGCAAAGCCCTTCAATGGTAGCTTTAACAACATTATGAGCATTATGTGACCCCATACACTTGGTAAGAATATTCTGAACGCCCACAGCTTCAAGTACCGCCCGAACAGCACCACCAGCAATAAGGCCGGTTCCCTGGGAAGCAGGTTTTAACAAAACTCGTCCCGCTCCATATTTTCCTATAACCACATAAGGTATTGTTCCATCAACCAAAGGAACCCGGACCATGTTTTTTTTCGCTTTTTCTATTCCTTTACGAATCGCTTCAGGCACTTCACCGGCTTTCCCAAGCCCATAACCGACACTCCCCTCGCCATCACCGACAACAACGATAGCACTAAAGCTAAACCTGCGGCCACCTTTAACCACTTTTGCAACCCGGTTAATGTAAACGACCTTGTCGATTAATTGATCTTCGCCTTTATCCTGCTTGAACAAAAATTTGCCTCCTTCGCCCATTAGTTAAATAGATGCATTAATCAAAACGGCTAAAAATCAAGGCCTGCTTCACGCGCACCATCAGATACAGCTTTTACACGCCCGTGAAATAGAAACCCGCCACGATCAAAAACAACCTTTTTTAAACCTTTTTTAATGGCCCGTTCACCGACAAGTTTTCCTATGAAACCTGCGGCTGCAACTTTGTCTTCAAATTTAGGTTGTTCCTTTACAATTTTTTCCAGACTTGATGCGGCCACAAGAGTATGGCCCTGCTCATCATCAATGATCTGAGCATAAATATGTTTTGAACTTCGGAAGACATTCAACCTGGGCCGCTGCTGCGTACCAACCAAATGTTTTCTTATCCTTTTTTTTCTCTTTAAACGTGCTTTCCTCTTTACATCCAACTTCCCCATCTTTAATATCCTTATGCTTCTTTAACTCCTGTCTTTCCGGCCTTACGCTGAATACGTTCCTCGGCATACTTAATCCCTTTGCCCTTATAGCGTTCCGGAGGTCTCAATCTCCTGATCGACGCAGCGGTTTGCCCCAGCAATTCCTTATCAATACCGGCAAGTGTGATAACATTTTTCTTGTCAACTGTAGCAGAAACCCCCTCAGGAAGATTAAAATTAATAGGATGTGAATACCCAAGATTAAATTCAATCCGGTTACCGCTAAGTATGGCACGGTAGCCGATACCGTGTATCTCCAAAACCCTTTCAAACCCTTTAGTCACCCCGGTAACCATATTGGCGACAAGGCTCCTCGTGAGCCCGCGCAACGACCGGTTGGTAGTGTTATTTTTAATAACATCCACAGTTATCATCCCGTCTACTATCTTAAGATCAATGGCAGGGTGGATTGCTCTTGTAAGAGACCCTTTTTTTGATTCTACGGTAATTACCCTGTCTTTATATTTTACTGTAATATTCTCGGGTATGGGTATCGGTGCTTTGCCTACTCTGGACATTGATTACTTCCTTTTGTCATCGGTCAAAAACCATCCGTCACCGGTCATCACCATTAATAATAATTTACCAATGACGAATGAAAAACTTACCAAATATTGCAGAGAATCTCGCCGCCTAAGTTATCGGACCTGGCCCTTTTATCCGTCATAATTCCCTTTGATGTTGATAAAATCGCAATTCCCATACCGTTCAACACCGGTTTTATATCCTTGCTCTTCACATAAAACCGCCTGCTCGGTTTACTGACGCGTTCAAGGCCAATAATGGTGTGAGCCTGTTCTTCATCATACTTTAGGTAGACACGCAATATCCCCTGCTTATTATCCTTAATGAATTTATAATTTCTTATAAACCCTTCATCCTTTAAAACTCTGGCCAATTCGGTTTTTAGCTTGGATCCGGGAATATCAATACTGTTGAACTTTGCCTTGCCGGCATTTCTGATCCGAGTCAACATGTCCGCAATTGGATCACTCATTGCCATAGTCTTCTCCGTTATTTTATAATATTACCAGCTAGATTTCACTACGCCAGGGAGCTTGCCTTCTGAAGCAAGATTCCGAAAACAGATACGACAAATACCAAATTTCCTTAAAAACCCTCTGGATCTGCCACAAATGGGACAGCGGTTGTATCGCCTCACTTGGAATTTAGGTTCTCTCATTGCCTTCATTCTAAGAGCTTTTCTTGCCAAATTTTCCTCCCTCTTTAAATCTTCAATTCCTAAACGGCATCCCCATCAGCTTTAGCAGTTCTTTCCCTTCTTCATCCGTTTCTGCCGTCGTAACTATAGAGATGTTAAGGCCTTTAATCTTATCAATTTTATCGTAATCGATTTCCGGAAAAATAATATGTTCTTTAATCCCCAGTGAATAATTGCCATGACCATCCAGCGCTTTTCCCGAAAGACCTCTGAAGTCACGAACACGAGGCAGCGCTATATTGACCAGTTTGTAATAATAATCGTACATACGGTTGTGGCGAAGAGTAACCATGCAGCCTACCGGCATTCCTTCCCGTAACTTAAACGCCGCTATCGATTTTTTCGCACGGGTGACAACCGGTTTCTGTCCGGCGATAATCTTAAGTTCCTCCGAAGCCGAATCAAGCAGTTTGATATTATGAATCGCTTCACCGAGTCCCATATTCAAAACGATCTTCTCAAGTTTTGGGACCTCCATTATGTTTTTATACTCAAAGGTTTCGATCAACCTGGGCACAACTTCTTTATGATAGTAATTTTTTAATTGTGACATTCACTTCCTCCGTCACTAGGGGCTAAGAATCCATAATTTCGTTGCATTTTCTGCAGACACGCACCTTTTTTCCATCCTCGAGCCTCTTCATCTTTATCCGTACCGGTGAAACGCATTTGCTACACATCAACATGACGTTGGACCAATGAATAGGAGCTTCTGTCTCGATGATACCACCCTGTCTTTGACTGGCACTGGGCCGAGTATGCCGTTTGATAATATTTATATTTTCAATAATAATACGATTGCTCTTCCTTTTTATGCCCAGGACTTTGCCGATCTTTCCCTTGTCTTTGCCCACAAGGACTTTTACCTTGTCGTCTTTTTTTATATGCCATTTATTTTGAGCCATGAACCAATTCTCCACAGATTCAAGATAATTTAAAATTTGTATAACTTATACTCGTTGAAGTCATTGCTCATTTTCCGCCGTTTTTTTTCCGGTGCCCAAAGCCTTTACTGCTACCTATAACACCTCAGGAGCCAGTGAAATGATTTTCATAAACCGTTTGGCTCGCAGTTCCCTGGCCACCGGACCAAATATGCGGGTGCCAATGGGCTCCTTGGTTTGTGAAATTAAAACAGCAGAATTATCATCAAATCTTATATATGATCCATCCGGTCTTCTGATTTCCTTTTTGGTACGAACAACCACAGCTTTTACGACATCTCCTTTTTTGACCTTGGTATTCGGAATGGCTTCTTTAACAGATACAACAATGATGTCGCCAACACTTGCATATCGTCTCCGTGAACCTCCAAGAACTTTGATACAATACAATATCTTGGCCCCTGAATTGTCTGCCACGGTCAATCTCGTCTCCGCCTGAATCATCTTCTTAACTTTCCTTATATAATGAATAATTCGAAAAAAAATCGAATTCATCATGTCATATAACCATCAAACAGCTTTTTCGACTATTTGGCTCACACGCCATCTTTTCGTTTTACTCAGCGGTCTGGACTGGGTGATCAAAACTTTATCTCCAACCCGTGAGGCATTGTTTTCATCGTGGGCGGCAAATTTTGACCGTCTCCGGACATACTTTTGATAAAATTTATGCTTAACCAGCCTCTCAACCAGGACAATGACTGTCTTATCCATCTTTTCGCTGACAACTGTCCCCACCATTTGTCTTCTTAAAAATCGTTTTTCCATGGCAACAAGTATTCTTAGCCTATTTCTTGGTTTAATTCGGATTCTTTTATTATGGTTTTTACCCTGGCGATTTCTCGCTTGATTTGCTTCATCTTCTGGGGATTCTCGAGCTGACCGATTTCGTGCTGAAAGCGCAGATTAAACAGTTCCTCTTTAAGATCGCTTGCTTTCCGCACCTTCTCTTCCAGGCTTAACTCTCTGATCTGGCTTGCTTTCATTAGAAATTGCCCCTTTCTATGAATCTTGTTTTTACAGAAAGCTTATGTGAAGCAAGTCTGAGGGCTTCCTTTGCCATATGCCTGGGAACCCCCTCCATTTCATAAAGAACTCTCCCGGGACGAACCACTGCAACCCATCCTTCAGGAGCCCCTTTTCCTTTCCCCATCCTGACTTCGGCAGGCTTTTTGGTAAACGGCTTGTCAGGAAATATTTTTATCCACATTTTGCCGCCTCTTTTAACATGCCGCGTCATTGCGATACGGGCAGCTTCAATCTGCTTTGAGTTGATTCTGCCGCATTCTATTGCCTGCAATCCAAATTCACCGAAATCAAGATTACATCCCCTGTAGGAAGCTCCCTTTGTTCTGCCCTTTTGCTGCTTTCGAAATTTTACCTTTTTGGGACTAAGCATGCCCTATATCTCCGTTAACTAGATGAGACCTTTGAAAAATAATCAATTTTAAGGTCTCTAAATGATTAATATCAATTTAGACAAACTTGAAAAAAGTGTTTTACCGGCTAAAACTCAAGCACTAATCTTTTCCGAACCCTTTTTCAAGATTTCACCTTTGAAAATAAATACTTTGATACCGATAATTCCATATGTGGTACGAGCGTCAATGAAACCGTAGTCAATATCAGCTCTTAAGGTATGCAAAGGGATGCGTCCTTCTCTATACTGTTCGGTCCTCGCCATCTCGGCGCCCCCCAGGCGACCGGAACAGATAATCTTTATCCCTTGGGCGCCAAAACGCATGGCTGAAGAAATGCCGCGCTTCATTGCACGCCGGAATGCAACCCTTCGTATAATCTGAAGCGCAATATTCTCGGCCACAAGCTGAGCATCAATCTCGGGTTTTCTTACCTCTTGAATGTCAATGATAACTTCATGGGATACGATCTTCTCGAGTTCTTTCTTGAACAACGCAATTTCAGCTCCCTTTTTCCCTATGACAATTCCAGGCCTGGACGTAAAAATTCGCAGCCTGACACGCTTGGATGACCTTTCGATTTCTATCTTGGAAATACCTGCGTGGTAGAGTCTTTTTTTTATAAACTTTCTTATTTTATAATCTTCCAGGATATAATCTGCATAATTTTTTCCGGCATACCACCGCGATTCCCAAGTTTTAACAATACCCAATCTCAATCCTATAGGATTTACTTTCTGACCCAAGCTTTACCCCCCTTCTATATGGAATCTTCAGCTAAGATGACTGTAATATGAGCGGTTTTCTTTAATATGCGTGTCCCCCTGCCGCGAGCCCTTGCTCTGAAACGTTTCAATGTAGGGCCCTGGTCTGCGATAATGTTTCGAATCATCAATGAATCTACGTCGATATCCATATTTTGATCAGCATTCGCTACAGCACTGCGTATTAATTTTTCAACGATATTTGCCGCCTTTTGCGGCATAAATTTGAGTATATTTAAACCATCCTCTACCGGCTTTCCCTTCACAGCACCCACCATCATACGAACTTTCTGAGGAGAAATGCGAACATATTTTGATACCGCTTTAACTTCCATTACAGACATTCCTTTTTACGACAGTCTTATCTTTTCACCCTTGATTTCTTATCCGAAGCATGCCCATAATAAGTACGGGTCGGTGAAAATTCACCCAGCTTATGCCCCACCATATCTTCCGATATGAATACAGGAATGAACTTTCTTCCATTATGAACTGCCAGTGTAATACCCACCATTTCGGGCACAATTGTTGACCTTCTGGACCAAGTTTTGATAACTCTGTTGCTCCGAGTCTCTTGCGCTATCCGCACCTTTTTTAATAGCTTCGAATCAATAAAAGGACCTTTTTTCAACGACCGTGGCATAACTTCTCCTGCTATTTCCTTGTACGCTTTTTGACGATTAATCGGGTACTTTTCTTTTTTCTGCGGGTATTAAAACCTTTTGACGGAACTCCCCACGGACTGCATGGATGCCGCCCGCCTGAAGATCTCCCCTCACCTCCGCCCATGGGATGGTCAACCGGATTCATGGCAACCCCTCTCACCTTAGGCCGCCTGCCGAGCCAACGTTTTCGACCTGCTTTACCCAAAGAAATATCCTCATGAACCACATTTCCAAGCCGACCAATCGTCGCCCTGCAATTTAAAAGGACCATTCGAACTTCACCGGAGGGAAGCTTTATCAGTGCATACCGATCTTCCTTTGCCATCAACTGAGCAAATGTCCCGGCGCTCCTGACAATCTGGCCGCCTTTCCCGATATGGAGTTCGATATTATGGATATGGGTTCCCAGCGGAATATTTTTCAACATCAGCGTATTGCCGGGCTTAATGTCTGCTTCAGGTCCTGACATCACAGTATCCCCGACCTTAAGATTGATCGGAGCCAGGATGTACCGCTTTTCACCATCCGCATAATGCAACAGAGCAATCCTTGCAGACCGGTTCGGATCATATTCTATAGTGGCAACCCTTGCAGGAATTCCAATCTTATCTCTTTTAAAATCGACAACCCTGTAATGCCGCTTACTCCCCCCCCCACGATGCCTGCAGGTAATACGGCCATTGACATTACGTCCGCCCTTCTTTTTAATGACCCTTAGCAGGCTTTTTTCAGGGGTGGTGGTAGTAATCTCATCAAACGTTGAATAGGATTGAGACCGCCTCCCGGGAGAGGTCGGTTTTACTTTTTTTACAGCCATTATATGTCTCTTTAAGCTCCTTCAAAAAAATCTATACGTTCACCGGGCATCAATTTAACGATCGCTTTTTTCCAGTTCCGTCGTTTTCCCACAATCCGGCCTCTTTGTTTGGTCTTGCCCTTGACCTGCATGGTTCTCACAGTGGCAACATTTACATTAAAAATATTTTCGACAGCCCGCTTAATTTCAACTCGGTTCGCCTTACGGTCCACCTCGAATGACATCTGGTTGTAATCCTCTTTTTGAATACTGGTTTTTTCGGTAATCAAGGGCCGCTTAACAATATCATACGGATTCATTCGAGCAGTCTCCCTTCAATGCTCTTTATCGAAGACTCAAGCAAAACCACATTCTTGTATTTAAGAATGTCATATACATTTAGCCCTTCGACTCTCAACACTTTTATTTGGGGAACGTTCCTGGCTGAAAGTTCCAGGTTTTCATTCTTTTTTTCGGTTATAATTAATGCATTTTTCGTGTTTAATGCATTCATAACCTTAACAAATTCACTGGTCTTAATTGTATCAAGTTCTAACTCGTTAAGAACAAAAAGTTTTTCCTCATTCAATTTACTGCTTAAGGCCATTTTAAGTGCCAGCTTTCTGACTTTTTTTGGAACTTTGTATGCATAGGACCGGGGATCAGGACCAAAAGTAGAACCGCCACCTCTTAAAAGTGGTGATTTAATATCCCCTCTTCGAGCACGTCCGGTTCCTTTCTGTCTAAAGAGTTTCCTACCGCTGCCTTTGACATCACTTCGATGTTTTACCGCCGCAGAACCGGAACGTCTTTTAGCAAGTTGCATGGTCACAACTTCATGCAATACACTCCCTTTAACAGATATATTGAAGATGCTGTCCACAAGATCAATCTGTGATACTTTTTGCGCTTTACTATTTATTACGTTTACAACAGCCATAACACCGTCTCAGAAATTCTATTTAGTGTCTGAACGAAAACTGATAATAGTTTTCGTTCGGGTACTATTATGCAAATTTGGGTTTTTTGATTTCAACCAAACCATGTCCGGAACCCGGAACAGCACCTTTTATCAGCATAATATTTTGTTCCGGCCTGATATCCATAATTTCCAGATTTCTAACTGTTTTACGGATGTTCCCATACTGTCCGGGCATTTTTTTGCCTTTAATGACTTTCGCCGGCCATGCACTGCAACCGATGGACCCGGGGATTCTATGGCTGCGACTCCCATGGGTTTTCTTGCCGCCATGAAATCCGTGTCGTTTAATCACACCGGAGAAACCCCGTCCTTTGGTCGTACCGGTAACATCAATACGTTCTCCGATAGTGAATAAATCCAGACTTATTGTCTGGCCAAGATTGTATTCACCGGGATCATTCACGGGAACTTCCCGCAGGAATTCAAAACACCCTGCCCCACTTTTTTTAAGATGTCCCTGCATGGGTTTATTCATACGAGATTTTTTTCTTTCGCCAAAACCCAATTGGATGGCATTATATCCATCAGAAGACATCGACTTGATCTGGGTAACCACACACGGACCGACTTGCACCACCGTTACCGGTATGTATTTACCCTCAGAGGTAAACTGCGCGGTCATTCCCAATTTTTTACCGATCAGCGCTCGACACATTACCTTATTTCTACCTTTTTTATAAGAGACCTTTATAAAACGCCTCTTTTTGGCATTAACTTCATACGTTTTAAAAAGTTCTATCTCGCTATGTAGCGGGATAAACAAAGTGAACAAAGTTTACTACAGTTTTATCTCTACATCTACACCCGGAGAAAGATCGAGTTTCATCAAAGCATCAACGGTTTGCTGAGTCGGCTCAAGAATATCCAGAAGCCGTTTATGTGTTCTTATTTCAAACTGTTCTCTGGACTTTTTGTCAACATGGGGAGATCGCAGAACACAATATTTGTTGATTCTTGTTGGAAGAGGTATCGGCCCGACAACTTTTGCTCCTGTTTTATTGGCCGTATCCACAATGTCTCCTACGGATTGATCCAGAAGCTTATGATCATATGCCTTGAGCCTGATCCTGATTTTAGTATTCATTATCATTATGTTAATCTTTCTCTTTATTCGATAATTTCACTTACAACGCCTGCGCCGACCGTTCGTCCGCCTTCCCTGATGGCAAACCTCAATTCTTTCTCCATGGCAATGGGCGTTATAAGCTCCGCCGTAATCGTTACATTGTCACCGGGCATGACCATCTCTACACCTTCCGGTAATATCA
>JASFLX010000051.1:0-14905 GCA_050117895.1 Desulfobacterales bacterium | reverse complement strand
CATGATCCGCCCTTTGGATCAAAAGCAGCCGATCTTCCCTCCGGAGAAAATGTGGGGAACCGGTCCGTGTTGGAATTTATCCAGCGTGTCCAGCCGGATATTTGTCTAACGGGTCATATTCATGAAGCGGAGTCCGAAGATTTTATCGGTAAAACAAAGGTGTTGAATCCGGGTATGTTATGCATGGGGGGGTATGTGCTGATCCGGCTGAAAGGGGATGAGTTAGAAGCCGATCTCATGTACATATGATGAGACCTTTGAAAAACGCCCCCTTTTGCCCAATGCCTGTGTCAGGCTCAAATTTTAATCCTCGAAATACTCGATGTATTACTGTGGTTAAAATTTTCACCTTCCTTGGCCTTGAACAAAATTGAACATTTTTCAAAGGCCTCATAATTTGGCACAAAATTAGATAAACTTTAGTTCACTTTAGCTCACTTCAAACTTTAGGCACTTTTGAGAATTTACTGCTTATACCCGATGGTCCGCAAAAACTCCTTTCGTTCCGTAATATCCTCTTCGGTTTCAATTCCTTTTGAGCTAAATCCGTCAATAACACCCACGATTCCTCGTCCCAGCTCTGTTTCTACAACCAAGACTTCCACAGGATTGGCCGTGGCACAAATAATTCTGCAGACTTCCGGAACGTTCTTGATCGTATTCAAAACATTGACGGGGAACATATCTTTCATAAAGATGATAAAACTGTGACCGGCCGAAAGGTTATAGGCATTTTTTTTCGCCAATTCAATCAAATCATTATCTGTGCCGGTATATCTCACCAGACACGGACCGGAAGCTTCACAAAATGCCAGACCGAATTTCGCTCCCGGCACGGTATTGACAATCGCCTCATAGACATCTTCGACCGTCTTGATAAAGTGAGAATGTCCTAAGATCATATTCAAATCATCAGTTTTTTCAATCTTGACCGTCTTAATTTCCATAAGCCCTCCGCTAATTTCTCCTGTCTTTACCGCTTCTTCGATCTTGGCTCTTCCTTCGATCCTGTCCGCTCCTTCTTTCCTTACCACTCCTTTTATGCCAGAGCACAAAACTTTCGGATTGGTAGAGCTTGCCGGAAGATTCAAAATCGCATTGATACTGCGAGCACCCTGATTTGACGATATCAGTCAACCTGACGGCAGCTTCGGTCGTCATGGACAGCCGTCCGCAAGGCGCGTCGTCAATAACCACTGTAAAGCGTGTATCCTTAGGGTCCGATTCATCAAATTTTAAATGCACCTTCATATCACATTCTCCCTCTATGAGAAATTTTGTTATGTGTCAAGAAAAAGCAGGCCAAGACGATTTCTGTGTTTAATGGGTTAAATCCTTGTCGTCCGCAACTTCGCTGGCAGACAGACCTCTGTTGTATATTCTGAGTTCATCGATCAGGCCGTTTAACTTATAACTTGAATTATTCATCCATCCGCTGATCCTGAAATTTGAACCCACCGTTCGGTTTGAATGGCTCGATCCTCGAACCGTGCTCAGGGACTGTTCCACGCCGTCTATAAAAAGACTGTTTTGCGTTGTGCCGCTGTTTGTAAATATCGCAGCAATATGGTGCCAGTTATTTGCAAGCTTTGCAGATGCACCGGTAAATCCGTATATATCTCCCCCCGCGGTATTAAAACCAAAACGGTCACCTTCGAACCAGAGATCATAGGAGGTCCATCCGATGGGCATCTGGCTGTTCCCGCCCAGCCATTTCATCCAAAACGTCACCGTGGTTTGATCTCCGGAAGACGTTGAGACCGGAAGACCGGTGATATCGATGGTGCCGTTACTGCTGGTAAATTCCCCGGAATTGCCGATATGGCTGTCAGCGGAATTAATTGCCGCACTCCCATAGGGTGTACCATGATAGCCATTACCGGATGAATCCTTGACGTCACCCGGCGTCCCCACATTCCAAACGCTCTCATCCATGTAATAAACGGCTGTGGGGTCTGTGTAGCATGATCCTGAACAGGTGCGGGTCAATGTGTAAAGGCTGGAGATCTCTTCATCGGTCAACGCTTTGGAATAGACCATAACCTCATCCATCTTTCCAAAAAAGTAGTTGTCGGTATGTTGGGAACTGCCAATGCTAAACATGCTGCCTGAAGCGTTATCCAGATTCCCTCCGCCACTCCAGGTGCTTGTGTTTTCGTATCGACTGCCGTTAATGGTCACAGCCACAACACCATTGTCATACGTCACAACCACAAAACTCCAGACCCCCACACCAATACTGCCGGCCACGCCAAAGTCAGCATACCTGTCCTGTCCTGAGGTATCGATATACACATGAATGGTCCCATTGGTGTTGACACCCATTTCAAAATTATCGTTATCGGAGTCTGAGGCTTTGGCCACGAAACAGTTTTGGGTCCGATGATTCGTCTGAGAGCCGCTTAAGGAAAAGGGCCGGATCCACGCAGCTACAGAAAACGAATTGCTACCGGTACCAAAAATATTGTTCAATATGTCGCCCATGTCCAAATAATCATTGGTCCCGTCAAAATATCCTGCGTTACAAATTTTTCCGGAACCTACGGGTTTTGCACCATTTTTCGCCGTCCCGTCAAGCCCATCACCCCCGGAGTCCTGAACCTCTCCGGATGTGCCGTCCCAGCTGCATTCGTCCATGCGCCATTCGGCAGACAAATCCACCGTATATGGTGCACCACCGGCACTGGACAACACGGTAACGCTTAAGATTATCTGTGCCGTATTGCTCGAAGAACAAAGGGAATCCGTCGCCGTTAGTTTAAAGGTATACGTCCCCTCATCAGTGGTGCCGCTTTTTTTGACGGTACACGTATTACTGCCTGTGGAAGAAACCATAAAACCGGTGGCGCCGCCGGTATCCAGAGTCCATTCAATATCTCCAAGATTCCCGCCGCTGGCTTGGAAGGTTTCCTGCTGGGTTGCGCTGTTCCAGGTAATGTCTACGCCGGAGCCGCTGGTTCGCGACACGGACAGGTTACTGGTTACCTGTAAGGTGAAATTGCTGGGATCCGGATCCGGGTCATTATCTGTATCAGAGTCTTGCACCTGGACCGAAATGGTATACGTGCCGGGGCACTGATCGAGTGTTCCCGACAGTTGGCCGAGATAGGTGTGAAGAAACAGGTTGGAAAAATTACCGTCTTCGGTCAAGGTCCATTCATAGGGCGTGGCACCTCCGGTTGCATGGATCGTCGTTGAATAGCTGCTGTTTACATGGCCGGACGGAATAGAAGTGGTCGTAATCCGAACATTCTCCCCTGATCCGCATATGGGGTCATTGAAACAATCCTGATCCTCACAGTTAACATATCCGTCACCATCGTCATCTTCATCGGTATCACAGATTTCCGTTTTTATAATATCAACTGGATCGTGATTTAAAAGGTGGACCAAACTTCCCGTCAATACGGTGCATGCTTTCGCAATCATAAGGTCATCATAAGTGTCGGATTCAATGATTCGGTTTGGATCGTCATAAATCGCATCGTCAAACCGGTTTAATCCATCGAAAAACCCGCCGACGCCATCCTCATCTTTGGAGCCGCCGCTGACCATAACATACGCCATATGTGTCAATGTGCCGTTGATATTTACGTGAAGTTTTCCAGGATTCACCGGATCATCCGAACATGCTGTCTTCAATGCATCACCCAGGTTGTCGATGGTCGTGGTTGTCAAATCTTCGTTCACACCATATTTCAATCGGTTACCCCATGCATCATCGCCTGAGGATAGACCCAGTGTAATGAAAGGAAGATTCCCGAAATACGTGGGTGTCTCAGAATCTTCTTCCCCGGAGGTCCCTTTATCTGCAAAAGGCAGTCGCCCATTGGCCGCCACATATCCCTGGATCGCATAATCGACTTGTTCCAATACGGACCGTGCTTTCTTGATCTTGGAAGACTTAATCAAAGAAGGCAACACCGTCGCCACGATGGATATAATAATTCCCACGATTACCAGAACTACCGCCATTTCAATGAGAGTAAATCCTTTCGGGTTTGAATTTTTACTCGTTTTATAAAAATGAAATGTGTTTTTCATAATTTGTAATACTTTTGTTATTAAAAACATAAATGTTTCAGATGGTATTAAATATCCCCTTACATGCCGCCAACCTGACTGACCATATCGTAAACCGGAAGAAGCAGTGCCAAAAAAATAACGGCAAAGATTGCACCGGCCACTACCAAGACGATGGGTTCGATCATTTTTCCGATCATTGATACTAAATTTGACAACCGTTTACTGTATTCCCCCGAGATGTGGCCCAACTGATCTTCAAGTGTTCCACTGACTTCGCCGACACTTATCATCCGGATAACAAAGGTCGGAAAAATAATGGCCTTCCCAAAGGCTTCTGAAATACTACTCCCTTTTT
Source organism: Desulfobacterales bacterium (assembly GCA_050117895.1). Classification (GTDB taxonomy): domain Bacteria; phylum Desulfobacterota; class Desulfobacteria; order Desulfobacterales; family UBA11574; genus S5133MH16. Next base: position 10,524 of record JASFLX010000051.1, on the reverse strand, counting down.
TTAAGTCTTTCCGGACTTGGCTGAGCTTGTCCCGATATATTTCATTTCTAACGCTTTCACTTAAAATTTTTATGGCTTGCAGGATATTAATTCCGGCTTTCATTAACAGAGAAAAGTATTCTGTAATATGGGCAAGATTTGAAGCCGTAACAATAGCGCCGACCACAGGAAGCTTGATCATTATCCAATCGATGATTTTTCTGAACTGCCGGCTTCCTTTTCGGGCAGCGAACAGGCCGACAAGGGTCAGGAAAAATACCATGAACAAGCCAACAAAATAGTCTTGAAAAAAATCAGATACTTTTAAAAGATAAATGGTAATTGTAGGCAAAGCAACATTCATTTCTTTAAAAAGCTCAAGAATCTTCGGCACCACATAGTAAAGCCAAAAAGCCAGACCGAACCCTATTGAAACAAACACAAAAACCGGATACAAAAGCGCTCTTTTGGTGTCACTGATAATCGTGTGAACGCGGTTAACATGATCCGATGCATCTTTTAACATCTCATCGAGTCTGCCGGTCTCTTCTCCGATTCGGATAAGACAGATCACCGTTTCCGTGAAAATATCGCTGAATTTGCTTGCTGCCTCTGAAAATGACATGCCGCCCTGGATAGCAGCCACAATATCCTGGATCTTGCTTGCAAGCCCGGGATGTTCCGTGGCTTGTGCAGCTTCTTCAAGTGAGGTCGTCAAGGGCATGCCGGATCGGAGGAGAAGAGAAAGATTATTGAGCAGTTCTACTTGATCCGTGCGCTTCAGTCGTTTAAACAGTCTAAACGAACTTAACTTCGAAAAGAGCGATGCAAGCTTCCCCAGTTTGGATACATGGATCGCCATACTGCCGTTTCTTTCCAGATATAACGCCGTGGAAATTTCATCCTGGTAGGGGAGTTTAATGAGGCCCGAGGAAGGCTTTCCATTGGGGGCGATCAATTTATATTTGAAGTAATTCATCATGCCCATCTAAATTTGTCTGATGTGACCCAAGGCGCGCGTTGCTTCTTCTGTTGTGGTTACCCCCTGTTTCACTTTATTTCGCGTGATTTCAAAAACATCATCAAAACCCAATTCTTTTGCCGACTGCAAAACAACACTCAAATCAGCTCCCTTCTCAATCAGCTGGGACAGCTTCTGGTCTACGGTAAGGAGTTCATACACCAAAGTCCTTCCAAAATAACCTGATCCACTGCATAATTCACACCCTTTCCCTCGATAAAGTTCTTTAATATCCGGATCTTTTAAATATGTCTTCTCATTTTCAGAGGGAGCGTAGGCTGTTTTGCAGTTCTCGCATATTTTGCGGACAAGTCGCTGGCTCACCACCCCGACAAGGGAGTCGGCAATCAAAAAGGGACGAATACCTAAATCCATCAATCTGGGAATGGTTCCAACCGCACTGTTTGTGTGCATGGTGGAAAGGACCAGATGGCCTGTGATTGCTGCGGTAACAGCGGTGGCGGCCGTCTCGGAATCCCGTATTTCACCCACCAGAATGACATCCGGATCATGCCGCAAAAAATAACGGATAGCGTTGGCAAAGGTATAACCGGCCTTTTCGTTGACCTGAGTTTGCCGCAGCAAAGGGATGTCGAATTCAATGGGTTCCTCAACGGTAATGGTATTCTTCTGGAGAAGATTGAGTCTTCTGATACCGGAAAAGAGCGTTGTCGACTTTCCGGAGCCGGTGGGCCCGGTGAGTAAAATTATTCCGAAAGGTTCATTGAACATTTTTCCTATGGTTTGGATATGTTCTTTAAAGAAGCCGAGCTGTTCCAGCCCCATAACAGAACTTTCCATGGCAAGGACGCGAAGAACCATGCTCTCCCCCAGGGGCGAAACAATCGTGGACACCCTGAAATCATAATTATTGTTCAAAATGATTTCCGAAAATCGACCGTCCTGTGGCAGTCTCTGTTCGGCGATATCCATGTCTGCTTTCATTTTGAGGCTGGAGACAATTCTGTTCAGTGCAACCGGCAGGGATAAGACCGATGTTATAACGCCGTCTACTCTAAAGGCAATATTGGTAGACAGTTTCATCGGTTTGATATGGATATCCGTGGCCCGCATCTTTACTGCAAGATGCAAGATATGTTTAATTAAATTATCAAACCCTCTGGCCATTTCCTCGTTCTGGGAAAGAAGGTAGACTTCTTTTTCAATGAGTTTTTCAACCGGATTTTCAAGAAAATAATAAAATTTGTTGATGGCTTGAATAATTTTTCTGCGTTCCGAAATATAAATTTTCGGCAATAGCCCTGTCTGTCTTGAAATGATCTGCCCGATTTTTTCATCGATCAAATTATGTGCCGCGATCTCCAGGAGGTTGTCTGTTTTGCGAAATGGAAGAAAAATATTGTTGAGACACATTTTTTTATTGAAAAGTTTCAGAATATTTTCTTCGGGCAAAAGGGTGTCCACATCAATATAGGGAACGCCACTCTGTTCAGATAAAGCAACAACAATATCGTTCTCGGTAACGAATCCAAGCCGCTCTAATATTTCTCCGATTTTCTCCCGGGTGATCTTCTGCTCCTGTAGCGCATACCCGATATACTCTTCTGTAATGAGCCCCTTTTCCTTTAAAACCACACCCAAGGGCTTTAATTTTTTATCATGTTTCATTTTTTAGATTTTCCAACTCATGGCATAAAATGAAAATGGTTTTTTCATCCGGATATCCGGTCACAGGAAGTCCCGCCTGTTCCTGATAGTTCACGACCGCCAGCATCAGCTTTTTACCGACGATTCCATCGAGAAGACCGGCATACAGATTTATTTTTGCCATCATCTTTTGGAGTTTTAAAATCTCTTTCCCTTGATAATAATAATAAAATTTTGTAAATTTTAACGGAGGGCGCCAGAATAGATAGAAGTGTTGATGGCCTTTGAGGTTGGAAATATACCTGAGGGTCCCATATGCTTTCTGAATGTGATCTGAAACATGATCCAATCGGACCAACATATATCCTGTTTTTTCGAATATCGCTTCCGTTAACTCTTGAAACCGTCCCGTTTCTAAAGCCTCAAAAAAAGGTTCTCGATAATTAGAAAGTTTATATTCATCCAAAAAATCAATCACAGATCCGGGAATAACGGAATGTTTTCCCGGGCGATTCGATTTTTTATCCAAATTGGAATCTGTTGTTTGCACGGCTCGTTTGGCGGCATCCAACTCCGGTCGATCGCTATTATCCTTTGGCGTGGGGTAAGTTTTAATGTTCGAAGACGTAGAAGAAATATCCCGGCTAAAACCGGAGTAAACCATTCCGCCAAATAAGGACAGCACAATGAAAATGGATGCTATTAAGGTTAGAGGCTTTTTCAGAAGTTTCAGTTTTTTAGGATGAAGATCAACAAAGGCTTCGACAACAATCTTTCTGGTAATCTCTAATGTGTTGTGAAGAAACGCAACATACAAACACCTGTCCATCAGCAGATTAACCTGTCTGAAATTTCCCCGGGTCAGTTTATAGATTTTATTCAAAGCCGTCTTTTGAATTCTGATATGCCCTCTGTTTCCGGCCAGGTTCAATTTAAAAGAAAGATAGTCCTTTAGTTCTTCCGGTGTCAGTGCTTTCACCTCTTGTTGGATAACAATTCGACTCCTGAGCTGTCTCAGTTCTTTAGAATCCAACAAATGAATGAGTTCCGGTTGACCCACCAGTAAAATTTGAACCAGTTTTTCCCCACCGGTTTCAAGGTTTGAAATCATTCGGATAAGTTCAAGACTTTTAAAATCGAGATTCTGTGCATCATCAATAATGATGGTACAATTTTTTCCGCAACGATTTTTCTCAACCAAAAAATCATATAACAGTTGCATTTGATCGCTAAAAAGGAGGCTGTCTGCGGTCATTCCGAAATCCCGGTTTATTCCCCGTATCAGTTCAACATCTTTAAAACCGGTATAAAATACCAGTGAGGTCTCAACCCCTTTTTCTTCGATAAGGTTTATTATCCTTCGGCTGATGGTGGTTTTGCCAAGGCCCACTTCGCCGGTTAAAACCATGAACCCTTTTCTCGCGTGAATCCCGAAGATGATTTCAGTTAGGATTTTTTGGATATGTTCGGAAAAATAAAAGTTTTCCTCCTCCGGAACTACCGGAAAAGGATTATGATATAACCCTAAAAATTCGAGACAGCCTTGTTCTTCTTTTGCCAAAGCAGTAGTCATATGCATCACCCTTACCCATCATGCCGACCGAAACGTCGGATTTGATCTTTGTTGAACAATAATCTTAAATTTTGCATTATTTCAGCCAAACGTATATGTTCCGGATAAATGGTTTGAAGCTTTTCCAATCGCCGATAGGCCTCTTTCTCCTGTTGGGTATTGATCTCCACAATTGCCATATTGATTCCGGCCTCTAAATCACTTTCATTTTTGGTAAGGATTGTTTTCAGCAAATCTGCAGCGCGTTCATATTCTTGGTTGCGTATATGGCAGACGGCTTTTAACTTGAGTACATAGCTGTTGTTTTGACCCTTGGTCAACGCCAGTTCATCAAGAAGTTTTTCGGTGCGCTTTTTATTTCCGTGGCGCATCTCCCAGCGGATATCCGCCACCAGCCGAGCGATTTTTTCGTTTTTCTTTGCATTTGCGAGAAAAATCTTTTCTACGCCGGAAACCGGTAAAACTTCTGCTGATGAAGGTTTGCGTTTCTTCTGGGTTTGGATTTCAGCAAAAGAATCCTTTTTTAATGACTCCTTTGCGTCTGAAATTTTTTCCTTTGTTGCTATGAGCGGTGTCTGGACATTGTCGGGCTTACTTATTTTGAATGTCTTAATGCTGTGATCCTGTCCCTCCGAAGGCTGATATTCAATTTGAATCGAGTCGGAATGCTTCGCCCCATTCAGACTTTCTGTCCCTTTATTCTCGATGCTTCCGTCAAGACGGACATCCGTTGACCGATGAATTTCTGTGTTTGATATGGAAAAATCTTTGACCGTTTCCCCCGTTGCATCACGAAACTGAAAATATCCGTAAAGAGTTCCTGCTCCAATAACCATAAAACCGGAAAGCAATAAAAGTACAGACAAAGGAGAATTGAGTACGGTTTTAAAAGAGTAGACTCTTTTTCTATGCACTGGTTTTTTCCTGCTTTTTCCCCGATCTGCAGATTCGGTTTTAAGCTTTTTTAATGTCTTAAATATGACGCTCATACCAATTTTACACTTAAAATAATAACCAGTTCCTTTGACTCCACGCTTTTTAATTCATTTTTAAAAAGATAGCCTAAAATCGGCAGTCTTGACAAAATGGGCACCCCCTCTTCCTGCGTCGTTTGAATGTCGTCGATCAGCCCCCCCAGCACCACGACGTCTCCATCCTCAAGCTCAATGGTCGTGCTCATCTCTTTAATTCTTACTTCAGGCAAGGATATCTCCTGACTTCCTCCTCCGACACTTTTCGGTTCAAGACTTTCTCGATTCACGGAACTGTTAATGGGATTAATCAGCAGGGAAATTCTTTGATTTTCTCCGATAAAGGGAATAACCCCCAAAATAAGCCCGTCAAATACGGTTGAGACTTCAACATCTGTAATTTCTCTGTCAGTACCCGAAGTGACTTCGCGCGTGGTCTCCACAGTTTTTTTGTATGTAAAGGAGGTCCCAACGCTGATAAGTGCCGGTTTTCCATGTTTGACGCGTATACTCGGGTTAGACACAACCTTTGCTTTTCCAAACGTCTCCAGCGCATCCATGGCCGAATCAATGGATACCTCATTATTTTCATGACTTAAAACCAGTCCGGAACCCAATGACCATGATACGCCGGTCCTTGTTGTTAATGAGGCCGCCTCGTCTCGCAGCACACTCCAGTCGATACCATATTCATATTTGTCCGAGAGTCCGACCTCGATAATTCTGGCTTCAATAAGTATCTGTCTGGACAACATCCTTTTAAAATGATTGATGAGTTTGGAAATGGATCGGATAACCGCCGGTGTATCCTTTACATATAGACTTCCGGACAGCCGGTTCAGAGAATATTTTCCGTCTTTTGAAATGATCCGAGTTATCATTTGCTCGATCACATCATAGTCATTGCCCTGTTTGGCTGCCTGACCCGAAAGTTCAAATTTACCTTTTAACCCGCTGGTGGTTTCTTCGGACGCACCGAGCACGTCTCCGCCTACATTAAAATTGGTATTAATTCTGGTATCCAGAAAATCGAGACTGAACATCTGTTCTTTAAACGGACGGATGCGGATAATATTTCCATGTATTTCATAATAAAGATCATAGGTGTTGAGTATCTCTCTCAAAACGGTGGATGCCGAGACGTTTTGAAAATTAAGGGTAAGCTGTTTTTCCTCAAGAGTGATGGCAGGATCAATGATAAGGTTCATGCCTACGGACTGAGACAGAGAGTAAAGAATCACTTTGAGATCTTCATTGATCATAGAAAAGGAAACGGTATGGTCTTCCAAAGGGTCGTAAATCGGCATAACGGGTTTTTCTTGAATCACGCGAGGCGAAACCCTTTCCAAGCTGGGAATAAATTCTTTCTGTGCCGCATCCAGTTGGTCAGATTCGGACTTAATATGATCTTGAGTTGTCTGAAGTGATAATGTTTTGAGGTTAGGAGGTCTCTCCGCACAGCCGACAATAATGATCGAGAAAATAATCCCCAATATAATATTCAATCTCTTCATATGTTCTCCCGCATTATGTATTGTTTTACTTGTCAAATAGAATAGGAGTTTTCGTAACCCTTTAGCTTCTTAAAAATGTTATCGCTGGTTTGGAATCGATGTATAAAATCGTGAAGCCTTGGTATTACTACCGCATTTCTCCCCATTTCGTAGTTTCAGGGAGTAATATCCATTTCGTTACGTCTCCTTTTTTCACCCATACCCTGCCCGGTTCTATTTTTATTATTTTTCCGCCGTCAGGAAGATCGGCGCTTTGAGTATAAAAAGATCCATCTATGATACAAAACTTTTTTTCACCTGACGCAAATGTAAAGGTTAAGGCGTATGCCGTTTTAGAATTAACATTTTCATTTCCCGAATCAGTTGTTGTATGCTGACCATAATATTGATCCGAATACTGCCAGAAACGAATTTTCCGATCTGTTATCGATTCCGATTCTACGGGGTTGACCAGATGAATCATCTCTTTCTCGAGATGGGAGATCTCTTTAATAACGGCCTGATTGGGAACGGTGAATTCAGGTAAATTTTTCGTTAAGCTGATGGTATCTGTGTCCACGAAAACCTGAGAAAAATAAACCGCATAAATCGCCGTTGGAACCAGTAGGATAGCGATAATAACGATTGATATCAGCCCATGATATTTTCTTTTCATCCGATCCTCTTCGTGAATCTGACAAGAAATTTTGAGTTGTCGATATCCGTATCAAATCTATTTTCCACCACGGCATATCCCTTGGATTTCATAAAAGAGACAAATTGCTGATATCCTTTATGTGCAAAGTCAAAAGTCGATGTGATCCGTCCGAATATCTCCAACGTCATGCTGCCAGGTGAATAATCAATTTTAAAGATTTCTGTTTCCATGTCCGGTGAAAGACCATTGGTAACGTCGCTCACGACACTTAGATATGAAGGTGAATTTTTACAATATGCCAAGTCTTTTATAAAGCCGACGGTTTCTTTATACTTTTTTATGGGAATGGTGACCAAAGACGACTCGGTCTGAAATCCCGCTATTTGCTGATTCAGCTGCTTTAATTCTTTCTCAAGCAGTTCTGACTTTTTCTGGCATATTAAATATCCGCCCAAAACCGCCAGCAAAAAGACAAAAAGCAGAATATTCAACGACATCGCCCATTTCTGTGTGAAAAAACAGATTTTCTCTATTACCGGTGAAATCCCGTGGTTTCCAGATCGACTTTTTATGGCGTTTGAAAAGGAATTATGATGGGTTTCATTGTTAAAAGATATGGATTCTTCTTCCAAATGGTAGGATTCATATTCCTCTTTTTCAGCCCAGTCCGGACAATCTCCACTGTCGATCCAGTTTAGCTGAAAAACTTTGTTAATTTTTATTCCGTTTTCTGTCTGAGCGGTCTGTATGTCCGCGCGAACGGCATCCCAAAGTGTCGCTATCTGCTCAGGACTTATGTCGAATGCTACGCATCGATTGGAATAGTAGACTTGCTTTTTGTTGCCAATAATCAAGTCAGCAAATCTACCATGCTGGAATACGACTGCAACCGGATCTTCTGTACGAATTTGTTTAAGAATGTTATAAAGAAATGAATATAGAGGAACCGCCATGACCCCGTCTTCATTTCCCCGGATTTTCTCGAGGTAGGCGTGATATCGTCGGGTAGGGAGCGCACTGAAAAATATATCGCAAGTGTTCTTTTCTCTCTTCTTTTTCCAGTGTGTCAGTACCGTTACCGGCTCATCAAAATCACCCGATTCTTGAAGTCGTTTGCGAACCACAAATTCCGCATATTTAGCCGGTGCTTCAACGGTCATGGTTCTGGAAACAACCTCCTGCATATCAGAGACAAACCGAAATTCACCTTTTATTTTATTCAGGTCATCAATCTGTTTGAGCCTGCCACCCGATAAGTGATATAAAACCCCATCCAGCTCAATAGCAAATTGTCTTTTATCATTTATCATTTATTGATTATCACCCATTATTAATCGGTTATCATTGGTTATTGGCTCTTCCCTGACGACAAATGCGCCTTTGAGAGTCATCAAAATATCCCCTGTCTTATTTTTAAAAAGCATTTCAGATGTCTCATTCTTATTGCCAATTCCTGCATTATTATCGGTCGCTTTTAACGATTTAATATGAAAAGAGACCGGCCTGAAATAACGGGAGGCACTATTGGTACACTGCATTAAATTTCTTTTCATCTCCGTGAAGGTTACCGCATCCTGTATATCGACATGGTAAACTGCCCATCTCCTTTTTTCCAATCCCAACAATCTTGCATTATTTACAAAACGGTTAACCCTAAAAATATGATGCATTTTTTGTTTTCTTTCACTTTGCTGTTGATTCAGAAGATTTGCACGACGGCTCAATACCGCCTTTTTGTTCTGATTAACAACATAGCGTTTGTAACCGGTTAGAAAAAAACGCCCCCCCATCAATAACAACATCACAAGGACGCCGGTTATCACACATGATCTAAAAATTTTTATCGCCGACATATCTTTTAAAAATCCATTTTCCAGCGCGCGCTGACCTCAGTCGATGGCTTGCCCCAGTCTTGATTTCCTGTATCTGATTCGCTATAACATAAAAAATCACCGGAAGTTCCATCCGCTTCGTTATCGATCATGGTATCCAAGGCCATCCCCAATTCATTGGGGATCCCGTCAATCCACATGTAATTGTATTTGTCCTTTCGGTCATATTTAAATGCAACAGACAGGGTGTGACCGCTGCCATCTTTATCCGTGTATGTGTATTCAAAACAATTACCGCTGTTGGTTGAAGGTGACGAAAGGCCCACATCGTCCAACCCTCTGAAATCGGTTCCCAGCGGATCCCCTGTTTCCAGATATCTTCGTTCCATATCGCTGATATTTCCGTCATGGCCATTATCGGTGTCCGCTTTTCCATCCTGTCCCTCTGCTGATGCCAATTCATCATAAAAATCACCCAGGCGTTTTCCGGTTCGATCGTAAAAGTTGGCATAACCCGTCCGCCATGCATTCAAGTATTTCGTATATATCTTCTTTTGTTCCGCACTCCGTATCAGGTCTTTTCCCTTAACCACCGCACCGATGATAATGCCGATAATGATCAGCACAATGGCCATCTCTATCAATGTAAATCCGCGATTGTCCGGGAAATATGTTTTTCTTTTCCGTATGTTTGTGATCATGCTGTGGATCCCCCTTTTTTAAACCAATGGTGTGTATTTTTTGACTTATTTGTAAAACCAACAATCTCAACCCATATAAGCAATTTTCAGGCCACAAAGGATAGGAGGAAGGTATTCTATTTGATATCAAATAGTTAGTTAGTTTAAATGGGATTTTCAAAAAGAACGTTGAAAAAATCAGTAAAAAAGCGTCAAAAAATTGTCATATCGGGGAGCATGTGAAATGATAAGAAATTGGGTCTAATCAAAAGACCACTTCCCTTTCCTTGTCGATGCCTTAAGGGATTCTTCAAGCTGTGTTAAAAACTTAGCCCTTGGTATCTCCCTTGCACCGAAACGGAGAAGGTGCTGGGTTGTCAGCTGGCAGTCTATCATATCAAAGGATAATGCCTTAAGATATTCAACAAGTTTAACAAGGGCTACGTTTGAAGCATTGCTGATTCGGGTGAACATGGATTCCCCGAAGAAACATCTTCCCAGGGAAACGCCGTATAAACCTCCGGCCAGCTCTCCTTGATACCAGGCTTCCACCGAATGTGCAAAACCGGATTCATGGAGCGTGCAGTAGGCATCGATCATATCTTTAACGATCCAGGTTCCTTGATTATTCTCCAGTCGAATTTGGGCGCACTGGTTTATCACCTGAACAAATGCGGTATCCATGGTCACCTTGAAAACCTCTTTTTTT
>JASFLX010000050.1:0-15159 GCA_050117895.1 Desulfobacterales bacterium | reverse complement strand
TAGCATTTAACATACTGAAAGGAAAGCCCATGAAAAAACTAACTCTTGCGCTTCTTTCCGGTGGTACATCTTCCGAGCGTGACGTATCCATTGCCAGTGGAAACCAGGTCTATGAGGCCCTTGATAGTGAAAAGTACGATATCATCCGCTATGATCCAAAAACAGATATTTCTCGACTCGTGGCGGATGCACCCAACATTGATGCCGCACTTATCATTCTTCACGGGCCCATGGGTGAGGACGGTACGATTCAGGGGCTGCTGGACCTTCTTAAAATTCCTTATCAGGGATCGGGCGTCCTCGGGAGTGCGATAGGAATGAATAAGCTGGTATCCAAACAGCTTTATGAAAAATCCGGCCTCCGGGTTCCGCCTTACATGGTTATCAAACGTGATGACGTCTTAAATCCGGAAAAGTGTGCGGAGCGACTGGGTCTTCCCGTGGTTGTAAAGCCGATTGGCAGCGGCTCAAGTGTTGGGATTTCCATCGTCAAGTCTATAGATTTATTAAATGATGCCGTTGATAAAGCCTTTGCTCATGATGATGTTATTTTAATTGAGGCATATATTGACGGTATTGAGCTCACCGGCGGCGTTATTGGTAATGACAAGATAGAAGCATTGCCTATTATAGAAATAATTCCGGATAAATCCTATGATTTTTTTGACTATACCGCCAAGTATACCGCAGGTGCTACACAGGAAATATGCCCGGCCCGTATTGATGATGCGTTGACTCAAAAGGCACAGGCAGTATCTAAAACAGCGCATAACGCCCTTTTTTGTAAAGGATACAGCCGAACCGACATGATTCTCAAGGATCAAGATCTCTTTGTCCTCGAGACAAACACCATACCCGGCATGACGGCAACGAGCCTGTTGCCTCTTGCTGCCGACGCAGCGGGTATTTCTTTCAGCAGGCTTCTTGACCGGTTGATCGAATTAAGTATTGAGGCGCACAAAACAAACAGGTGATTCAATGATCATCAAAAGCAGCAAGGAACTCAAGGCACGATATGATGAACTTGGCCCCGGGGATATTTTCCTGGGCATGCTGACCTATAAGCATCTCAAGCCGTCGGTACTGATCCATCTTCTTGAAAGAGGCGTCTTATGCTTTCCATCCGCTTTGTCACAAACATTAAACCGTTCCAAGGTCGCACAGGTTCTTGTTTTGAAAAAGTGGATGTTGCCCCATACATTCGTTATCACGCGACGAGCGGATCTGATAAATATTATCAATGAATATAACCGGCGTGGCATCGCTTCCGTAATAACCAAGGAGGACCGCCTGCACTGCGGTTACGGCGTTCGCAAGTGGGATACTATTGAAACCGTCTACAGTTTCATGGCCTTTTCCGAATCATCATATCCTTTTGTTATTCAGCCCTTTTTGGAAAACTTTACCGATGTACGCGTCATCATTGCAGGGGATTACGTGGAAGCTTATGTCAGACATAATCCCAATAATTTCAGAATGAATATTTCAATGGGGGGTAAAAATTACACTTATGTCGTGGACAAGGATATAGAAAAATTTTGTCGTGCTGCCATGGAGCAGGGTAAATTCCCCTATGCCCACGTGGATCTCCAGATTACGGATAATGAAAAATATTTTCTTTCGGAAATTGCTTTAAACGGCGGAATAAAAGGCGCTCGTATCAGCCGCAAGGAGCTTGATCAGAAAAAACAGAATCTTTTAGAAAACCTCGCAGCCAACTCCTGAAAAAGGAAAATGTTCACACCCGGAGGAGGGGTTCTCCAAAGTGTTAACAAAGGAGGTATCTTTGGAAACAGGAAAAAAGGCTCTAAAAGAACTTGACCGGTCCCCGGAAGTCGGCATTGTAATGGGAAGTGATTCCGATCTTGAAGTTATGGAAGAAACGGCTTCGGTTTTAAAAAAGTTCGGGGTGACCTATGAGATGACGGTTGTATCCGCGCACCGGAATCCCAAACGCGCGGCTGATTTTGCATCTTCCGCACAAAAGCGGGGCATAAAAGTTATTGTTGCCGGGGCCGGGCATGCCGCCCACCTGGCAGGGACCATGGCGGCCTTTTCCCGGCTTCCGGTCATCGGTGTTCCCATAGATTCCTCTTGTCTTCAGGGGATTGATTCTCTTCTTTCCACGGTTCAGATGCCTCCGGGTGTCCCTGTAGCCACGGTATCCATCGGAAAGCCGGGTGCTCGCAATGCCGGTATACTGGCGGTACAGATACTCGCTTTATCAAATCAAAAACTTACAAAAATGCTGGAAGCATTTAAAGAGGAACTTGCAGAACAGGTTGATCAAAAAGCAAAAAAGCTTAAAGATTCTTCGAGCAGACCCGATACATCCCACGCATGATCTCATCGATGAGGCAGCCCGTGTCATTAGAAACGGCGGTGTTATTTGTTTTCCGACACGGCACCTCTATGGGCTGGGGGCGGATGCCTTTAATGCGGATGCCGTGAATAGGGTCTTTGAGATAAAACGGCGGCCGGATGATAAACCGCTTCTCGTACTAGTAGATAAACAATACGATCTTACCCGACTGGTGCAACATGTTCCTTATGCGGCAACATGCATTATGGAACGCTTCTGGCCGGGTGCCGTCACCATCGTCTTTAAGGCAAAAGATATTCTGCCGATAAATCTTACGGCAGGCACTGAAAAAATCGGAGTGCGAATGCCGGAACATCCGGTGGCCTTAGCCCTAACAACTGCTGTTCAATGCCCTATAACCGCTACAAGTGCAAACATTACCGGCGATTCTGGATGTTCCCGGGTTTCGGATATGGATCCTTTGATTACGGATGAACTGGATCTTATTATTGACGTGGGTGCGCTCAAAGGGGGTATAGGCTCAACCGTGGTCGATGTTACTTCAGTTTCCCCAAAAATTTTAAGAGAAGGAGCGGTTTCCGAAAAAGATATTTTGGCTGCCGTTTTTCAAAAAAGCCGATAACTTTTCCTGCCAAATGCAAACCGGTACGAATATGAAAGAACCCACTAAACCGCAGCTATTACTTTTCTCCGGGAGCATGAGCATAGTTCCATTGTTAGTTTGGGCTGCGGAGAACAACTTAACCGTATCGATAATCATCTTGGTATAAAGCGAGTCTTTCATCGGTTAATCCAGGTCAAGTTTTTTGTTTTTTCCGCTCATGGCGGGATCTCCTTTTCAAGACGCATCATAAGTGCATGGTCGTTCACATAGTAGTTTGGAATTTTTCCTACGATCTTCATGCCAAGTCTTTCGTAAAACTTTATTGCTTCACGATTCTCCGATCTCACCTCGAGCCATAAACCTTTTTGAGCACATATTGAAGCAACCATGAATAGCATCTTCCCAAAGCCCATTCTTCTGTATGGTTTTTTAACAACCGTGGAATGGATATGGCCGGTACCATCAAAAATTATATACCCCACAATTTCTTTGCCGGATTGCACGACAATAAAAGTATCCGGTAAGCGTTTTGCATAGTTTAAAAGCGTTTCTTTTGAGAAAACGGTTTTTGGAAATGCCTGTTTTTCAATTTCAAGTATTTGGTTTATATCTTCTGCTTTGAATTTTCTAGTTTTGGCAAGATGTTTTTCAGCCATAAATATCTACCCATAGAACAGTTCATTTTTTCATTACATGGGGTGTAATTCAAGACTGTCGGTTGCTGAGATTGCCATGGCTATTTGGTGTCAGGTGTCAGGAATGATGAAAAGAGGCGCTGACACCTGACACCTCTTTCACCAACGGTTGCGATTTACACCCCATTACATCTTATGTTTAGAATTGTTACCTTCTTCTTTAACTGGGACCTTGCATTGGAGACAAAAATACTCATATCTGACATCTCCTGTGTAGAGATCCAGTTGCTCACCCATAAACCGGCCATATTCATCCACTACTTCAATATTTACTCGATTGCCTCTGGTATCATAAGATTCTCTGATGAATTGCTTATGATTATTATTTTGGGGGCACTTTAGCTTCATTCTGTTTTCATAAAATATCCGGGCTAGTGCGCTTCAGCCCAATTGCCGCCGGATGTTATGTTGACCTTCAGGGGTGCTTTGAGGTCCCAGATTCCTTCCATGATTTCTTTGACGAGGATTTTAGCGGTTTCAAGTTCTGTCGGAGGCACTTCAAAAACGATTTCATCATGCACCGAAAGAAGCATGGCGGCGTTAAGGTTTTTTTCACTGAAGGCGGCATCCACATGGATCATGGCAAGCTTGATGAGATCTGCCGCCGTCCCTTGGATGGGCGTGTTGATGGCGATACGCTCTGCAAAATCGCGTACGGTTTTATTGGCACTGTTGATATCCGGTAAAAGCCGAATTCGACCCAGCAGGGTGCTTGTCTTTTGGGTCTCTCTGGCAACAGCGATGGTTTGATCAACAAACTTTTTAACACCGCTATACCTGGCGAAGTAATTGTCAATATACGTCTTGGCCATCTTACGGCTTATGTTGAGTTCTTTGGAAAGACCGTAAGGACTCATTCCGTAAATGATGCCGAAGTTGATGGCCTTGGCCTGCCGCCTCAGTTCGGGCGTAATCATTGACGGGAAAACCTGAAACACTTCGGTTGCGGTACGGGTGTGAATATCCTCGTCATCCTTGAAGGCTTTTATCAGGATTTCATCATCGGCATAATGGGCCAGGATTCGCAGTTCTATTTGGGAATAATCGGCGGATACCAGTGTCCAGCCCTGTCTGGGAATAAAAGCTCTGCGAATTTCCATGCCTTGTTCGGTCCGGATCGGAATATTCTGAAGATTAGGATCCGAGCTGCTGAGACGGCCGGTAGCCGTGACCGTTTGATTGTATGACGTGTGGATCCGCCCGGTTTCCGGATGAACCAAATCGAGCAGAGCATCGGTATAGGTGGATTTCAGTTTGGAAAGGGCCCTGTGTCTTAAAATAAGTTCAGGAAGTTCATGCTGGTCTGCGAGCGCCGTCAAAACATTAACATCCGTGGAATACCCGGTTTTTTTTACGGTTTTCTTTTGAACCGGCAGCTTGAGTTTCTCAAAAAGGATATATCCGAGCTGCTGGGATGACCTGATGTTGAATGTTTCACCTGCAATCGAATAGATGCTGGCTTCAATCTGTTCTAGCTGGTGCTCAAACGATTTTGAAAGATCCCGAAGCTTATCTCTGTTTACGGATATTCCGGTCATTTCCATTTTCATCAAAACCGGTATCAGGGGCATCTCCACGTTTTCCATAAGTTCCATGAGATCCATTTTTTCCAGCAGGGGCTTCAGAACGTGGTAAGCCATAAAGGTAATATCTGAATCTTCGCAAGAATACGGCGCGGCTTTTTCCAGGGGAACCTCGGCAAAACGGACACCTTTTTTGCCTTTGCCGGCAACCTCTTCATAGGTCGTGGTTTTATGATCCAAAAAATCCAGAGCGATCTGATCCAGGTTGTGGGCTCGTTTTGAAGGGTTAATCAGATAGGATGCCAGCATGGTATCAAAAATAACACCGGCCAAGTTGATATCGTAGTGCTTTAGAACGATCCAGTCATATTTTATGTTCTGACCGATTTTTTTGATGTCGGGGTTTTCCAGCACCGGTTTCAGTATATTCAAAACGGCGTTAAGTTCAAGCTGATCGGGCACATCGGGATAATCATGGGCAAGAGGAATGTAAAAGGCTTCATCGGTTTTCATTGAAAATGAAAGACCCACAAGCTCGGCTTTCATGGGATCTTTGGAGGTGGTCTCGGTATCCACGGCAAATAGTATAGATGTTTTAAGACGCGTAACCAGATCAGAAAGAGACTCCGTATCCAACACAGTAATATATTGTTTCTTGGAAAGATCGGCCTCTTTGGGAAAGTCCTTTTGCAGTTGCCTGAATTCAAGCATTTTAAAAAGAGAGGAGAGTTTGGTATGATCCGGTTTCCTGAGCTTCAAGTCCTCGGGGTTGAACGCAACCGGTACGTCGGTGTTAATTTTAACCAGCTTTCTGCTTAAAAAGGCCTGTGCCTTATATTGGATTAGGTTTTGATGTTGCTTTTTTTTTGTAATCTTATCCAGTTGTTCATACAGACGGTCCATGCTGCCAAACGTCTTTATCAGTGTGAGGGCGGTTTTTGGCCCGATACCGGGTACACCGGGAATATTGTCCGACGAATCGCCGGAAAGACCCATGACGTCAACCATCTGGCCGGGTTCAACACCATAAGAT
Organism: Desulfobacterales bacterium; assembly: GCA_050117895.1. Lineage (GTDB taxonomy): Bacteria > Desulfobacterota > Desulfobacteria > Desulfobacterales > UBA11574 > S5133MH16. The sequence goes on along the minus strand of JASFLX010000050.1, from coordinate 8,981 downwards.
TGCCTGACGGCCTTTATATCTATGGTTTTCTCCTTCATGGGGTCCCAGATAATGGCATTATCTGTAACCAGTTGCACGAAGTCCTTATCACCGGTAACCATTACCACAGAAAACCCGGCCTGTTCAGCTCTGAGTCGAAACGTGCCGATCAGATCGTCAGCCTCAAACCCCTGCATTTCCATAACCGGTATGTTGAATCCTTGGGTTATCTTTTTGATATGCGGGATCTGAACCGACAAATCTTCCGGCATGGGAGGACGATTGGCTTTGTACTCTTTATAGATTTTGTGCCTGAAGGTCGGTCCCTTGGCGTCAAAAAACATGACCACATATTCCGGAGACCGGTCTTCAATAAGTTTTATCAAGATGCGGGTAAATCCGAAAGCGGCATTGGTGGGAAGCCCGTTTGAATTGGTCAGACTCCGGATGGCGTGGTAGGCACGATAAATATATGCGGTACCGTCTATTAGATATAACGTTTTGGTTTTTTTCATAAGTTCAGTGGTGTATTACGGATCGGTATTGGTTGACATGAATAATTTACTGCATTAAATTTTGGTTTTAGTTATTGTTATGGTCATTATGCTTCTATCATCAATTAACAAAAACAGCAAGATCACTCAAGGAATCTGAACATGAAAACCGGTCGAATAATTACCCGGGACCACGAAATTAAAAATATGCTCGAAACCGCCAAGGCCATCGCAATTTTGGGTTTGAGCCCCAAACCCGAAAGAGACTCCAATTGGGTTGCCGGATATCTGAAGGATCATGGGTACAGGATCATCCCGGTCCGGCCCGCTCAAAAAGAAATTCTCGGGGAAAAAGCGTATAGATCCATTGATGATATTAAAGAGTCCGTGGATATTGTCAACGTATTCAGAAATTCCGCACAAATCGTTCCCCATGCATACGAGGCCATCCGCCTTAAACCAAAGGTTTTCTGGATGCAGCTGAATATCGAAAACCGGGAAGCAGCGGACCTATTGACGTCAGCGGGGATTGATGTGGTTATGGACAGGTGTATAAAGGTTGAACATGAGAGGCTCTGCAATAAAAACGGCCTATAGAGAAAAGCGCCGCAAAGCCAGGGAGACCGCCTGTTATTGTTGCAAAAAGAAATCCCCTTTTTGCTGGAGATGCCGCTGCGGCTTTACCATTTGCCAGGAATGCATGTTGGAAAATTTCTGGGGAATGTCGTGTAACGGTATAACCTGGGAATGCCCGGACTGCGGGGATCACAATGGTTTAGGAAATCAATAGAGGCCTTTGCAAAACGCCCCTTTTTGCCCAATTTCTACGTCCCCGCTGAGCGGGATCTTCGCCAAGCTTCGACAGGCTTAAATTTTAACCCGCCACCGAACTTTGGCAGGTTAATCCTCTAAATCATCCCGATTTTTTTACCAATTTTTCCTCGTTCCACTCCCTCTTTAGCAGCACTAAAAAATTCTTTTCCGGGCGAGCCAAAAAGAGTTTGGAAAACCCGAGGATGTCCCCGGCATCCTTAATCCGTATGGCACTCAAGGCAACAATCCGTTCCTGAAAACCGAGCAAGGTAATATAACGGAATTCGGATTTCATGGAAGCATAGTTCTCGGGGATCATGGCCTTCTTGAAAAGTGGAATAAATTTCGACATGTTATTTCCGGCCGGTTCGAACCGGTAAGGCAGGCGTTCTCCAATAATGACAGGGACTTTTTTTAAATTTATTCGCTGATCAAGATCGGATAGATCGTGGTTGCTCAACACCACGCATCCGTTGGTGGAGAAGGGCTTAATGGCTCGGTTGGACCCGTGGATAAAAATCCCGTTGCCCCTATTGCTCTCAAGGTGGTCGAAGGGGTCAGGGTAGTTCAATCTAAAAGCCCGATCGCCGAACAGGGTAATTTTAGAATCCCGGTAAGCTTTTATGTTGAAATATATACCTTCAGGAGTTCTCCGGTCTTTTTCTTCGTGTTTTTTTCCCTGGTTTTCACCGGTACTGCAGCTATAACTCTTGATGAGTTGGTATTGTCCGTTATAACGGTACAAGTGTAACTTCTGGATAGCCTTTTCCACCAGAATCAGATGAACCGGCTTCCCGTTTCCTTTATAAAATAAGATCGGGCCGTCCCACACCCCGTGTCCGGTCTTTGTTCGATCTTCAATTTTGGCTGAAGATTTCCAGAACGGTTCTTTGGAGTGCACACTATCTTTTTCACCGAAAAAAAATCCGTTTAAAATCAAGGTAAAAAAAATGAATACTGCACCAACAAAAATATAATATATACTACGCCTTTTGCGTTTATAATCATTGGGTTCATTGTTCATGGTTCAAGTTGTCTCAGCATTCCGTATGAGTTTGTATGATGGTATCGCTGATTATTCATGGAGCAATTGAATTAAAAAAACTCTCCGACACTTCAGTTATCTGACTGCAATAGAGTAAATGTTTGCTTTTCTGTCATAGGTCTGATCAATAATATAATCGTCGGCATATTTAAGGTCCAAAACAATGCGAAGTGTTTCAGTGTCACGATGTAGACATGTTCGTATTTGCTTGATCAAATGTCCGTTAACCGGCATTTTGTACTTCCCGCTCCATGAAGAAACATTATTAATATCAATAACAATTCTCGGTTTTTGACCTTCTATGGACTGGACTTTCGGAATAGAAAAAGTGTTCAAGGCAATAAAAAACTCTTCATAATTCTTTTCAGTTTTAAGCTTAATGCTTTTGACAATGATTTTATTGGTAGGTTTCGTGTTTTTCTTGTTTTTTTGACTCACTGGTTCAGATGGTCGATTATCGACATAAAATTTATGCTGGCTTAAAGAAGTCGCCGGTGCTCCGGGCGTTCGGGCAGGTATTACCATCGGCTTCCACTCTTCGGAGATAATTTTCCATTTATCTTTTGAATGAACCAATCCCAGTGTTTTTTCTCCCACATCCGAAACTTTTGAGTCCTGATACCGTTGAACAAACCGGGCGGTGGCATTTTTACCTTCGATAAAGATCCACAGGTCGGATATCCCCACTCGGATACGGCCGGGTCTTTGAAAAAAATCGGTTTTCTTTTGTATCCAGTCTTTAAAATCGAGTCCTTTCGAACGGAATGTCGGGCTATAGAAAGATGTGTAGTGCTTGATATTTCGATTTTGCCAGGCATCGGCCCAGGCGTACACGAGAGATCGGATGTCATCTATATTTCCAGCCCATGCCATTTTTGCCGGACCGAGTAAGGCCATGCAAAGAATCAAGCTGGCTGTGGCTCTCTTCATTTATACCTCAAGAATCTCTGCGATTTGCATCAGGTTTTGTATATGATAATCGGCGGTGAGCAGACGGTTATTATAAGCGACAAATGGCATTCCCGCCGCCTTTGCCGCCATTTCATCCAATTCCGAATCTCCCACATAAAGGGAATCACCGGGTACTACCCCAAAATGTTCTATAATCTTGATCAACGGATCCGGATGGGGTTTGGGATTCTCCACGTCGCTGGCGCAAACAATAAGATCGAAACATCCTTCCAGACCGTGTTCGCTGATAACGCGGTCCATTGTGTCTGATCGGTTGGTGGCAACGGCGGTTTTGTATCTGGGCCGTAGCTTTTCGATTAAAGGTTTTAAATAGGGTTCCATTTCCATATATTTTAAAAACGGAATATAGCTCATGCTTTTACGATAGGATTGTGCCGCCCGGAAGCTCTCTTCATCGTCAAACAGTTTCGCGATTGCCTGGTCTGCGGTATGGCTGTGACAATAGGCAAACTGCTCGGCGGTCATGGCCGACCGACCGAAATGGCTCAAAATTTGATTATAGTAAGCGGTGTTTGATTCTTTTGTGTCAAACATGACGCCGTCACAGTCAAAAGCGACGATTTTGATATTTTTCATGGATTTTTTTTAACACCGAGCGGCCGGTCAAAAATGTTGCCGTAAACACGGATTTTAATATCCGGTTGTATTTTGCTGTCTGTTTTTAATTTTATTAAGTCGAAGTAGCGGCCCTTTTGTTTTTTTAGATTGGCTATTGTCAGAACATACTCTATCTTTTTTGAGCGGTTGGCTTCATTAAGTTCGTAGCGAATGTTTTTTTTACGGACTGCCCGGTCTCCGAGTATTTTGAACGGATAGTTTTTTTCAGGAATTATTCTTACCTTATGGGTTATCTGATTTCCGGCAAAACCCCTCAAAACGACTCTACGGGGTATGATGGTGACAAACTTATTGACATTTCCGACAACTGTCAGGTGTAGTAAAGGGTTAACAGGTGCATCTGTTTTCACCGTTACTCTTTTTATTAACGTTCTCCCGCCGTATCCGGTGGTATTGACTTTAATGGTTACTTTTCCCTCTTCCCCGGGAGGGATTTGCCTCGTATAAGAGACTGCGGCGCACCCTCAGCCGGTTCTGACTTTTTCAATCGTCAACGGAGCGGTTCCCCTGTTTTGCACAATAAAATCGTGTGTAATTTCAGTACCGTCTAAAACCGGATCGAACTCATAACGACTTTTCGGAATAAAGACAGACGGCACGTTAAGAGTTTTATTTTCTGTTCCCAAAGAAGCGCTTTCAAAAAAAAGAACGCAACATGCGAGAAAAAATAAAAGAAGAGTTTTCTTTTTCATATGTAAAATCCTCACGAAAACGATTAATCGACACGGATATTTTTTTATAAAGTTCAATGGCTACGATAGTTTTTTAAGTTGCATGCATATTAATGTCAAGACACAACTTTTTTACTTTAATTGGATTTTTTCTGTTTTGAGGGTATCTGTATCAACCAGACAGAAGCTTGGCAGCCCGTCTTTTCCCATTATTTCGCCGGGATTTAGAAGAATGGTCCGGCCGATTTTCTTGAAAAAATACTTATGGGAATGGCCAAAACAGACAAGGTGGAAATTGCCGCCGGCCGCCAGTCCTTCTCCCACAACGCCATGATGCGTAAAACCGATTTTAAATCCGTTTGTATCAACCAGTCCCACAGGATCATAAAGGGTAATGTTTGTTAAAGACGTCAGAGAAAATTTTGTTAGAAGGTACTTATCTCCGTCATTGTTTCCGAAAACACCATGAACCGGAATGCCGCTTTGATCGAGCTCGGTCAATGTAAATGGCGCTATAAAATCACCACAATGAATTATCATGTCTGCATTTCTTTGCTTGACGATGGCCAAGGCTTTTCGTAAATTCCAGATGTTATCGTGGCTGTCACTCATTACCGCTAGAATCATATTTTTTACCTTTTTAAATTCCTGCAACTGCTGGGATGTATAACTGTCTATAATCACATTATAATTTATATTAAAGCCTGTCGGTTATCATACCACAAACGGCAAAAAGTTCAAAGGAGAAATTAAAACGGTCAAAGGTAGAGTCATCCCATGCAGTTTGGAGGATTCTTTATAGCGTCAGAAAGGGAGAGTTTGGCAAATTTAATCGACGATCAATATTCGGACTCGTCGGAACGAGGAAGCAGTATTGCAAACACAAGACAGACAATTGATGCTATCAAAGATGCCCAGAACATGGGCATGACGCCCTGGGTCACGACTTCCTGCAAGGCCCGTTGGACATCTGTTGACAGCAGTGTCTGAATCTCCGGGATAAAAATGTTCTCCACGTTTTGTTGAATCCGAGAGAAAAGTTCCGGATCGATTTTTTGTTGCAGATCGATACTCAACACCTTCTTTAGGGCCTTCAAAAACGTAACCGTGACGAGACTTCCGGATATGCCGATACCGATGGTGCCTCCGAGTGTCCGGGAGAACTGGTGAGAGGCGGTGGCAATGCCCAGGTTTGAAATGTCGACGCTGTTTTGCACGACCAGGAGTGTGGCAATGGATACAAAGCCCATGCCGAACCCGGCCACGGTCAAAGTGATCGAACACAACACCAAAGAGGTGGCCGAGGAAAACCATAAGGTCATAATGCCCCCGACCACCAGTAAAACGCCGCCCAGAATGCTGGCAGTTCTTTTTCCAATCAGATTGACCACCTGCCCGCAAAACAGTGCGCCGAAAGACCATCCCAGGCTCAAGGGCATCATGGCAATTCCCAGTTGCACCGGTGTTTTGCCCAGAGCACCCTGAATAAATAAAGGACTGAATGAAAAGAGCGAGAAAATCGCAAAACTGGCAAAAAAGGCGGCACCGTTGCCCATGCGAAATCCTTTCAGTTTGAAAAAATCTATAGACAAAATCGGTTCTTTCGCCCGTTTTTCCACATGGTAAAAGGCCAAGCCCGCCCCGGCGGTCAAGACAAACAGCCCAACGATTTGAATAGAAAGCCAATCGTAGCTGCGGCCGCCCAGCAAAAAAGCGGTCAACAATGCCAGGATGCTGGAAGAAAGGGTTAAAAATCCCAGATAATCCATGGAAACGGTTTTCCGTTTTTCACGGGTTTCGATGAGACACAAGTATATCCCTAACAGGGAAACCGCTCCCACCGGTAAATTGATAAAGAAAATCCAGCGCCAGGAGAAGTAATTTACAATAAAGCCGCCAAAGGTCGGCCCCAGAACACTGGCCACTCCCCAGACAAAACTGGCCATGGACATCATCTTTCCTCGTTTTTCCGGCGAAGAGATATCGGCCAAAACAATGTAGGTTAGGGCAAAACTTCCGCCGGCACCGATGCCCTGAATGAACCGGGATAAAATAAGCTGTGTCATATTCCGGGAAATTCCGGCCAATACGGAGCCGGCCAGAAAAATGCAGATGGAAACATTGAAAAGTTTTTTGTTGCTGTAAAGATCGCAGAGCTTTCCAAAAAGCGGCAGAGCCACCGTTCGGCTTAAAAGATAGGAAGAAAAAGCCCAGCTGTATAGATGAAGCCCGCCCAGGTGCGCCACAATAGACGGCATCGCCGCCCCCATTACCAAGGCGTCCAGCGCGGCTAAAAACAGGGCCAATAAAGATGCCACAATGATAAAAATACGGTTTTTAAGACTGATCAGCAGTTCCGGGGGGAGCGGAGCTTGGTGGAGTTCGGTGTGGGCGTTTAAAGCGGTTTCGTTTGGGTCTTCCTTCACGGGTTTGTTCATTTCATTTAAAAGTTTTAAGTGAAAAGTGATCTGAAGTGCCTAAAGTTGATGAATTCTATCATTTTTAAACTGGCTTCGCCCCAGGCGAGCTCCTTAACTTTAGTTCACTTTAGCTCACTTCAAATTTTAGTCACTTTTATGATTAATTGCTATGTTGAATGCGGTGGCCTGTCATAGAATACGTTACCGTATTTACGGAGCAGAGCACTTGGGAATACTATTTTTGATGTCTGATAGAATTATGCTGCGTTAATGGGCGACGGTTTGCATGAGGTCTTAAATACCGAGCTTGCGTATCAGCGGTTTCATGGTGATTCCCTGAACCACCATCGAGAAGAATACACAAGCAAACCCTGACGCCAACAACAGCGGGCGCCATGTAACCAGCACACCTTCATTGGGCAATTGAAGCAACAAGGCAATGGGTATCGAGCCCCTCAAGCCGCCCCAGAATAGAATATGCTTCCATTTTTTCGGTCGCCGGGTCCCCACCTGATTCAGCAACCAGTAAAAACTGTAGGAAACCGCTGCACGCCCTATCAGCATCGCGGCAATGGCAACAAATGCTGTCATCCACACAATATCTACCGGCACTTCACGTAACTCCAGGCCGATCAAGATAAACAGCAGTGAATTGATCAGGAAACTTATGGACTCAAAAAATGTTTCAACCGTCTGAGTCGTTTTTTCGCTCATGGAGAGTCGCCGGCCATAGTTACCGATCATCAATCCGGACATTACGGTTCCAATGACGCCGGAAAGGTGGATTCCTTCGGCCAACCAGAATGACCCGTAAGCCAAAACAAGACAAAGCGCATTTTCCAGCAGATGATCCTCTATATGGCGCATGATCTTAAAAACGATCCAGCCGAGTACTGCTCCCAGCAGTAGTCCCCCCAAGGATACTTTTACAAATTCATATACGGCTTGGCCGAATCCAAACCCTTGCCCCTCCAGAAGAGACTCGAGTAGGATCGTGAACAATACGACTCCGGTTGCATCATTAAAGAGCGATTCTCCTTCCACTATTGTCTTTAGATCTTCGGGTGCTCCCACCTCCTTGAACAGCGACAGTACGCTCACAGGGTCCGTTGGTGAGATCAAAGCGCCAAAAAGTATTGCCACCATCATTGAACCGATACCCCCTAACCATCCTACAACTCCTCCTACCAATAGGGTGGATGCAATAACTCCCGGCACTGCAAAACACACAATCGGCCAAAACTGCTCCAAGAGAGAGTTTATATTCATATGAAACGCTCCTTGGAAAAGCAACGGTGGCAAAAACACAAAAAATATTAGATCATGCCCAAATCCCGTCTCCTCAATTTCCGGACCGATACCCAACACACCGATCAATAGTCCTACCAAAGTCAAAAATATCGTATACGGCAACTGCGTGACCATCTTACTGACAATCGCCACCACACACGCAAGCAACAACAACCCGATATATATTCCCACCGCATGTTCAACCATTTTGATAACTTCCGCTTTATATTAACATTGAATACCCGGTCTTTTGGGTCAACACATTCCGGCGTTTGGCTGACAATCGAGGATCAAGGTTTGATCCCGGTCTCCAAAGATAAGCGTTTCGCACATGAGGCCGATCCGGAATATGGTGTTTCCAAGGATTGTGATACATAGAAAAGCCTGAGACGGTTGTAATGTTTATAGTAGAACGCCGCAACAAAAGTCTCCTTGGCAAAAGCGGGCGGTAATGAGGCCTGCATGCCGCGTTTCATCGCGTCTTCTCCGGCCACTTTATGGATCAATACCGACCCTGCCAGATCGATCCAATGGCTTGACAGAACTTCTGGATAATGGGTGATCAGAGCGATGCCTTCGTCAATGGTTAATGCCAATCTTCCTTGATCCTTAAAAGCTTTGAGGCATTTTTTAGGGGGCGTATTCCTCATGGCAAAGCCGGTTTCCACATCAAACAGTA
>JASFLX010000049.1:0-15171 GCA_050117895.1 Desulfobacterales bacterium | reverse complement strand
GCCGGTTAAGGAGATCGATACGATCAATGCACTGATCCTGGGTGAAAAAACCATACCGGATTTAACCACATTGATGTGTGCGGGAAATCCCGACTGTTCCTCTGAGCCGAGCCTTGAACCCATAACAATTGCTGCAGAACAGGCACTGCAGAAGCTTAGGTAACCTAAATTGAGCGTTTCAAATTTTAAAAGGGGATTAACTATCTATTATTTTTAATGAATTAAATTGATTTATATTTTTAATATTTGAAACCCTTCCCGCTTTTAGCGGGATCAACCGCATCTACTGCGTCAGATGCCGTTCCGCATAGTTGACTATAGCGGAACGACATCTTCTCCCGCAGAGCGGGATTTCGCTACGCTCAATTTGCTTAACTGCGGCAATCTCGACAATTGCTCAATTTAGGTATAAATAATATTTAGACAAGTTAACCTATTTCGTGCAATCGGAAAATGACTATATTAGTGGAAAAGGAGATTCATCATGGAAAGAATGTTCGAGGGTTTTAAGTTGGGTCATCTGGAGCTTGTCAATAGATTTGTTTTTCCCCCGGTCAAGATAGGGCGTGGCAAACCCGACGGTACGGTGACCGATCACCAGGTGACTTTTTACCGACAGATTGCGAAAAACGGTCCGGGGGTGGTTATTACCGAGCCCGTATCGGTTACCGCTGATGGCAGGGAACATCCCAAACAGCCCTGTATACATCTTCCGGAAAGCGTTGGAGAACTTCGAAAGATTGCTGACGTTATACATGAGGAAGATCGGCTGGCTTGCCTTCATCTGAATCATGGCGGTGCGGCATCCAATCCCAAGATCATTGGCGGCCAACCCAAGGCGCCTTCGGTAATGACGTGTGTCGCCAGACAGAGCAACGTTTCGGAAGCGCTCACCGAGCAAGAGATCGAGTCGATCCTTGACGGTTACAAATCCTCTGCGCAAAAGGCAAATCAAGCCGGATTCGACATTATAGAGATTCAGGGAGGACACGGTTTTCTCATCTCACAATTTTTAAACAGAAAGCTGAACAAGCGAGAAGATCGCTATGGCCGGGACCGGTCTCTTTTTGCAAAGGAGGCACTTTCAGCAGTAAAACGAGGCGCCCCTGAAATTCCCTGTATCCTCCGAATTTCCGGTAATGAGATGTCGCCGGAGTTCGGCATCAGCCAGGAAGACCTTCTGCCGCTGCTGAAATTGGCGGAAGAAAGCGGAATCAATGCCATACACGTGGGAATGGGAAATGCCTGCTTCAGTCCTCCATGGTATTTTCACCATACCAGCCTTCCGGATAAGCCTCAGATGGATGCCTTGGCTTGGGTGCGTGAGCATACTACAATTCCCGTGATTGTAGCCGGCAGAATGGGCAGAAAAGAAAAATTAACGCAAATTTTGGACCAGGGACTTGGTGACCTTGTGGCCCTGGGTAGGCCGCTTATCGCAGACCCCGATTTGATAGAGAAATGGCAAAATGATAAAGAAGAGGATATCATATATTGCGGCTATTGCCTTCAGGGATGCCTTCATCGAATGAAAAGCGGAGAGCCTTTGGGCTGCAATCTAAATCCGGAGATCGGGCTGCCTGAGCTTGTACCCACATCCAATCCTATGAAAGTCCTTGTTGCGGGAGGAGGCCCTGCCGGAATGAGTGCAGCACTCTACATGAGCAGGCGGGGTCATAAGATTACCTTAGCCGAAAAAACAGGTCATTTGGGCGGGCAATTCGCCCTGGCATGGCAGGCTCCGGGAAAGGAAAAAATGAAAGAGGGGTTTGAATCGATGAAACGCTCTGTGAAATCCAGCAAGACTTCTATACTTATGAACCGGGCCGTGGATGCAGCCCTTATAAAAGAAATTCAGCCCGAAATTTTGGTATGGGCTGTGGGAGCGGTTCAAAATATCCCGAAGATCAAAGGCCTCGATAATCAGCATGTCATGACATGCATGGATTATTACCGGGAAGAAAAGAAGGTGAAAGGGCCAAGGATTTTGGTCATCGGAGTGGGTCAGGTCGGGCTTGAGATTACTGAAAAATTGGGAAAAGAGGGGTATGATGTCGTAGCTGTAGAGATTATTGATCAACTGGGCGGTGCCATGGAGGGGATTACAAAGAAATTGGCCTTCAAGAGGATTGAGCAATTGGAAAGGGTGACTCTGATGGCTCAAACAGCGGTTAAAGAGTTTAAAGCTGACTGCGTTGAGGTGGAAAAGGATGGGGAGATTATATCTCTGGAACCTTTTCAGAGCGTTATTCTGGCTTCCGGAATGATTTCCGCGCCGGAACCGGATGATGAAATTAAAAAGGTAATTGATAAGATAGAGATTATCGGCGATGCCGACAACGTAAAAGATACTTTTACGGCTGTGCGGACGGGGTATGAATTGGCTTGTAAATACTAGGAAAAGCCGTGTGTTTTTTAACCGAGTGTTAAAATAAAACTCATCGTTCATGGGGTCAGGCCTCAGGGATTTAAGATTCATAATTTGTCGATTTGCGCTGTAAATCTGGGCTCGTGAACGTCTACAAATAAACTAAGAGATCAAGATAATGACAATTGTAACATTAGCAAGTGGTGTGGATATCGATACCTCCGGTGGGCTCAGAATTTTAGAGCTCCAGGAAAGATATTACGTCGTGGGTCAGGACTTGTTAATTTCTACAAACAGCAGGGAGGAAGCACGGGAAGAAATAAGAAAACTAAAAGGTCTTGAGTGTTGACGGCCGCCCCAGACTGCTCCGGGTGGGTAGGATAGGGTGTCAAAAAAAGCCGATACGATAATTGATATCCCAGAAGAGTCTATCCAAAAGGAGTAGATGGGTTATCCGCTCCAAACCCAAGTCCCGGGCGAATAATTTTCTTGATTTCCTCCAGATGGGATATGATAAAGTCACTTTCAATTTTAAAATTTCCGGACAAGGTTCCGTAATCCAGAAAAGCCGTAGAACATCCTGCACTTTTTCCTGCCTGAATATCAAAAATATAATCGCCCACCATAAGAACCTCTTTTACGTCAAGGTTCAATTTTTGCGCTGCCAGCCGTATTCCGTCACCACTGGGTTTGGGTTTGACAGGCGTGTTCCTGGAAATAATGACATCAAAACAGGAAATCGTGATATTTTCGAAATTTTTCAACGCCCGTTCTATGCTTGAAAGACGGTTACGGGTAATTATTCCGATACCGAGTCCTACTGAACGCAAATAATGGATTAAAACCTCGGCCCCGTCGTTGGGTTCCGAATGAGCTGCAGCTTTGGTTTCGAAACGTTCCAGTAAAGAGATGGTTTTTTCCTTCTCAATGGAAGTCGGCAGGCTGTCTATGAACTCGAGAACCGGGGTGCCAGAGGGGCAGCCGATGGTATCTTTTAAAAGAGGAAAGTCTAAAGCACCGGGTTTGGTCAGGGTGCCGTCAAAATCGAAAAGTACGGCATTTATGCGAAACGGCCTATTTCCTAAATTTTGCATGAAAATTAATGAGAATCTTTACATTGGGTTGTTTATTTAAATCGGGTTTATACAACATTCTGTAATGATACGTAACACACAAATGGTATAAGGGATGATGCTCTTTTTTTATTCATTAATTTTCACCCAAAGGGCGAGTCGGAGGCTTCCATCTGCTACGTTATTAAAGGCTCGTAATAGTTAACTATGACTTCGCCATTAAATGCCTTGCATATGAAAGCCTCCGACTCGTGCAAAATTCAGGTAGTATCATAAGGCGTCAGGCTTTCCCAACCCTGATCGGTAACGAGAATTGTTTGTTCAAACTGTGCGGAAAGGGAATGGTCTCTGGTGACAGCGGTCCATTTATCTTTCAGAATGACAAGCTCTTTTTCACCCAGGTTGATCATGGGTTCAATGGTAAAGACCATGCCCGGAATCAGACGGATTCCTTCTCCCTTTCGGCCGAAGTGGGGAATCTGAGGAGGTTCATGGAAATCAAACCCTACCCCATGCCCCACAAATTCCCTGACCACCGAGCATCCCTGGCTTTCGGCATGTTTTTGAATGGCCCACCCGATATCGCCGATGGTGTTTCCGGGCTTAACCATGGACATACCCAGGCCGAGGCATTTTTTAGCCACACGGACAATCTTTCGAGCTTTGGATCCGGGTGTGCCCACAAAAAAAGTTTTACTTGCGTCGGCATAATATTTATTCAAAATGGACGTTATATCGACATTGACTATATCCCCGTCCTCCAAAACCAGTTCACCGGGGATGCCGTGACAGATCACTTCATTTACGGAAACACAAACGCTTTTTGGAAATCCCCGATAGTTCAAAGGTGCAGGGACGGCTCCATGTTTAATCGTGTATTCATGAACAAGGGTGTTAATCTCATCGGTTTTCATTCCCGGCCTTATTTCAGACTCTACTAGGTCGAGCGTGTCTATGACAAGATGACCGGCGTTTTTGATGCCTTGGATATCCGCGGCTTGCTTGAGTCGAATTTTATATTTTTTAGCATAGGAGACCTTGAGGTTATCCGGGTCCGACTTTGGTTTGCCAAGACAGCATTTTTTATATTTCAGCCCGCTTCCGCAGGGGCAAGGATCATTCCGTCCCACCTTAACTGTTCTGTTTTTCATAATTTTCTCTTTTAAAATTTGAAACGCTCAGTTTAGGTATTGGTTATATATATTCAGTGTCCATCCATAAACGGCATCTTTCGGCCCCCGGCGGCGTTCTCGCTCGTTTTCAATCCTCGACATAGCCCGCTATGCCTGCGGTTGAAAACTCGCTCGGGCCTTGCCGGAAACCAAAATCTACCATTTCTGCATGGACACTAATCAGCCAAGTTTTTCACTATGTTGATTCTAATAATTAAAGCTTCCTTTTAAGTCAAGAAGTTAGTTCGTGTTCATCCATAAATGGTCTTTTTGCTTGCCCGGTTAAATCCGTATTTAATATTTAACCGGGGCCATTACTCAATTATTCCCATTGGGGCGAAGCCTTTAAGTTATTGAGATGCTACCTTCGGGTTGGAATGTTCGTAAAAACCATAATGAACTTTTTGATATTGCAGCTCTTCCTTGCGGTGAGGTGGTTTTTTCTCAGCGGAGTATCCGATGGCGACAATCGATTCTACACTTAATTTTTTCGGAATATTTAAAAGATCGCGGATATACTCTTGTGAGGTTTTTTTCTGATCAAACATTCTTTTTCTAATCTGGATCCAGCAGCTTCCGAGCCTCAGCGACTCTGCCGCCAGGTGAATAAAGATGGAAGCAATGGAAGCATCCTCAACCCATACATCGCATTTTTCAGGATCTGCGCAGACAACGATTCCTAAAGGAGCATTTTTTAAAAATGATGCACCGTGGGGCTTTGCTTTTGAAAGTTTTTCGAGTAAACTTTTATCCGTGACAACGATAAACTCCCAAGGGTTAAATCCTCTTGATGAAGGGGAACGCAATGCCGCCTCAATAAGCTGATCAATTTTTTCGGTCTCTACAGGCTTTTCCATGTATTTTCGTATACTTCTACGTTTTTGGATAAGGGTTAAAAACATAAGGCATTCTCCTCTTTTTTATCTGTTATGTTTAAATTATTACCAAACTATGATAAAGATTCAAGCTCTTAATTCATAACCATACCCCTTAACATTGGACAAGGTGAAAAAAAATTGCCACAAAAGGCAAAAAATTTATAAATAAGTAACTAAACAGTAAAAGCGAAAAATGAAAATATTGCTTATATATCCATACTGGCTTGAAGAACGGGTCAACACCGAAGATGTGGTGGTTCCGCCTATCGGCATGTACTACGTGGGCGCAGTACTCAAAGAAAATAATTACGATGTCGAGATATTGAACTGGTGCAAAATCAATAAAACACCTGAGAAAATTAGTGAAATCCTGATTGAAAAAAAGCCTGACGTCATCGGGTTTTCTATTTTACAGGCAAACCGTTGGGGAGGCGTCGAGATTGCAAGAATAGCCAAACAGATCGATCCGGAGGTGAAAATTGTTTTTGGGGGAGTCAGTGCCACCTTTTTATGGAAACATTTCTTAACCCATTTTCCGGAAATCGATTTTGTGGTTATGGGCGAGGGTGAATACACATTCTTACATCTGGTCAAGTGCCTTGAAAAAGGGGAAGATGAACACATAGGAAATATAAAAGGGATTGCTTTCAAAAAAGAGGGCAAGGTTGTCCGAACGAAACCTGCAGAATATATTCGAGATCTTGATCAGCTTCCGGTTCCGGCCAAGTACTTTGAGTACCAACATTTGTCTTTAACCCGGGGTTGTCCGGGAAAATGTACATTTTGCGGTTCTCCCAAATTTTGGGGTCATAAGGTCAGGTTTCATTCGGTCGACTATTTTGTTGAAGAGCTTGAACTCCTTTATAAAAAGGGCATCCATTTTTTTTATTTTTCGGATGACACCTTCAGCGTTAACAAAAAACGTGTGATCGAAATTTGTAAAAAAATCCTTGAAAAAAATCTTAGGATCGCTTGGAATGCCATATCCCGGGTCAATTATATGAGTGAAGAGGTCCTTTCCTGGATGAGAAGAGCCGGCTGCATTCAAATCAGTTATGGGATAGAAAGCGGTTCTGAAAAAATTCGGGCTTATCTGAACAAAAAAATCACAACTCGTGAGATCGAGAACACATTCGCCGACACTTTAAAGTACGGCATTTTACCACGGGCCTATTTTATTTATGGCTCTCCCGGAGAAACCAGTGAAACCATTCAGGAGAGTATCGATTTGATTAAAAGGATCAACCCTCTGGTTATTCATTCTTTTGTTCTTTCTCTATTTCCGGGAACCGCACTCTATTCCGAATATAAGAAAAAATTTAATGTATCTGAGGATATATGGTTAAATCGTATTGAAGATATCAAGTACTTTGAAACAGATGCTAAATTGTCACGAGAAGATGTCATCTCTTTTGGAAAAAGATTAAGAACAACATATTATGAATTCCTTCCTTCAATTGTAGACGCCATTGAGCTCATCGATAAAAAGAAATTTTATCCCATGCATGCCGATTTTTGCTCCCGGCTTGGAATGACCTTTGATCATGGAGACTATTCATCCAATGAAGATATAAAAGGAAAAGATAAAATTTCCGAAAAATTATATCGAAAAGCGTTGGAATACCATCCCGACCCGCGTGCTTACCTGGGACTGGGTATCTTACATCAAAAGAAAAGAGCCTATCATGAATCGATTAACATTCTTTCAAAGGGCGTGGAATATTTTCCTGAGAATGAGCCGCTCAACCTGTGTCTGGGGATCAGCCACATGAATTTGGGTGATTTTGAAACCGCACTGTCATTTTTTCTAAAATTTCAACATTCAAGACAATGCCTTGGATTTATTGTTAACTGTTACCATGAGTTGAACGATGTTGAAAAAGCATCGGCATACCAAGAGAAACTTGAATCTATGGTATAGCTTGGGGTCCAAAGGTTCACAGCTCAAAATTTTGGGTCATAAGCGCTAGGTTGTTTTGAAAGATGAACGTCTGACAGTAAACAGACTGAACGTCGAACATCGAACGTCCAACGTTGAACATCGAATCATGATGTCGCTTTGCTCCACAATTTAATTTTATTTGTTTTAGAAAACCCATGTGAAACCTTGAATGACTGTAACTTTATTTTTCAGCCGTTTGGGTACTGGATAAGTTTTAACCATCTTTGCCTCTATCTAACTTCTTTTTATATCATTCTTGCCCTTGTTTTTGTCTTTCATTCAGCATTGGATGTTGGACGTTCGATGTTCGATGTTCATCTTTTCAGTAAACATTGGGGGCCTGAGATTCAGAGGTTCAAGGTTTCGTGGCATTTTTTGTCGGATATTAAGCGAACCTAAATTAAGCGATTGTCGAGGTTGCCGCAGTTAAGCAAGTTGAGCGTAGCGAAATCCCGCTCTGCGGGAGAAGATGACGTTCCGTTATAGTCAACTATGCGGGACGGCATCTGACGCAGCAGATGCGGTTGATCCCGCTAAAATCGGGAAGGGTTTCAAATTTAAAAATATAAATCAAGATAGTTCATTAAAAAAAGTTATTTGATACCTTTTAAAATTGAAACGTTTGATTTCGGTGAAATATGAAATTATAGGTTGAATATAAAAAAAAAGTAAATATAATGCTCGTTTATTTTTGAGGATCTCATAAAAGGTGAATATTTTTTCAGGAGGAAAGGCATGAAAGTATTGGTCAGCGATAATCTGGGGGAAGCGGGTATCAAAATGTTTGAGAATGAAGAGGGAATCGAAGTCGATGTGAATACAGGACTTACTCCTGAAGAGCTTAAAAGTATCATCGGAGATTATGATGCTCTGGTCATCAGAAGTGCCACAAAAGTAACCGAGGATCTTCTGGAAGCGGCAACTCGATTGAAAGTTGTGGGACGTGCCGGAATCGGTCTTGATAATGTCGATATACCGGCGGCTACGAAACATGGTGTTGTTGTGATGAACACGCCGGGGGGTAATGTTATAACAACCGCCGAACATGCCATCGCCATGATACTCTCTTTGTCACGCAATATACCTGAAGGGACGTCGTCATTGAAGGCCGGAAGGTGGGACAAAAAGAAACTCCAGGGCAGAGAGATATATAACAAGATCATCGGGGTGATTGGTTTTGGTAAAATCGGTTCCATTGTAGCGGATCGCGCACGGGGGCTAAAGATGCAGGTCGTTGTTCATGATCCATTTGTCACGCCGGAGCAGATTGAAAAGGCCGGTTTTGAAAGTGTTTCCCTGGAAGAGTTATACCGTAAGTCTGATTATATAACGGTTCATGTTCCAAAGCTAAAAAGCACCGTGGGGCTGATCAACAAGGACGCTTTTGATCAGATGAAGGACGGCGTAATGATAGTAAATTGTGCTCGTGGCGGTATCGTTGATGAAGATGATCTTTATGAAGCCCTGAAGTCCGGCAAAGTCGCCGGAGCGGCACTGGATGTATTCGAAAAAGAACCTCCGGGAATTTGCCGGCTTTTTGATTGTGATCATTTGATCTGTACGCCTCATCTGGGAGCTTCAACACAGGAAGCTCAGACCAAGGTAGCGGTGGACGTCGCCGGCCAGATCATTGACTATTTGAAGAACGACACCGTCTTAAATGCAGTTAATGTTCCGTCTGTCACCGGTGATCTTCTTAAAAAACTGGGCCCGTTATTGACACTGGCAAATCAGATGGGAAGTCTCCAGGCTCAACTCACCAAAGGCGCTTTAAAAGAAGTCGTCATTGAATATGCCGGTGATTTCAAAGAGCTTGATCTGTCTCCGGTTTCCATAGCGGTTTTAAGGGGGTTGCTGACCCATGTGGTCAAAGATGATGTGAATTTTGTCAATGCGCAAGTCCTTGCCAAGGACAGAGGGATAAAGGTTACGGAAACAACCAGCGATGATTCCGGGGAATATATCAACCTGATTACGGTACGGGTCATTACCACTGAAATGACAAACACAGTAACAGGAACCATATTCGGAAAAAATGAGCTCCGGATCGTAAAAATAAATAATTTCCGGCTCGAGTTAATTCCAAACGGCCATATTTCACTGATATATAATTATGACAAGCCGGGTGCCATCGGAAGTTTTGCAACGCTTCTGGGAAAACATAATATTAACATAGACCAGATGCAGGTCGGGCAGGAAGAAGGCGGGGAGATGAACATCATTTTCCTCAAAACCAATGTGTCAATTCCTCCGGATCTTATTGAAAAAATGCATGAACTGGAGCTCATTAAGACGGTGACCCCTCTTGAGTTTGATATGTAGACGGGACATACCATTATTCCATTCTGATGGCATAAGCCAAGAACTATAAAAAGAATTTTAATTTTAAAAAGTTATAAAATTTCAAAGATATAAATTAGTTACTAAGAAATTAACCCCTACGATAATGAAATTATTTGACAGCCATTGCCACCTTGATGACCGGGCTTACGACAACGATATTCAAGATGTTGTCAAACGCATGAATGCCGCCGGTGTTGCTGCGGCAATGATCGTAGGAACAACCCTGCCACGTTCCATCAAGGCCGTTTCAGTGGCGGAGTCGTTCCCCGGCCTGTATGCCTCGGTGGGAATCCATCCCCATGATGCCAAAAGCTGCGATGAAGCGACCCTCAACACGCTTATAAACCTTGCCAAAAATCCCCGTGTGCACGCCTGGGGGGAAATCGGACTTGATTTTAACCGAATGTTCTCACCCAGAGAAACCCAGGAAAAGTGGCTTATACGGCAGCTTGAGATTGCCGCTGAACAGAACCTTCCGGTTATTTTCCATGAACGGGACAGCAACGGCCGTCTCATCCAGATTTTAAAAACGCATTTTAAAAACATGAAAAGCGGTGTCATACATTGTTTCAGCGGAAATCAAACAGAGCTGAAACAGTATCTCGATCTGGGCCTTTATATCGGAATTACCGGTATTGTGACCATTAAAAAACGAGGCGCTGATTTGCGCAAACTTGTACCCTTAATTCCTGTGGAACGTATTCTGATTGAAACCGATGCCCCCTACCTGACGCCCGCACCCGAAAAGAACCATTCCATGCGGAATGAACCTGCCTATGTGCGGTCTGTTTTGCGAAAACTGGCAATGGTCAGAGAAGAAGACCCCGAATATCTGGCCGTTAAAACTTGGAACAACACCTGTCGCTTGTACGGTATTTAAGCCTAACCTAAAAATTTTCATGAACGAACATGGCCTTTCGGCCACAACTAATGATAAAAAAGGCTTGAACATTTTTAAAAAAAAATCATGCTGAAATTAAATATATCGTTTGTCATTTCAAAGGGTTGAATAAAAAAGGTCTTTTTCATAGAAAGTATTCGGATTAGACCAAAAACAATTGGTTTACAATTATCGGTGCCAGATATCTTTTAATGACAAGGCAGGGCTATCAAGGGCTTGTCTCTTTTATTTTTTTCTTGTCAAGTTCACTTAAAATTAGTTACATAATTTTGGCATGATAGAGCTATCTCAGCCATTTTTAATAAAAATAAGGAGGATAGCTATTGGATGATATACAAAGATTTTTAAACTATGCTCAGTGGTAAAAAATTGAACCATTATTACCTGAACCCAAGCCTAAGCCAAAAAGTAAATGGCCACTCTCCCTTGAAAGAGATTTTATCGAAGGGATCCTCTGGGTATTGCTCAGTGGTGCGAGATGGTTTGATCTAACTTGTGAAACATAAGTTTGTTTTCAATAACACAATGACAAACAACCAAAATAAGGCTAAAAAAAATCAATATGACAATTATTAATTTGGAAAAATTTCGGAAAAGTGATTTCGAAAACACACAACAGCCGAAAACCATTCTTTATTTTGGCACTTATGAAGAGTCTTATTGCAGAAACCAAATAATGATCAAATCTCTTAAACAAATAGGTCATACCGTTAAAGAATGCCATATACCCCTGTGGGAAAATAAAATTGATAAACTCAAAACTTTTGATAACATATACAACAAGATTTCCTTTATGCTAAAGTTATTAAAAGTATATATGTTTCTTTTTATTAGATATTTATTTATCGGTCATTACGACATAATATTTATAGGTTATATCGGTCATCTAGATATATTGTTTGCGAGAATATTTATGTTAATCACGCTTAGGAAGAAAAAAATAGTTTTTGATGCTTTTATATCTCTTTATGATTCCATAGTGTCTGATAGGAAAATAATAGCAGAAAAGTCATTTATCTCTAAACTGGCATTCTGTATTGACAAAATAGCCTGTGATTGTGCTGATATAGTTATACTGGACACAAATGCACATATAGATTATTTTAATAAAACTTTTAGGATATCAAAAGATAAAATGATCAGAATTTTTGCAAGTGCAGATGAAGATGTATTTTATAAAAGGAAAATTGGTAAAAAAAATAATAGATTTAATGTTCTTTTTATTGGAAAATACACTCCTTTACATGGCGTAGAATATATCGTAGAAGCAGCAGAAATTCTGAAAAAAAATCAGGATATACATTTTACTTTTATAGGTAGAGGACAGCTCTATCCGAAAATAAGGTCAATTGTTAAAGATAGACACATAGACAATATTAAATTTATTGAATGGGTTGAGTATGAAATGCTTCCTAACTATATTGAAACGGCAGATATTTGTTTAGGAATTTTTTCGGCTTCTGAAAAAGCGTCCAGAGTAATCCCGAATAAAGTTTTTCAATCCATGGCAATGGGCAAGGTGCTAATAACTGCAAAAACTCTAGCTACGGCTGAAGGTCTCCGAGACGGTGATAACGCAATTCTATGCAATCCAGCCGACCCTATTGATTTATCCAATGCCATAATAAAAGTAAAAGAAGATATTTTATTGTCTAAAAAACTAGCCTTTAATGCTAAACAAACTTTTCTTCAAAATTTTGGACGTAAAGAAATTATAGCCGGACTACATAGAACTCTAAAATTTACATGTAATATGCATTCATAATGATAATTTTTAGACTAAATTTTCGTAACGATTCTCTTTATAGCCCAGAAATAATAAATTTAATGAAGCATTCAATTTTGGAAAGAAACAGTTAAATTGAGATGATATCTAAGAATATATCAATCTTTCTTACAAAAATGGTAGGCAGCTTTTGAAAAATCATCCCGAATATGGAATAAGTGCTCCTGAGAAAAATTGGGTCCCGTCTCCTAGATATTTACTTAGACGGAATCGAGTATTGCATTTTCTTGAGCCGCTTCCTAGAGGAAATCTACTGGAGATTGGATGTGGTTCAGGTGCATTGTTGCATGATCTTTCATGTATGGGATTTTTAGTTGAGGCATTCGAAGTATCATCATCAGCTTTGGAATTAGCCTGTTACATAAATAAATCTAACCCTCGTGTAACTATTCACAAAAATTTTCAAAATGATTGGATTATGAAATTCAATTATATTTTGAGTTTTGAAGTCTTGGAACATATTGAGGATGACTTCGGCACCCTAAAGGTGTGGAATGGCTGGCTTAGGCCAAATGGATTCCTCTTATTATCTGTTCCTGCGCACCCTTCAAAATGGAATGCAACTGATGAGTGGGCAGGTCACTTTCGTCGATATGAACGTAACAATCTTAAAATACTGTTGGAAAAGAGCGGCTTTGAAATAGTTCGTATCGAGTGTTATGGTTTCCCTCTTGCAACCATCATTGAGCCCATTCGCGCTTTTTACCATGCCAAGCAGATAAAGAGCCGGTTATATGCTGGGAATAAATATGATCAAAATACTTGTACTCAACGCAGTTCAGTTGAGCGCAATTTAGAGAAAAAGTTATTTCCGCTCCAGGCTAGCTGGCTGGGCACAAAGTCTATACAGTTCTTTTGTAAAATTCAGAATATTTTTTCCGACACTAACCTGGGAAATGGGTTTTTGGCCCTATGCAAAAAGAGATGAAAGGCAATTATCGGTGGATTGGACTGTGCGTGGGCGTTCTCTCCCTTGTTTATTTCATAAATACCGCTTTAAAACAGATTTCATCTTTCCCTCAAATCAACTGGAATTTAATTGCTCTCATTAATTTTTTAGGAGCAATTATCCTTTCAGCCATAGTTATCCTAATCGGTGCTTATTCGTGGTTTCTGCTGCTCCGTTATAGTGGTGAGCCGGCAAATACTATCGATGTATTAGTAATTTTTTCACTTGCTCAATTTGCAAGATATATTCCTGGGAATATTACTCATCATGTCGGAAGGATTGCTTTGTCCAAATTACGGGGTTTTGAGATACCAAGAGTTCTGTTTACAATGGCTCTTGAGATTGGTTGGCTGATTGTTGCTGCATCAATATTGGCTTTATTCTGGTTAATGTTTATGAGTAATAGCTTATTTAGATATGCATCAGTACTGCCTAGTGTATTTCAATTGTTTATTGTTATAAGCATAGCTATAGCAATTCCGCTTTTTGCCAAACGGATTCTGATCAACTGGCGCCCAGGGCATTTAAAAAAGTTATTTGGACATGCAAATGTAAACACCCCTCCAAGTTCAATACTGATTTGTTGCCTATTCCTTTATATTTCGAGCTTTGTCCTGATGGGGATAGCAGCTGACATTCTTGCACGAGGTTTATTTTGCGTTACAGATCACCATGTTTCTCTATTAACAGGTACTTTCGCTATTGCTTGGGTGGCAGGGTTTCTGGCGCCGGGTGCCCCAGCTGGATTGGGAGTTAGAGAAGTCATATTACTTAAGATTCTTGACCATTTTTATGGTACTGGAGTTGCTGCAGGAATAACTATTTCTCTGAGAGTCATCACTTTAATAGCTGATTGCCTAATCTTTAGTATGGCACTTATGGTTAAACAAAAATTAACCATTTTCCCCGACGCAGTTTTAGAAAAAAAATAAATTCATAATCAATTTTCCTAAGTGTTATGGCTTTCTGTTTCATTTGCAACTACTGTCTCAACTATATCTTCTTCTGCCTTTCTTTGACTACCATAGGTAATCATCTCAGCGATCAATCCAGTTGAAATGAATTGGCATCCCACCAGAATTAGTAAAATGCCTAAAACTAAAAGAGGTCGATGGCCGATTGGTTCTCCCAAAAACCAGAGAAAACTGAGATAAGAGCAAATCACGAAACCGGCCAAAGAAAACAATATTCCAAAGCATCCAAATAGATGCATGGGTCTCTTAAGATATTTTGTTAGAAATATTATTGTCATAAAGTCGAAAAAGCCACGATAAAACCGCTTCACCCCATATTTCGACTTGCCATATGGTCTGGCATGATGCTCCACTCGTATCTCTGTTACTTTAAAACCCATCGAATGTGCTAAGGCAGGTATATAGCGGTGGAGGTCGCCGTATAAAGACAGTCTCTTGACCAGATGTTTTCTGAATGCCTTAAAACCACAATTATGGTCATGTAATTTTAGGCCGGAAACTAAGTTGATCATGTAATTAAACAATCTTGATGGTAGCTTCTTGCTAAGAAAAGGGTCTTTCCTTGTCTGTTTCCATCCTGTTACCAAATCATATCCTTCTTTCAATTTGGATATGAATCTTGTTATTTCTTTTGGATCGTCTTGAAGATCGGCATCCATTGTGAATATTATATCACCGTGGGCAAATTTAAAGCCTTCATCGAGAGCAACGGATTTACCAAAATTTTTTCGTAATTTAATAATTTTGACATGACAATCCTTTAGGACAATTTTATCTAATTTTTC
>JASFLX010000048.1:0-15224 GCA_050117895.1 Desulfobacterales bacterium | reverse complement strand
TTTAATTAAGTCATTGGATTTTCACAATATAAAAATTTCCATGAAGGCCTCTGATGTTTATCGTACCGTAGAGGCGTACAGGCTCATTTCCTCAAAAACTGATTTGCCGCTTCATGTGGGTGTAACAGAGGCGGGAGGGCTTTACTCAGGAATCGCTAAGTCATCCCTCGGTATCGGAATGCTTCTTGCGGAGGGTATCGGAGATACGATTCGTGTGTCTTTAACACGGGACCCTGTTGAAGAAGTTCGGGTGGGATATGAAATTCTGAAAGCACTTGATATCCGACGGTATGGGCCCGACATTATATCATGCCCGACCTGCGGACGCTGTAAAATCGATCTCTTTAATATTGTGGAACGTATTGAAAAAGCTTTATTGTTAAACCCCGTGCCCATTAAAGTTGCCATCATGGGCTGCATTGTCAACGGGCCGGGAGAAGCCAAAGAGGCGGATATCGGTATTGCCGGCGGTGATGGCACAGGGATTCTTTTCAAGAAGGGAAAGGTCATCAAAAAATTTCCTGAAGAGAAACTTGTCGAAGTTTTACTGGCTGAGGTTGAAAAATTTGATAATTATAGGAATTCAGAATGGGCAAACAAAACAAAACTGCGATAACACCGACTCGTGCTGAAGATTATCCGGAATGGTACCAGCAGGTGGTCAAAGCGTCTCAAATGGCAGACCAATCCCCAGTAAGAGGATGTATGGTGATAAAACCCTGGGGGTATGCACTTTGGGAAAATATAACGCGCATACTCGATGATATGTTCAAAGAGACAGGGGTTAAAAATGCGTATTTTCCTCTTTTTATACCGCTTTCTTTTCTTGAAAAAGAAGCGGAGCATGTGGAAGGCTTTGCAAAGGAATGTGCAATTGTTACACATCACCGACTTGAAAAAGGAGTTAACGGCGGTCTCGAGCCTTCAGGAATGCTCAATGAGCCTTTAATTGTAAGACCGACTTCTGAAACCATCATTGGAGATTCATTTTCCAAGTGGGTTTCAAGTTATCGCGACCTTCCGCTCCTCATCAACCAATGGGCAAATGTTGTCAGATGGGAAATGAGAACCCGTGTATTTTTAAGAACCACTGAATTTCTTTGGCAGGAAGGGCACACCGTCCATGCCACAGCAGAAGAAGCTATTGAACGGACCCAACTGATGCTCGATGTATATTTCCGTCTTGCCGAAGAATACCTGGCCATGCCGGTAATCAGAGGGAGAAAGACTGCCTCGGAAAGATTTCCCGGAGCAGTAGACACCTTCTGCATAGAAGCAATGATGCAGGACAGAAAAGGCCTCCAGGCCGGCACCTCACACTTTTTGGGGCAGAATTTTGCCAAAGCTTCTGAAATAACGTTCCAGTCTTCCATAGAGAAAGAGGAATATGCCTGGACCACTTCATGGGGAGCCTCCACTCGCCTTATCGGCGGACTTATAATGACCCATGGTGATGATGATGGTATCATTCTTCCGCCCAGGGTTGCATCATCACATGTGGTTCTGATGCCCATAATCCGAAAACATGAGGACAGGATGACCGTTATGACCTATGTTGATAATCTGGCAAAAGAATTGAAAGATAAATTTTATCACCACCGCCGTCTAGAAGTGGAAATTGACGATCGCGAAATCGGGGGCGCCAGAGGATGGGAGTGGATAAAAAAAGGTATTCCGGTGCGGGCTGAAATCGGTCCCAGAGACATTGCCGACAACTCGGTATATGTTGGAAGGAGAGATAAGGGGCACAGAGAAAGAACATCGATTAAAAGAGAACATTTTGTTGAGGAAATAACACATATCTTGGATGACATACAGCAGACTCTTTTCGATCGTGCCCTGTTGTTTAGAAAAACTCATTCCATAATATTAGACGATAAAAAAGAATTTTACGAATTTTTCACCCCGGAAAATCTTGAACAGCCTGAGATTCATGGTGGATTTGCATTATCACACTGGTGCGGGGAAGATCATTGTGAATCGAAAATAAAGGAAGATCTAAGTGTGACCATTAGATGCATTCCACTGTCCGGCCCGTCGGAAAAAGGTAAGTGTATATTTTGTGGCGGACCGAGCAGCGGGCGGGTGGTTTTTGCAAAGGCATATTAATCTATACGATGATCCGTATCAATGACATAATTGATAAAATTACCGAATATTATCCGGATGCGGATCTGGACATCTTAGACCGTGCCTATATTTACTCGGCCAGGGTCCACGATGGTCAGGTGCGTCTGTCTGGAGAACCCTATCTTTCTCACCCCTTGGAAGTCGCCGGCATTCTGACTGACATGAAACTCGATGTTATCAGCGTTGCATCCGGCCTGCTGCACGATGTGGTCGAAGATACCCATGCCACCCCGGAAGAAATAAATGCGATGTTCGGAGAGGAAATTACACATATTGTCTCGGGGGTAACCAAATTGAGTGCGCTTCCCTTTAGTAGCAGCTCTCAGGCTCGCCAGGCCGAAAGTATCAGAAAGATGATTCTTGCCATGGCGGACGATATCCGGGTCATACTGATCAAGCTTGCGGACCGGCTTCACAATATGAGGACACTTGAGTTTCACTCGGAGAAAAAAAGGAGAAAAATAGCGCGAGAAACCATTGATATCTATGCTCCTATTGCAGCCCGTCTGGGTATTTACTGGATAAAAAAGGAACTGGAAGACACCTCGTTTAGGTATCTTCAACCTGAAGAATATTCTAAAATAGAAAGTTATGTGAACCGAGACAGGGAAGAAGGCGAAAAATATATCGAAACCGTTAAAAGCTTCATTCAGAAAAAAATGGATGAGCACAATTTGAAATGCGAAGTTCTGGGAAGATATAAGAATTTTTACAGCATCTATAAAAAAATGGTCTCCCAGAACCTTGAATTTGAAGAAGTGTACGATATTATTGCATTCAGGATAATCCTCGATACAATACCTCAGTGCTATGAAGTTCTGGGTTCAATACATTCCCTCTGGAAACCGGTTGCCAAAAAGTTCAAAGACTATATCGGTGTTCCCAAAGCCAATATGTACCAATCCTTACACACTACAGTTATTGGGCCTTTTGGTGAACGAATAGAGATACAGATACGAACCCAAGAAATGGATAAGGTCGCCAAATCCGGCATTGCCGCTCACTGGAGCTACAAGGAAGGTTGCCGTTTAGATGAAAAGATGACCAAAACATTTTCCTGGATTCAAGATCTTGTGGAACACCAGGAAGATTTCAGAGATCCGGATGAATTTCTGGAAAATGTTCGAATCGATCTCTTTCCGGATGAAGTTTACGTTTATACTCCCCGAGGAGAAATAAAATCCTTACCCAGAGGCGCCACGCCGGTCGATTTCGCTTTTTTAATTCATACAGAAGTCGGAAATCAATGCGCCGGCGCCAAGGTAAACGGCCGTATTGTTCCCCTTCAATATGAATTAAAAACTGGAGACACTGTTGAAATTTTTACATCAAAGAAGGGCCATCCGAGCAAGGACTGGTTGAATTTTGTCAAGACAGTCAAGGCCCGTTCCAGAATAAGACAGTGGATCAAAATCCAGGAAAAAGAACGGAGCATTTCCCTTGGCCGGGAGATGTGCGAAAAGGCTTTTCGCAAATACCGTCTTAATTTTAATACCCTTTTGAAATCGGAAGAGATGGATAAGGTTGTTGAACTTTTTGGCTTCAAACATATCGATGATCTGATTGCAAATGTCGGTTATGGTAAAATTACCCCTTTACAGATCGTACGAAAAATTACCCCCAAACCCGAGCAAGAAAAAGAGCACGAATCGTTCTTTAACAAAATCGTAGGCCGTGTACGGAAGAAAAAGCCGAGGGAAGGTGTGGTTGTAAAGGGCGTTGATGATATCTTGATAAAGTTTGGAAAATGCTGCCAGCCGGTTCCCGGAGATCCGATTACAGGGTATATCACCAGGGGCTATGGAGTGACCGTTCACCGGACCAACTGTGTCAATGCTCTGAAAATGAGCCCCGAACGACAAATCGACGTAGAGTGGAACATCGATATTGCAGATACCTACCCCGTAAAAATTATAATTCGATCTTACGACAGAGTGGGACTGCTGGCTGACATCACTTCCAATATCAGCAAAAACGGTTCAAATATACTCAGCGCACATACGGAAACCCGGGAAAGTAAAATCGTTGACATCTATTTTACCCTGGCCGTTAAAAATACCGAACATCTTAAAAAAGTTCTATCGGACATCCGGAAGATAAAACACATACAGGAAGTAAAAAGAATAAACGCGTAGCTCCTTAATTTAATATCGTGCGTTTTCGTTTCGGAGACTTTGATATGAGACCTTTGAAAAATGTTCATTTTTGTTCAAGTTCAAGAAAGGCGAAAATTTTAACCACAGGAATACATTGAGTATTTTGAGGATTAAAATTTGAGCCTGTCGAAGCGAAGCGTAGATCCCGATTATCGGGGACGCAGAAATTGGGCA
This sequence comes from Desulfobacterales bacterium, assembly GCA_050117895.1. Classification (GTDB taxonomy): domain Bacteria; phylum Desulfobacterota; class Desulfobacteria; order Desulfobacterales; family UBA11574; genus S5133MH16. The sequence continues at coordinate 10,764 of JASFLX010000048.1, read as the reverse complement.
AAAAGGGGCGTTTTGCAAAGGTCTCAATCTATGGCGCTTTAACGATATGGCCTGATTTTATACAGTTGGTGCAGACCATTATCCTTTTGACCCTGCCGTTATAGACTGCCCGTACCTTCTGAAGGTTTGGATTAAATCGACGTTTTGTCACATTGTGGGCGTGGCTTATATTATTTCCAACAAGCGGTTTTTTTCCGCAGATTTCACATATTTTGGCCATTATCATTTCTCCTTTTATCTTTCTGAACTGGGTTAAGTACAACGAAATAAGAAGAATGTAAAGTATTTTTCCTAAGGTCTGAAGGTAAGACCTTTAAAAAATGTCAATTTTTGTTAAAGTTCAAGGAAGGCGAAAATTTTAACCACAGGAATACATTGAGTATTTTGAGGATTAAAATTTGAGCCTGTCGAAGCGAAGCGTAGATCCCGATTATCGGGGACGCAGAAATTGGACAAAAAGGGGCGTTTTGCAAAGGTTTCAAGGTGTTTAGTTTATTTTCTGCTGAGAGACCTTTTTCTCTTCCTGTTCTTTCAACAGTGCCTCACAGGTGGCGATATGCTGCAAAGCCTTTTGGTGGACGCCCACATCAGAGTATTTGGTGAGGATTGTCTTGAAACGATGCAAAGCGGCTTTGTAATGTTTGCTTTTTAAATAAAAAAGTCCAACATAAAGTTCATGCCCGGTAAGGCTTTTCAAACATTTTTTGATATGTTCTTCGGCTTTGATCGCATATGAATCTCCCGGAAACTGTTTCTTAAGACGGTTGAACGTATTAAGCGCCTTCTTCGCCGTGGTTTGATCTCTGTCGACAGTATCGATCTGCTTGAAATAACAGAGCCCGATTTTATATATAACATAGGGTATGGCCTCATTACGGGGATGAAGACTTTCAAACTCTTCATATGCTGCAACCGCTTCTTCATACTCTTTAATATTATAATTGGCATCGGCTATTTTCAATTCCGCAAAAGGCACAAATTTACTGAAAGGATACCAGTCCTTGAGTTTCTCAAAGGATGCTATGGATTCGTCATATCTTTCACGGTTGAATTGATCCATTCCATCCCTTGCAAGTTCCTGTGCCGTTTTTTCTTCTTCTGGCTCGAACCATGCACAGCCCGAAACGAAAAACAACGAAATGAGGCCAAACACTATGATACGTTTCATTTTTTTAGGTTTTCAACATAATTTTCTGCAGAAATAGCTGCAATGGCACTGTCGCCAACCGCAGTTACCACTTGGCGCAACGGGGTATTTCTGACATCACCTGCAGCAAATACACCGGGTACTGATGTCTCCATATTTAAATCTGCAATAATAAAACCGTATTCATCCAGTTTTACACTATCCGCCAAGAATTGAGTGTTGGGAATTGTACCGACCCATATAAAGCATCCATCGACAAAAAGTTTTGTTTTATCAGCTGTTTTGACATTTTGAACGGTAATATTTTCAACATTGGTTAAACCGCTGATATCGGTCAAAACAGAATCCCATATTATTTCTATTTTTTCATTTGCAAATGCACGTTTCTGAAGAATTGCCGCAGCACGCAGTTTGTCTCTTCTATGAATGAGGTATACTTTTTTTGCAAATTTGGTGAGAAACAAACTTTCCTGTACGGCGGTATCGCCGCCGCCCACAGCAGCAACCACACGGTCTTTGAAAAACGGACCATCACAGGTGGCACATGAAGAGATGCCTTTGCCGTAAAAAATATCTTCTCCGGGAACCCCCAGCTTTTTTGGTGAAGCACCGGTCGCTATAATTATTGTATGGCTTGTAATGGTTTTGTCGTTTAAAGTAATTTTCTTAACCGGTTCGGAAAAATCTACGGAGACGACTTCATTGTTTTCTATATTCAAATCAAATCGTTTGACCTGCTCGGTCATCTTCTGAACCAAATCGGGACCGCTGATTCCTTCCGGAAATCCGGGATAATTTTCAATCCAGTCGGTAATAATGACCTGCCCACCGGGCACAATCTTTTCGATCAAGATTACATCTAATCCGCCCCGTGCCGCATAAAGACCGGCGGTGAGCCCAGCAGGGCCACCGCCGATAATGACAAGCTCGTAATCGACGCTTTTCATTGCATATTTTCCTGTTAAATCTTAGTTATAATTTCTTCGAGTTTTGATTTAGGAACGATACCGACAATCTTATCAAGCACTTTTCCCTCTTTAAAGAAAATAAGGGTGGGAATTGATTTTATCCCGTATTTCGTCGGTGTAACCGGGTTTTCATCAACATTACATCTCGTAAATTTGAATTTGTCGCCAAAAGCCTCGGCAAGCTCTTCAACAAGCGGTTCTATTGCCCTGCACGGACCGCACCAGGGGGCCCAAAAATCTACCAGTACCGGTTTTTCAGACTGCAACACTTCGTCATCAAAGCTGCTGTCAGCTATTTCTATAATACCTTTACCCATAAGATTATTTCCTTTCATAAATTTTTCTTAATAAAACTAAAAATAAATTGAAATATACTGCGGTGAATATGCATTGTCAACCTTCAAGAATTTATATGGCTCTATGGGCAAATATATATAAAAAGCATAACATCTCAAAAAGTTCTGATGTACTAAATGATAATATTGACACGGCTTCATAATTTATGGAAAGGTTCGTTTCTGCTTTACTAACCCTATAAATTCATTTAAAAAATCAAAGCAAATTTGAATATTATAAATCTCGTGATAAACAAAGAAAAAATGGAGAATATGAGGTATGGAAATTATAGGCGACAATTACGCTAAAATTGTACAGAATAATCTGAAAAGACTTTACGAAAATATCCCGGAAGATCTGACTCGGGTTTTGCCCTCAAAACGGGACGGAGATTCCTTTTTATTTGATGCTTTTGGTGAGAAATGTGAGCTTCGACCCGATGGAATCTTTCTGGGGGACGTCCAACAGACCGGCGTCATCGGGATTCTGATTTCACTGTATGCACTCCATGCCTGTCCAGATCCAAGCGTGCTGGAGCCGTTGAAAGCCTTTAAGGATTTTCCAAACAGTATGCCCTATGCCGGGGCTTTCGTCACCCATACGCAACAGATTCTGGTGCCACACGTCGATAAAATTAAAAAAGCAAAAGGCTCAATTATGGCAAATCTCATCGGATGTAACGCTCCGGCAAGCATTAAAGGCGATTTTTCATTTATTGTCTATCCGTTGCCCAAAATAGCCCTTTGCTATATTTTCTATGAAGCCGATGACGATTTTTCGGCTTCGGTTACCTGCCTTTATTCAAATAATGCTCTATCGTTTTTGCCCTTAGACGCTCTGGCGGATGTGGGAGAATATACATCACGGAAGATAATCGGCCTTATCCATGAGTCTGTTGATCATTAAACAAGGTTATCCATTTCGTCCAGGGTAAACGTATTTGTTTTCGGTGCAGCGGAGCGACGGCGTGTTTCTCTTGGAAACCGACTGACTGTTTGAAGGGCTTTAGCACGCGTTAGTCCGAGCCGAATGAAATTATGACTTAACAAATCAATGGGATAATTTAGCGACGAATGGTTCTTAATAACTCTGGCGCGGCTCGGGCTTACGGGTGCTTAATCACAAGTTTCAGTCGGTTGGAAAGAGATATACGCCGTCGTGGAGCCTTCTCCCTGTATTGGGATTCAAATGCGTCTGCCCTGCCATTTCATCCCAAGAATGTTTTGGTTAATACAAATTTATAATATAATTTTTAGTTTATCTTCAGCAATAGAAAGATCCGGGATAATTTCAAGTGATTTGATATGAAATTTTCTTTTCAGGTTTTCCACGTTCTTATTTTTTAACCCTCTCATTTTTGAAATGCTTCGGGGATGAACTTTAATGGTAATTTTGTCACAAGAATCCCTCTCTGCTTCCAGGAGTGATGTAGCCATATCAAGAAATATTTTAGAATGGACCATATGTCCGAAAGCCGGATGATAGGGTCCTGCTAAAATTGTCGTCTCTTTTGAAAGATCCTCTGAGGCCTGAAGCCCCATACGAATGACCGGTATTTTCTTGCTTTTGAAAAAAAGGTAAAGATTTTTGACAAGGGATACGCATCGCGAAAGAGACCAGGGTGTATATTCTCCTTTTTTATACCAAACGGCAAGGCGGCTATTTGCAAGTACAACCGTAGGATAAATCCTTATAAAATCAGGAGAAAGTGATGTAATTTTTTGTGCGGTAATAAGGGATTTGGTTTCGTCATCACCCGGCAGTGCAACCATCATCTGCATGCCGACTTCATAGCTCCGCTCCTTTAGCAGGGCCGCCGCTTTTTCCGTATCCAAGGCGGTGTGTCCCCGTTGAGCCATAGCCAGCACCTGATTATCCATTGATTGAACACCGATTTCAATGGTTGAAACCGGGTAAGCCTTAATAATATCCAGCTGTTCAACGCCTATAGTATCCGGCCGGGTGGAAAACCGAATACTGCCAACTCTTTTGCTTTTTACAAATTTTGTAGTTTCATCAAGAAGAACCCTGATGTAATCCTTTTTTAGGCCCAGAAAATTCCCACCATAGAAAGCCACCTGAACAGACCGTCTATCCTTCTCTTTATATTGAAGAAAATTGTTTATCAGAAAACGAAGTGTTTCCGGAGAAATAGTTTCAGGCGTAACACCGGTGATGGATGTCTGGTTGCAGAAAGTGCATTGATGCGGACACCCGACATTGGGTAAAAAAATCGGAATGACGAAAGGGGTGTTTTTCTCATTAAGCAACGCAATCTTTTTCCAAATAATTACAACCGATGAATTCGTAATAAATCAAATTCATAAGGTTATAAGATCTAAACGACTCGACCGCTTAACCCGGTCCGGATTTTAAAATATCAAGGCCTTTTCTGGCAGCATCCTGTTCAGCGGCCTTCTTGCTCTTTCCGATTCCTTCTGCCTGAATCTCACCAATTTTCAACTGAACCCGAAAAGTTTTGTCGTGATCCGGCCCGCTTTCATGAACGACTCTGTAAATGGGTACGGATCTGTATTCCATCTGAACAAGTTCCTGAATTTGGCTTTTGAAATCGTGATTGGCAGTCGGTGTAGTTACGGAATTTATCAAAAACGAAAAATGGCCGTCAATGATCCTAAAAACAGCATCAAAACCACCATCCATGTAAACCCCCGCAATGACAGCCTCAAACGTGTTTGCCAGTATCGATTGCTTATTCCAGCCTTCTGATTGGATTTCCCCTTTGCCCAGTTGTATAAAGGAACCCAGATTTATTCCGCGGGCAATGGATGCAAGTTGAGATTCATTAACCAAATTGGCCCTCATTCTGGATAGATCGCCCTCTTTTAACTCGGGGTATCTTTGCATGAGAATGTGCCCTACGACTAGATTTAAAACAGCATCCCCAAGAAATTCAAGCCGCTCATTGTCCTGAAGGTCTGTGTCGAGTTGTTCATTTACAAATGAACTGTGTCTTAAGGACTCAGAAAGAAGGTCCTTATTCTTAAATTTATAATTAAGTTTTAGGGTTAATTCAGACAGATCTGTTTGTATCATTTAATTCCTGTATTGCAACTTTCGTGTTTTTTATGAACAATCTTTAGGGATTTTACCATATTTTCATATAATTCATAGGGAACGGAAAAGTTTCCTCTACCTGACCCCATTTTAATTTCGGGCTTGATAGAACCGTGGAAATCGGTACCACCTGTAATTAATAATCCATGCCGGTTGGCTATCTCAGTATATCGAACAATAAGATCGGGCGTATGGTCAGGATAATAGGCTTCTATTCCTTTAAGGCCTATTTCCTTTAAACGAGCAACCAGTGTTTCAAGAACATCATCATTTTTGATATCGAGAAGAACGGGATGGGCCAGAACAGGAATTCCCCCGGCATTGAGTATGACTTCAATTGCTCTGTCACAGTCAATACGATATTTATCAACATATGCCGGTTGACCTTTTGCCAGATATTTGTCAAATGCCTCGGAAACCGATTGAACAAAGCCTTTTTTTACCATTTGCTTTGCAATATGAGGTCTTCCAAGCTGACATTCTCCGGCATCTTTCCGTATTTCATTCAACGTGATTTCGTAGCCCATGCGATTCAGCCGTTCAATAATTCGTGGGTTTCTATTCTTTCTCGCCTCCTGAAGTTTAACAAGTGTTTGATTTAATACAGAATCATCAATATTGATGGCATAGCCCAAAATATGAAAGCTTCCCGGAAAGGAAAAAGGCGGCGGTGGAACCGCACTGATTTCAACACCGGTTAAGAAATTAATGGAAGGCGGTATCCCAATGGCAAGGGCTTCTTTTGTTCCATCAATGGTATCGTGATCTGTAATGGATATGGCCCCGAGATTGATGCTTTGAGCCAGATTGAGGATCTCTAATGGTGATAATGTCCCATCAGAAGCTGTTGAATGAATATGAAGGTCTATTTTCACATTCTTATTATAATCCGAGGGCTTTTTCAAAAGCCTCTTCTTTGGTTTTACAATCAATACATAACGTTGTAACCGGTCTGGCTTTAAGGCGACTCGTTGAAATATCTTCACCGCACTTTTCACATATTCCGAAAGTGCCGTCTTCGATACGATCTAGGGCTTTTTTAATCTTTTTAATAAGTTTGTTTTCTCTATCCCTTATACGAAGCATAAAATTCCGGTCTGCTTCAAGAGAAGCTCGGTCCGCTGGATCCGGAAAATTCTCTTTCGGGGTGGTCATACCTGAGACAGTATTGTCTGCATGGCTCAAAAGTTCTTCTAAACGGTCGGTTAGAAATTCTTTAAAATATTCAATATCATCCTTTTTCATGGCAAAACCTTTGAAATAATAAATAACTCAAGTTTTTTTTAAAAAGAGTGAGTTTACCTTAACAAAAAGTCTATGTAAAGAATAAAATTTATTATTTGTAATTTTTAAAAGATCTCTTTTCTTAGCTTTTACCCCTCATCATCTGTGATGGCGTGTAAAAAGATATATGTAACAATATACCTTATACTATCACGGAAAAATCAAGAAGTTTGTTTCAAGAATCGCTCCAGCTGCTTCATGCTGTTTACCGTATATATTTTACAAGGATAATCCTTAGGCAAAATCTTTTTAATTAAACCGGTAAGAACCTTTCCCGGGCCCACTTCAACAAAGACCTCCACGTTTTCTGCCATAAGCCTGCGGACCGAGTCATACCATTTTACAGGGCTGCAAAGCTGCCGGACCATGATCGATTTAATATCATCGGTATTTACGGCATAGTCAGCCGTTACATTAAAAAGCACGGGCCTGTCCGGTGTGCTAAAATTTACTGATTCCATAAAGTCACCAAACTTTTCCTGGGCGCCTTTTATCAATTCACTGTGCCATGCCCCGCTAACTTTCAACGGGATGGCTTTGGCGCCCCGGGAAGTTGCCAGGGCAGAAACCTTCTTAACCATATCCGGCGCTCCGGTTATTACAATTTGCTGTTCGGTGTTGTGATTTGCCACGGCAACAATTCCCTCTTTTTGTATCTCGCCGACAAGTTCTTCGACGGTATGAATGGGCAGCCCGATAATTGCATGCATGGATCCTGTATACTGGGTTGCTTCACGGTGCATCAGTTCACCTCTTTTAAAAACGAGTCTGATGGTATCTTCTTTTGAAACGACGCTTGAAGCATGCATTGCGCTGTATTCGCCCAGACTATGGCCGGCGGATATATCAGGCCTGACACCTTCTTTTTCAATTGCAAAAAGGCAGGCCAGATTTACAGCGGTCACTGAAGGCTGAAGATTCACCGTTTGGGTAAGCTCCTCAAAAGGACCTTTGAAACACAGTCTGGATATATTGATTCGGGTTATCTCTTCCGCCATGTCAAAAATTTCCCTGACACCGTCGTATTCCTGATAAAAATCAAGACCCATACCCACAGATTGTGATCCCTGACCGGGAAAAATGAATGCTGTTTTTTTCAACGTTGTCCTCCATTTACTCATCAAGTTTAAAAAGTTTTCGGGTAATGTCGAGGTAGCCGGATTTGTTTTGATGATATCCATTGCTTTTTAATAACTGCATGGGATCATGCAGGATTTTATTTACCATGGCGTTCGTCATTCGGGCAATGGCTTGGCGATCTTCTTCTGACAGATGTTTTAAAGAATGTAATGTTTTTTTTATTTCCGCTTTGGCAATACCGTCCATTTTGTTCCTTAACGCAACAATGGTGGGTATCACATTCAAATTATCGTACCACTGCCTGAAACCGATAACCGCTTCGTCTACAATTCTTTCCCCTTTAATCGCCTCTTTTTTGCGATTTTCAATACTTTCGTCGATGACTCCTTTCAGGTCATCGATGTCATAAACATATGAATTGGTCAGACGGTTTATTTCCGGATCGATATCCCGGGGGACGGCGATATCAATAAAAAAAATGGGACGATTCCGGCGGCGGCGTATGATCGCCCTTACCTGTTCGCGGGTAACAACGTAATCGATTGAACCGGTAGAACTGATAACAATATCAACATGCTGTAAGCTGTCTGCAATCTCTTCAAACCGGATCGCTTCTCCCTTGAACCTTTTGGCAAGTTTAACACCGTTTTCAAACGTTCGGTTCGCAACCGAAATATCCCCGGCTTTATTTCGAATCAGATGTTCAACCGCCAGTTCAGCCATTTCTCCGGCTCCGATAAGGAGTACCTTTTTTCCTTCAAAGGCGCCGAATATTTTGCGCCCCAGCTCAATAGCCGCGTAACTGACGGATACGGCATGATCTCCGATTCCGGTTTCACTACGAACACGTTTTGCCACGAAAAAGGTTCGATGAAACAATTTGTTCAGAATAACACCGGATGTTTTTTTTAACGTAGCCATTTTATAAGCTTCTTTTATCTGACCCAGTATCTGTGGCTCTCCAACAACCATTGAATCAAGACTTGATGCAACTCTGAACATATGCCGGACAGCATCATCTCCCTTATGAATATAAAGGGATTTTTCAAATTCGGAAGCAGGTAGCTTTTTAAATTCCGATAGAAACATTTTAGCAGTCCGAACCGCATTGGCCTTGTCCTCGGTGGCCATGAGAATTTCTACACGGTTGCAGGTTGAAACAAAAACTGCTTCACGGATCACCGGTGATTCTTGAAAAGCTCTCAGCACGGTAGATGTCTCGTCCGGCGAGAATGCCAGGCACTCCCTCAACGCCACCGGTGCTGTTTTATGATTCAATCCCAATAAGACGATTTCTAACATATTTCTTAATAAACGCATTCATAAATACGATTGTGTATTTTAATTGGTCTATTCATTCCATTTAAAAGTCTGAAGTGTCTAACGTTTTGGTATTCTATCATTTTTAAATTGACTGTGCTGAAAGCGCATTCTTTAACTTTAGTTCACTTTAGCTCACTTCAACTTTTAGGCACTTTTAGCATCACAACATAAAATACGTCATCGAATTTACGAAATAGGGCACTTTGCTCCCCATTTACAATCTTGTGAATTCTCCGTGATGGCCTTGCAATAGAAAGTTAACACCGAAAAAAGTAAATAAAATGACTGCAAAACCGATAATTGCCATAATTGCCGCCCTCCGCCCCCGCCATCCTACCGTGAGGCGCTGATGGAGCAAGGCGGCATACAACAGCCAGGTAATACCTGACCAGACCTCTTTGGGGTCCCAGCTCCAGAACCTTCCCCAGACCGACTTGGCATAGATGAAACCGGTTATAAGTCCCAAAGTAAGCATTGTGAACCCTGCAACAATACATGCATATCCGGTTGTATCGAGAAGGTCCAAAGATGGAAGACGTTTGAAAAAAAATCCATGATTTTTGGACTTTATCGTGTGTTCCTGCACAAGATATAAAAACCCCACCCCGCAGGCCAGAGCAAATGACGCCTCGCCCATAAAGATGGTAATGACATGAGCAACAAGCCATATATTATTTAAGACACTGTCAGCCTGATGCGGTGCGCTCGGTAACCGGGATGCTATAACCATTACCAGAGTCACTAATGGAGCGGCAAATATCCCCAGAATCTTAAGATGAAATCGGTAGTGAAAGATCAGGAAAACACCGGCAATGGTCCAGCCTGCCATGGAGAGGGTTTGGTGAAGATTATTTATGGGAAAATGTCCGGTTTGAACAAACCCATAACCGATCGATACCGTATGACATAAAAAGGCGACAAAAATCAGATAAACCCCTATTTTTTGGAGATAATTTTTCTGCAGGAAAAGATAGGCAACGTATCCTGCCGTGCTCAACATGTAGAAGAAAATGGTTATAACTATCAAAATTTCCACGGATGGCACCTATGTATTTTTCAAAATCGGGTTGGATATCTGATGGTTTGTCATTAATTCGTCGAATATATATCCTTCACCAAGAATCTCAAAAAGCAAGGAATTAATCGCCACGATATCACGGTCTTTTATCATTTTAACAAGGTCTCGTTGTATCAACTTTTCAAAAAGAGGCTTATGAGCCTCGGGTTCGTGATCTTGATTTAAAAGTTTGTTACGGATTCCACCCATAAGTTGGAGAAATTCGGCATATTCGGTTCCAAATTCCTTTTCCAGATTTTTTCGCATCATTTTTGCAAAAGCAGGACTTTTCCCGGAAGTCGAGATGGCGATGATCAAATCTCCCCGGTTTACAATGGCCGGGAGAATAAAATTACAAACTTCGGGGCGATCTGCGATATTGCACAGCATACCCACCCGTTCCGCTTCGGTATGAATCTGCAGATTCAATTCCGGGTTGTCTGTTGCACCGATGACAAGAAACATTTTATCGAGATCAGAAATTTGAAAAG
>JASFLX010000047.1:0-15299 GCA_050117895.1 Desulfobacterales bacterium | reverse complement strand
AGGCGGGCCGAGGGATTCAAACGCAGGAATATATGTAATATTTCGAGTATTGAATCCCTCGGCCCAACACAGAAATTGGGCCTGAGAGGAGGTTTTGAAACCACTTCTAAGCAGCAATATAAAGGCCGCGAGTTTTGCGAACAATTTTGCCCATTTTATGCAGACGATAAATAATATTTCGAAGTTTTTTTTCTTCAAAACCTGTTCTTGCTTGTATGTCGGCAAACCCTACACCTTTTCTGAATCGTTTAATGACCTCCAGCGCCCGGTCCGTAGAAGTCATTGCGGTTCTGCCCGTTGATGCCTTGATTTTGGAGGCTTTTACACCGGAAATATCACCGCTTCTGCCGGTCATTGCAGAGGATTTGATGAGCATTTCCAAACGATCCATTTTGGCCATGAGTTTGTCGATATCATTCCGGCTCGGAATATTGTAATACTGGAGGAAGAACTTTACCATTGCATCAAAACTTACAGATTTGCCTTTTTTCTTTGCCATGTGATCCTCCTTATATGACGGTTATAATAAAAAGATGACTAGTATAAGCAAAATATCAGCATTAAAACTATTTGATAATATATTAAAAGTCAAGTTTTACCATTTTTATGATAAATTCAGAAGATAAAAGAATACAAAGCATGAGTATATAGTAATAAAGCGTTGAAAATAAGAACCTTTCATGATAATTTGATCATGATTGAACAAAGACACATAATTAAAGGTTTCCTGTTAACGCATGATCGAATTTTGCCTCGATTAGGATCTAAAGCAATATTACAGGTCTCATGAACAACACCCAGATGAAACAAGCAAAAAAACAACATTCTTCAAAACAAACAGGACGACGGTTACAAAAGTATAATATACGTGAGCTTGTGGAGCGTGTCAAAAAGCTCGAGGGTGATCCCCATTATATTGCCATGGGTACGGCCATCGGGGTTTTTGTGGGCATAACCCCTACCATGCCGTTTCATACGGTTATCGCCGTAGCTCTGGCTTTTATTTTCCGTGGAAGTAAAGCCGCCGCTGCCATTGGGGTATGGTTTTGCAACCCTATTTCCGCACCTTTTTTTTACTTGGGAAGTTACAAGGCAGGAATGTTTATTTTAGGCCGTTCAGCTCCCTTTGACGAAAAATACGAATCGGTTTTAGAACTGTTAAAGCTTGGAGCGGATGTCACTATGGCAATGGTAGTCGGAGGAATAATATTGGGAATTCTTCCGGGTTTTGCCTCATATTTTATAACGCGTAAAATTATTTCAACCATGCGATCGCGCAAAGCAGCAAGGCGCTAATCTTTTTTTTCATCCATTATTGGATTTTCATGAAGCGATGACCTCGCCGAAAACACTACTAATTTTTCATAATATCAGACCTCAAAAACAACTGGGGCAGCATTTTTTAGCGAATCAGACGACTGCAGAGATGATTGTGAATCGTTCCGGAATTTTACCGGAGGACGTTGTTCTGGAGATAGGCGCCGGCCTGGGTGCCTTAACAATTCCTGTAGCCCGAATAGTTAAGCAGGTTTTTGCGGTTGAGAAAGATCGCAGAATTACTGATATTCTGAAAACAGAAATTCTTGCAAGTAATCTTTCAAATGTTGTTATCATAGAAGAAAACATACTGAAGATGGAAATTAAATCGCTGGCAGAAAACGTCGGACGAAAAATAGTGATCATGGGCAACCTTCCCTACAACATCTCTTCTCAGATTCTTGTTCAACTGATTCATTCCAGAAAGGCGGTAACCCGGGCGGTTTTTATGCTACAGAAGGAACTGGCTCAGCGCATTACTGCACAACCCGGCTGCAAGGATTATGGAAGACTCACCGTGATGCTTAGGTACTGTTCCGACATAAAAAAAATAGCAGATGTTAAAGCTTCTCTTTTTTTCCCAAAACCCAAAGTAGATTCCGAAGTTCTTGAATTTAGATTTAAAAAAAAATTAGCATATCCCGCTAATGATGAGACCTTCTTTTTCAGTGTCATCAAAGCGGCTTTTGGAAACAGACGAAAAATTCTTAAAAACGCGCTTGCGGCAAGCGCACTGAATATTGATGCAAGTGATGCCAAAAATATACTTCAAAGGTCGGGCATTGACCCTCTGAGGCGAGCGGAGACACTTACTGTAGAAGAATTTGTTAAACTGAGTAATAATTTGAACCCTACTTAGTTTCCATCCAGAAATTGCCCTTTTCCGCAATCTCTGCGCCTGCCCCGTGAAATGCGGAGCCTATTTCTCTGGGGTCAATCTGCGGAATTACTTGTTCCCGCCTTGGGGCGGGACGCGTAATTCCTTGATTTGACTCGGGGTGTCCATGCCCCTCGCCCTAACGGGCGGCTATTCAGCCGTCCAATTCTGCTATCCTGCAGAATTGTCCTTGACCTTGCGAAAAATTGCTAATTTCTGCATTAGAAACTGAATTTGTGCCAAATATAGATTTATGGATAGACACTACTTAGTGCCCGAACGAAAACTAGGATTTTTCGTCAAGATCAAGGAAGACGAAAATTTTAACCACAGACATACATTCAGTATTTCGAGGATTAAAATTTGATTCTGACGCAGATATTGGCGAAAAAGACAGTTTTCGTTCAGGCACTACTTAGGTTTCACTATAATCGTCGCCGCCTTTCCGTTATCCAGATATTTCTTCGCCATATTGGACACCTCTTTTTTCGTGATAGAAGCATAATCCTTCATTATCGTGCGGCTCCAGTCGAGCTGTTGGGGATGTTTTTCGGAACCCGTAAGCACTGTATTCAGCCAGTAGCTGTTTTTGCGCATCATTTCTTTTATACTGTTAAGGGTGGGGTACAAAGCCCGGTGCAATTCATCCTGAGTAACGCCATCAGCAGCAAGGCTCGATACGATCTCCTTTACTTTATTGACTAAGCTGTTTGCTTCTTTGGGATTAATATAAATCCTCGATTGAAAAACCCCATATCCCGGATAAGCCCGGCTCGGTTTGTTAAATGCAAATGTGGAATAAGCGGATCCAAGCTTTTCACGTATCTGCTCACGCATCCTGTCTGATATAATATCCGCTAGTACGGATAAACGTCGGGTCCTGCTTATATTCCATAAATCTTCCGTCGGATAGGCCATTATGACCATGCCTTTAGGAATTTTTGTCATCACAGATATCTTGCGAAATTGGCCCACAGGAAATTCAGGCAACCTCGCCTCTAATGACTTGTAGATTTCGGTATGCAGGGAAAGGGTGCCCAAATATTTAGCAGTCAATTTTATGACCGAATCCATATCAAAATCTCCAACTACCGATACCTCCATGGTATCCTTTTTTAATGATGACTCGATCCAAGACCGGATATGCTCAAGGGTCAACTGCTTTAATTCTTCATAAGAGGGAAGTCCGAAACGGCTGTCTCCACCGGCAAGAAAACGGTTCCCTGAGAGTACCATCGCGCCATCGATCGAGCCCGAAAGTTCCAGATATTCCTGTCTGAACCGTTCCATGGAAAGCGTATGAGCATCTTCACGAAACCCCGGATCAACTAGATGTGCATAAATGAGCTGAAACAACAGCGGTAATTCTTGGCTAACGGTTTCCCCTTTGAATATAAAACGGTCTTCTTCAACATCGAAAAAAACATCCGTGCTTTTTCCTGCCATGGCACGTTCAAGCCCATCTTTGTCTAAGGCTCCGAGTCCGCTTTCGTTAATTACTTTTGTGCTTAGTTCAGCAAGGCCGGGTTTTTCTGAGGGTTCGGAAGCTCTTCCCGAGCCAAAGGCAAGATTAATCAGCACTTGATTGGCCTTAAAATCGGTTTTCTTCAGATTAAGCCGGACACCGTTTTTGAAATCAACCTGTACAACTCCCAAGTCGGGGATCTTTTTTGTCCGGACAATCGACCCTTCTTCCCCGGGTTCCTTAAGATATGGGAACGCTAAGGTTTTCTTTTCAGATGGTCTTGATACTTTTACCTCTTTGCTTTTGTGATAAGCGCCAAGTATCTGCGAAAGAGGGTCTTTATCCGTCCCTGTCAGTTGTGCATTGCCGGTTACAAGTAAAAGCCTGTGTTCCGGCGACCAGATCTCTTTGAAGGCATCGTGCACATTTTGTAAGGTCAATGTGTTGATAAGGGGAGTAAAAAGTTCTTTTTTCTGTCGGGGCGACAAAAAAACTCGGTCTGCATTAAGGTTCCATATTATCTTTCGTGCCAGATGCCGGCTGTTGCGTGTGGAAGCTTTTTTTACTGCGTTGTCAAGCCCTGAAAGATAATCTTTTTTAACCCTGTCTAATTCTGATTGAGTAAACCCGAATTTCAATGCCTTTCTCAAGATTTGTTCGATAAGAGAAAGAGATCTCTTCCAGTTTTCCTGGCTGCACTCGGCGGTGATCTCGGCATATTTCATTTGATTTAAAAAATATCCTGATTGGATGGATGCCGAAGTAAAGGGAGTGCCCGCTTTTCTGACTCTGGCATTCAGTCGGTGTTGGACAATGCGATTGGCAATATTTTCGATCAATCTAGCTTTTTGAAAAGCAAAAGAATCCAGTTTCTTGGAAACCTTTTCCACAACTTCAATGCTTGTCGTTGTATTGCCCGCTTCTTTTTCGAGGTGATAAAAAGGTGTTATACCCAGGTGATTTATCTTTCCAAAATCGGGATCGGGCATCGGAGGTGCCCGGGTCGATAATGAGGAGAAATCTTCCTTTATTAGTGAAATCGCCGATTGGGTATCAAAATCTCCCACCATGACAAGGATCATTTTCTCCGGCCGGTACCAGGTATCATAAAACGCCTTTAAACGCTTTTGATCAGTCTTTTTCAGTATCTCTTCTTTGCCAATGGGAAGTCTTCTAGATATTTTTGCATGAGGAAATTCAAAATTCAATGTCGCAACATATGTACGATACGATGCAGAATCTCGGGTTCGCTTTTCGGCCAGAACCACCCGTCGTTCACTGTCAATCTCCGATGGTAAGAGAAGCGCACCTTCAGCATAGTCTTTGATTACCGTCAGACCTTTCTTAATATTTTTCCTGTCACCCTTCGGCAAAAGAATGTCATAAACGGTTTCATTAAATCCGGTATGGGCGTTTGCATCGGCCCCAAACTGCATCCCGATACTCTGAAAATATTTTACCAGTTCCCCGGGCTTAAAATTTGTTGAGCCGTTGAAAAGCATGTGCTCCAAGAAATGCGCCAATCCCTGTTGATTGTCTGACTCGTGCAGTGAACCTACCTGAACATTCAGGTGCATACTGACCCTGTCTTTGGGTCTGTGATTTTTCATTAATATATACCTGAAACCATTCGGCAGTTTTCCAAATATAAGGGCTGGATCTGGAAGAAGATCGCATTTCTCATGAGGCCATTTGACAAAAGCGTTTATATTTTCACTAGCACTTTTTCTTCCGCCCGGATCAGGCTGATCAACCAAAGCACATGAAAATAGAATAACCATTATCGCAAAAGATATGAAAAGCGTTGTAATAAAATAACCGGAAAACTTTTTAACCATGATCACACTCCTGGAGTGAGTAAATTTTAATCGTCACACAGAGATTGGGCAAAAAGACCATTTATGGATGGACACCAGTAGAATTTCATGCGTACTAACGGATAAATGGAGAAACGTATGGGTAAAAACTTAAAGCCTTCAGTATGTTCGGTCTTATTTATGAGACATACCAAAGGCTTTTTTTGGAACTTAAAATGTAAAACTCCGTCGATATATTGCTTAATCCTTATTTTTTCACATAAAGACCTCGCGACTTTGCTTCAATTTTCCCTTTCTTTGTCAGTTTATAAAGCGCATTGCTCAGCTGTTTTGAATTAAATTCGGTTTTTTCTTTAAGCTGGGCTACGGTAATTCCTTTCTTGGTCTTTTTAATAGCATTTAGTATGGTATCAATAACCGTTGGCGTTTTGGCTGGAGCCTTTTTTGCAGCCACTTTCTTCTTCGGCGCAGTCTTTTTGATAGCAGAACCTGCCTTCTTTGCCTGAAGTTTATCAACCTGTTTAGTGATCTTTTCGACTTGCTTGGAAAGGGAAGTTAGAGACTTGCTTATGGTCTTTAATTGGTCTTTTAATTTCTTCATTTAAATTTCCTCCTTGATCACTATTGTTTTAAGCACCGTTAATACATTTTTGTAATCTACTATATATCTTTTTTTTAAAAGTCAATAAAATATAAAAAAAATCATACAACTGTTGACAAGATAATCACTGTATGAAAGATAAATTTGCTCGAACTGATTTCGTTTTTTAACTCCGCCTGCCCCCCAGCTATCCGCAGTCGTATCGGGACAGGCCAGAAGATGGTAATTGGCAGGTCACATATTCGCCAAGTTTTTTTTGCACCGGAAGGACCGTGGAAAGTTTATTTAAAAAGCTGAACATCGAACGTCCAACATCGAATGTTGAATGAAATAAAAAACTCCCCAACCCAATCGTTTATTAACATATTTTAAATGAAAAATAATTCTCCCATCCCTTACAAAAAAGCATTGAATCCTTCCCAACTGCAAGCCGTCAATTTCAAAGAAGGTCCGCTTCTTGTCATCGCAGGGGCGGGAAGCGGAAAGACAAGAACCTTAACCTACCGGGTTGCACGTCTGGTAGAAGAAGGCATATCTCCGGGCTCTATTCTTCTACTGACATTTACACGCAAAGCATCCCAGGAAATGCTGACAAGGGCCGCACAGTTGCTTGACAATCGATGTGAAAGGGTTTCCGGGGGAACTTTTCATTCTTTTTCCCATACGGTTCTGCGAAAATATGCTTCCAAAATAGGATTCAACAGCGATTTTTCCATTATAGACCGTACGGATACCGAGCAGATCATCAGTATGTTGAGAAAAGAAATGGGACCATTTTCAAAGAACCATTCTTTTCCCAGAAAACAAACCTTGGCCAATATTTTCAGCCGAGCGGTGAACAAAGTTCTATTCGTTGAAGATGTGGTTTTATCTGATTATCCTCATTTTGCTCCTCATATAGAAGCCATAGTTGCACTCTCCAATGCTTATCGAAAACAAAAAGCCGAAAACAATTTTTTTGATTATGACGACCTTTTAATATATTTAGAAATACTTTTGAAAAACCACTCTGACGTTCGTGATAATATTTGCTCAGTATACCATTATATAATGGTTGATGAATACCAGGATACCAATAAGATTCAGGCGGAAATCATATATCTTCTCGCCGGTATCAAACAAAATGTCATGGTTGTCGGGGATGATTCACAAAGTATTTATGCGTTCAGGGGTGCTAATATTGAAAATATCATGAGGTTTCCTGAAGTATTTCCCGGCACTCGAATAATTAGACTGGAAGAAAACTATCGCAGTGTCCGACCCATATTAAATCTGACCAATGTCATTATCGAACGGGCTACCCAAAAATATTCAAAAATTCTTTTTACTCGAAAATACGGCGGGTCCTTACCGTTGCTTATAAATACCCGGAGTGAAAACAGCCAATCGCGATTTTTGGTTCAAAAGATTAAAGAGATTCATCGTAACGGTATTCCTCTAAACCAGATCGCAGTACTTTTTAGAGCAAGTTTTCATTCCTTTGATCTTGAAATCGAACTGAGCAGAGATGAAATTCCCTTCATCAAAGTGGGTGGTTTTAAATTCACCGAATCCGCACACATTAAAGACATCCTGGCCCATCTCAGAGTTCTTTCCAATCCCCTTGACAGGATAAGCTGGTATAGAATACTTCTCCTTTTGGATAATATCGGTCCTAAAACCGCTATGGATATTTATGAAACAATCCTGGCTGAAAAAGCAGGATATACCGGAATTTTTGCTGTCCAACTCAAATCGAGACGATCAAGGGGTATGGTAAGATTAAAAGATCTTTTTTCAACCATTGATTCAAAACCCATGTCCGCTTCCCAAATGGGTGACGCTATTGTCAATTACTATGTTCCCATATTAAAAGAAAAATATGATGATCATCCGAAACGCAGAAGAGATCTTGAGCATCTGGTAACCATCATGGAACGGTACAAAAATATCGAACCGTTTTTGACCGATATGGCCCTTGAACCGCCAAATACAAGTCTTAATAACTCTTTTTCTACCGGCGATCAGAATGAGGACCGACTCATTCTTTCAACAATACACTCGGCCAAAGGTCTTGAATGGCATACCGTTTTTATTATATGGGCTCTTGAGGGACGATTTCCTTCCATACATGCTTTTCACAAAAAAAAGGAAATTGAGGAAGAATTGAGGCTTATGTATGTTGCTTCAACGCGGGCTAAAGAAAACTTGATTTTTACATATCCGGTTCAAGTTTATGATAGAAGCTCGGGAATGATCTTGAATCGCCCCTCCCGTTTCATCGATAATATACCTGACCACATACTTGCAGAGTATTCGGCGGATATGTGAGTACGAAACGCTTAAGCTTCATAATTATTTAGTGCCTGAACGAAAACTGTCTTTTTCGCCAATATCTGCGTCAGACTCAAATTTTAATCCTCGAAATACTACCCGTATTACTGTGGTTAAAATTTCCGTGTTGACTCGGGGCATCCATGCCCCTCGCCCTTGCGGGCAGCTTGATAGCTGTCCAAATCTGCTATCCTGAAGATTTGCCCTTGATCTTAACAAAAAATCCTAGTTTTCGTTCGGGCACTATTTAGCTTATGATGAACTATACAATTTCCCGATGCCGTATAATTTCGCCCTCTATCAGGTAGATGACTTCTTCGGCAATATTGGTTGCATGGTCTGCAATACGTTCAAGGTGACGGGAGATTAAAAGCAGATTGATAAAAGATTCTACATGATCCGGGTTATCTTTAATGCCATCCTTAACGATACGGTGAACTTCCGCGTTGATTTTATCAACTTCATCATCCAGAAGGCATACCTTGAAAGCAAGATCCACGTCCAGGTTTACAAGGGCGTCCAAGCTTTTTTTGAGCATGGCTTCGGTCTTTTCAGCCATTGAATAAAAGTCAAAATCGAAATGCAGTTTTTTACCCTTTGCGATATATTTTACCCCCCCGGCGATGTTCACGGCTTCATCAGCGATTCTTTCAAGGTCATTATTGATCTTGATCACTGAAGTGATAAATCTAAGATCCACGGCAACGGGTTGATACAACGCCAGAATCTTTAAACATTCTTCTTCCACATCAACTTCCACTTCATCAATTTCGTAGTCGGACTTTATGATCTTGTCGGCAAGGTCTGAATCTCTATTTTCGATGGCTTTTGTTGCCATGTAGACGCGTTCTTCCACCATGGCTCCCAGAGTAAGGATTCTCTTTTTTAACTTTTCCAGTTCTCTATGAAAATGCTTGGGCATAAAATTCACCTCTAACCAAAACGGCCGGTAATATAGTCTTCGGTCTGCTTGAGTTGCGGCCGTGTAAATAGCGTATCGGTATCATTCACCTCTATGAGCTTGCCGATGTAAAAAAAGGCGGTGACATTTGAGACTCTGGCCGCTTGCTGCATGTTATGCGTAACGATGATAATGGTAAAGGATTTTTTCAAGCTGTGGATAAGCTCTTCAATCTTTTGGGTCGCGACGGGATCCAGTGCGGAGCAGGGCTCATCCATTAACAGGACTTCAGGCTCTACAGCAAGAGCTCGGGCAATGCAAAGACGCTGTTGCTGCCCGCCGGATAGGCCGAGCGCCGAATCGTTCAGTCTGTCTTTAACCTCATCCCAGAGCGCCGACTGAACAAGACTTTCTTCCACACGATCTTTAATAAGGCTTTTGTCCCTAACCCCATTTACCTTCAGACCATATGCTATATTTTCAAAAATGGTCTTGGGAAAAGGATTCGGCTTTTGGAATACCATGCCTATTCGGTTGCGCAAGGACACCACGTCAACTGAAGGTGCATAAATATCCGCGCTGTCGAGTAACAGTTGTCCCTCTACACGAGTGTTTGGTATAAGGTCGTTCATGCGGTTCATGCATCTTAAAAACGTGCTTTTGCCGCAACCCGACGGACCGATAAGGGCCGTGACCTGTTTTTCATAAAACTCAAGAGAGATGTCATGTAACGCTTCAAAGTCACCGTAAAAAAAATTCAAATGCTCTGAAGCCATTTTCAATGGTTTTTCCATATCCCTATCTTTTATTGCATGCGCTTCCTCAGTCGGGAGCGCCATATGATGGCGATTAAATTTAAACCCAGAACCAGTACAATCAAGACCAGGGCCGTGCCATATTGAAGCGGGCGCGTGGCCTCAATTTCCGTGCCCGCAGTGGCCAGAACATATATATGATATGGCAATGCCATTATTTCATCGAACACGGAAGATGGTAGGCGCGGTGAAAAAAATACCGCGGCTGTAAACATTATGGGTGCGGTCTCACCGGCGGCACGGCTGATTCCCAGAATACCACCGGTCAATATACCCGGCAACGCCGCAGGAAGAACCACTCGGAAAATGGTTTGCAATTTGGTAGCGCCAAGACCCAGGGAAGCTTCACGGTAAGTATCCGGTACGGCCTTGAGCGCTTCTTCGGCGGAACCGATGATAACGGGCAATGTCATTGCACCCAAAGTGAGTGCTCCGGAAAGAAGACTGACGCCAAATTCCAGGTAGATGACAAAAAATGCCAGGCCAAAAAGACCAAAAACAACGGAAGGAACCCCTGCAAGGTTGTTGATCCCCAGGCGAATAATTCTGAGAAACCGTCCGGGACGGGCATATTCGTTTAAATAAATCGCCGAGGCCACACCGATGGGAAAGGCGAAGAGTATGGCCCCCAGGCTAAGACCTATGGTACCCACAATACAAGGAAGGATGCCTCCCTTGGTCATGGAATCCATGGGCGGCTGGGTTAAAAATGTCCAGTTTATGGCACTCCATCCATTAAAAATCATGAAATATAGTATAATCACAAGCGCAATACCATTAATCCAGGCGGCGGTACGGAAAATGCCAAAAACGATTTTCTGTATGGTTTTACGCCTGCTTATGGAAGAAAAAGCGGATTTCGAAATTTCGCTTTTGGATTGATCGATTTCGTCAGATTTTGTTTTTAAATGGGAAAGCGGAAAACCGTCCATAACTTTGACTCTTGTTGTTTGCATAATGTCTGTGCCTAAAGTGATGCCTCCCCAACCTGCCGGTATTTATGGGAGATATGCTCAGCTATGATATTAAATATAAACGTAAAGATAAAGAGCACAATCCCGGTAGCAAATAGCGCATAGTAGTGATCGCCGCGAAACGGCGCTTCAGCCATTTCAGCAGCAATACTGGCCGGCATTGGCCGAACCGGATCAAAAATTGAGCCGGGTATCATGGCGGCGCCACCTGCAACCATCAGCACGACCATGGTTTCACCGATTGCCCTGGACATCCCTAAAATAACCGCTGTACTTATACCGGAAATCGAAGCTGGAAGTATTACCCGAACAATGGTTTCCAGATGGGTCGCCCCAAGCGCCAATGAAGCCTCTTTTAGATTGGTGGGTACACTGTAAATGGCATCCTCTGAAATACTGCAAATGGTGGGAATTGACATAAAGGCCAGCATAATGGATGCATTGAAAATGTTCAAACCGGTCGGGATATCAAAGACCTCCTGTAAAAACGGCGCCACCACAATCATTCCAAAAAAACCGATGACTACCGAGGGAAGTGCTGCAAGAAGTTCCACAATGGGTTTAACAATCTCCCGGATTTTGTGCGTGGCCATTTCCGCCAAATACACAGCAGTCATTACTCCCAACGGAATGGAAATAATAGCGGAAAAAATAGTGACGACCAAAGATCCCATGATCAACGGAAATATTCCGAATTCCGGTGGATCATAGGTGGGATACCAGAATTCCCCGAAGATGAAGTCTTTCACGGAAACTTGCTTGAAGATCGGCAAGCCCTCCATGAAAAGAAATATGGAAATCATAAAAAGAATCGCAATGGATGCCGTCGCAATAAATAAAAACAGATAATGCATCCATCGTTCTTTAATTTGGCGGATATTTGCCATTTTTCCTTTTCGTTTCCTCTCTCTAAGCTGTGAATCTTTTGTGCTGTTTTCTATGAACACAGTGACGCACAATGTTTTCATTGTGCGTCACTGTTTTTAACTTTTTTTTAGCGTAAATTAATATAATGGTACGTAGCCTGACGCTCCAACCAGCTTTTGACCCTTTTGGGGGTGGAGTACGTAGTTAATGAATTTGACCGTATCGCCTTTGGGCCAACCCTGCGTGAACATAAAAAGCGGTCGGCTGATGGGGAATGTTCCGTCCAGAGTTGTTTCTTCGGACCCAACTATTCCGCTCACGGATAAGGCCTTTACGTCTTTATTTAAATATCCAATACCGATATAGCCGATGGCGTATTTATTTTTTGCTACAGCCTGAGCCACGGCCCCGTTGGAAGCTTGAAGCAGGGCGCCGGGAAATACCTTTTCCTTTTTCATGACCTTTTTGTGCCAGACTTCATAGGTCCCTGAAGACGTGTCACGGGATATCACCACGACCTTTTTATCCGGGCCGCCGACGTCCTTCCAGTTCTTTACCTGGCCCATATAAATTGCTTTTAGCTGATCCATGCTAATATCTTTCATGGGATTGCTGGGATGTACCACAGGCACAATACAGTCGTAGGCTACTCGGAAAGGAACCGGATAAACTCCTTTTTCAACGGCGAGTTTGACTTCTTTTCCTTTAATAAACCTGGAGCTGTCCGCAATATCGGTGGTACCGTCAATGATTGCCTTAATACCGTTACCGGACCCGCCGCCGGAAATGGAAATAGCCACATCGGGATTTGCTTTCATATAAGCCTCCGCCACTTTCTGAGCGATGGGCAGAACCGTTGTAGACCCCTTGATGACAATGTTGCCTGCAGCAGCAAATCCGGCAACACAAAAAATTGAAAAGGCGACAGTTAATACAATACTTATTTTTTTCATACTCATTTTTACCTCCCATTTATTATAAATATAACTAAATAATTAAACCTAAGTTTTTTTTGTTAGGATTTTGTTAGCATAATATTAGGATTCTGTTAGCCGTTTGTTTTCACCTCCTTTGAAATAAAATTCCTAATACAACCAGAGGGGTGCGACTGAAGCGCACCCCTCATTTCTGGAAATAGTATTGATTAATGGAATTTAGTATTTCAGAACAAGGTCCACTTGGACGAGATCCTCCTCTATGGTCGGTTTTCTATCAATCTGTTCGGACTTATAGTAGTCAATACCAATGGTGACGTTTTTGGCCAGCCCAAATGTAAATTCGATTTCGCTGCCCTGAACATCGGTTTCGCCATCGTAGAAATCGCTGTCAGAAAGGAAATCCGGCCATGCATCCTGTTCAAGACGCCGGTAATTGTACTTCACTTGCCATTGCCCGAATTTTTTGACCTTTTTATGTCCAAACTTTAAACCGGCAAGATACCCCAAGTCGTCATCGCTTGCATCGGAGTTCACATACTGGCCAAAAATACCCACAAAGGGCACCGGACCCGAGAGCTTAAATCCCAACTCCGCGTCTAACCCAAAGGCGTCGTAATCGTACCTGAAGTTCCCACCGGCATCTGTAGAGTTGGTGCCGGCGGAATAGTCGAAACTATTTCCCTTGAGGTCTTGAAAGCTATAGAAGGCACCCGCAAATTTGAGATACAAGCTGTCCGTAAGCTTCACTTTAGAACCCGCCTGAATGAGTCCAAGCCAGGGGTCGCTGGTATCCGATGAGAATTCTTCCAAGACGTAGAAGCCCGCTGTGCCAAACAACTCAAACTGATTGATTTTATAATTTAAAAACTGGACGCCGATTCCTTCGGGATTAATGTCTGAATCCCAGAGCAAATCTTTGGTGTTCCAAATCGGATTTTTGAACTTACCAGCCACCAGACTCCAATGCTTGTTGGGGTCGAATTGTGCGTAGGCCAAATCAAGCTGGACATTTGAAGTTTCAAAGGTGTCTGTCAGAGTCAAGTTTCTGGATCTGGGGTCACCACCGCCGGAAGCCAACCGAAACGCGGTTTTCAACCTCTCGTTTATCTGGGTTTCAAGACCGAACCGCCATCTAATTCGCCATCGGTCCCGACTTTCCGATCCGGATTCATCGGTTTCCTGGTACTGGTAGCGGAACCTAAAGTCCCCTTTGACCTTGGTATTTTCCACCCATTTGGGGAGTTTGAACCCCGAACTCTCCACGTCCTTAACCGAAGCTTTGACCGGGGCTTTCTTTTTTTCCTTTTGAGTCTGGATTTCAGACAAAACTTCTTTGGCTTCCCGGGGGGTTAGGATGCCTTTTTTTTGAAGTATATCTATCAAAACATCCGTTTCTCCAGCCCACACCGGGTTGTTCCCGCTCACCGCAGGAATCACGAAAATACCCATCATAATGAACATCAAAAATATTTTCTTCATTCGTTTGTCTCTCCTGTTTTTAGATTTAAAGATTTAATAATTTTTCACAAAATTTTTTAACTCTCTTCCTTTATAACTTTTAAATACCACCACCTCCTCTCCAGCAAAAAAACTACACTACATTTGTGATGATATTTATGGAAGTAGGTTAAGAAAAAATTAGATTTTTGTTAAATTTTTGTTAAACGATACACAGTGGTAAAGAATTGAAAAGGATGTGGAGTGGCTTACATTAAAGCAAACGGCGGAGGTCCTATGAATTTTAGGTTTTTCACTTTCCAATAGCTATGGATGAAGAAACGACCCGTCAACGGTTTGTCAATGTGGGCATGCAAATCTATATATTTGAAAGATACGGTCTACTCTGTAGGAAGGTGCAATGAAAAGGTACTTCCCTTTCCGGGGGTGCTTTCCACAGTTGCGGTACCCCCATGGGCTTGGGTGATATGTTTTACAATGGCAAGACCCAGTCCCGTGCCTCCAAGTTTGCGGCTTCGGGCTTTGTCCGCCCGGTAGAATCTTTCAAAAAGTCTTGGAAGATGCTCTTTTGTGATTCCAATCCCGTGATCCTGAACGCTGATAATAATCGAATCATCTTTTTGACAGGCTGAAACATGAACGGAACTCCCCTCATCGCTGTATTTGATGGCGTTGTCCAATAGGTTGACGATCGCCTGTTCTAAAAGGGGCGGATCGATCATGGCTAAAATGTTCTCATCACACACGTGGTCAATGGTTATGTCTTTTAAATCAGCTTTTTCACGGCAGTTGCCAATGGCGGTCTGGAGAATATTTTTTAAAGGTCTTTTTTGGAGTTTAATTGCTTGTTTTTCGTCATCTTGTTCGATTCTTGAAAGGCTAATCAGATCTTCTAAGATCGCTGTTAGACGATTCACATGTTTTTCAATAATACTAAGAAAACGTTTGATTTCTTC
>JASFLX010000046.1:0-15333 GCA_050117895.1 Desulfobacterales bacterium | reverse complement strand
AAAAGCCGGGCTTTTTATTTGTGTTAAAAATTTCACATTCTCGTAATTCTTAAAAAATATATTCCTTTGGCCAGAGTCTGAATTTCCGAACTTGCCGTGGGGTCATGTGAGAGGGTCAACAAAGAAAGGTTTTTTCATGATAAATTTGAATTAAATACGATCCGTTCATCTTCGGCATCAACCTCGATTTTGGTGCCTTCCGGGATATTTCCCTGCAGAATCTCCATGGAAAGCGGATTTTCGATATACTTTTGAATAGCTCTCTTTAATGGACGAGCACCATATATCCGATCAAATCCTTTTTCAGCAAGAAAAGTCCGTGCATTCTCTGAAAGAACGAGCGCCAAGTTCATTTGGGCCAGCCGTGATCCCAGCCGTTTAACCTGGATGTCGACGATTTCAGCAATCTGTTCCTGTGTTAGATTATCAAAAATTATAATCTCATCAATCCGGTTTAAAAATTCAGGCTTAAATTTGGCTCGAAGGGCTTCGGTAATTCTGGATTCCATTTCTTCGCGTCTTGATTCCCCGAGTTCCTGGATCCACCGGCTGCCCACATTAGACGTCATGATTATGATCGTATTCTTAAAATCAACCGTCCTTCCATGGCCGTCTGTCATTCGGCCATCATCTAAAATTTGAAGCAGCACATTAAAAACCTCGGGATGTGCTTTTTCGATCTCATCAAACAGCACCACGGAATACGGTCGCCGACGGACAGCCTCTGTAAGATATCCCCCTTCCTCATAACCCACATATCCCGGAGGGGCTCCGATCAGTCTCGAAACCGCATGCTTTTCCATGTATTCCGACATGTCGACTCTGACTATAGCTTGTTCGCTGTCAAAAATAAATTCCGCCAGCGCCTTGGCCAATTCGGTCTTACCAACACCGGTGGGACCCATAAAAATAAAGGATCCGATGGGCCGGTTTGGATCCTGCAATCCCGAACGGGCCCGGCGAACGGCATTTGATATTCCAGATATGGCTTCTTTCTGCCCAATTACCCGTTCCCCGAGGCGATCCTCCATATGAATAAGTTTCTCCCGTTCACCTTCGAGCATCCTGCTCACAGGGATGCCGGTCCATCTGGATATGACTTGGGCAATGTCTTCAGCATCGACTTCCTCTTTTAACATTTTTCTATTTTTCTGAAGACTGGCGAGTTTTTCATTGGCCTGGTCCAAATTGTTTCTGAGTTCCGCCGCTTTTCCGTATCTGATCTCTGCAACCTTTGCCAGATTTCCCTCTCTTTCAGCATGCTGTTCTTCAATACCCAGCTGCTCCTGATGTTCCTTGATCTTCCTTATGGTCTGTATCAGATCTTTTTCACTCTGCCAGTGGGCTTTCATTTCAAGGATTTCATCCTTCAGGTTATTTATCTTGGATTCAAGCCGGGTAAGACGCTTTTTGGACGCAGAATCAGATTCTTTTTTTAATGCTTCCCGTTCTATTTCAGCCTGGGTTATCTTGCGTTGGATCTCATCTATTTCCACAGGCATACTATCGATTTCGATCCTGAGTTTTGAAGCGCATTCATCCATCAAATCGATGGCCTTGTCCGGAAGAAAGCGGTCGGAAATATAACGATGAGACAACGTGGCCGCGGCAACGATGGCCGAGTCCTTAATCCGAACCCCATGATGGACCTCGTATTTTTCCTTAAGACCCCGGAGCACCGATATAGTATCTTCCACCGTGGGCTCAAGTACCATAACCGGTTGAAAGCGCCGTTCCAGGGCAGCGTCTTTTTCAATGTACTTACGGTATTCATTCAATGTGGTGGCGCCCACACATCGCAGTGTGCCCCGGGCAAGGGCCGGTTTTAACATATTTGAAGCGTCCATGGCCCCTTCGCTGGCTCCCGCTCCCACAAGGGTGTGGAGCTCATCAATAAAAAGGATGACTTCTCCTTCTGCTTTTTCCACCTCTTTTAGAACCGCTTTCAGACGATCTTCAAATTCTCCCCTGTACTTGGCGCCGGCAATGAGCGCCCCCATATCAAGGGCAACGAGCCGCCTGTTTTTAAGGCTTTCAGATACATCTCCGGCAACAATACGTTGGGCAAGGCCCTCAACAATAGCGGTTTTTCCGACTCCCGGTTCTCCGATTAAAACAGGATTATTTTTTTTACGCCGGGACAGCACCTGTACAATCCTCCGGATTTCATCATCACGGCCGATAACGGGATCGAGCTTGCCCAGCCGGGCCAAATCGGTCAGATTACGGCTAAACCTGTCAAGGGCCTGGTATTTTTCTTCCGGGTTGGGATCGGTGATACGCTGAGTACCACGAATATTTAGGAGAACCTTTAAAATTGTTTCTCTTGAAATTCCCTTTTCCCTTAAAATTTTGGCGGCTTCTCCTTTTTTTTCGTCTGATATGGCAAGAAAGATGTGTTCAATACTGACGTATTGATCTTTCATCTTGGCGGCCTCTGCAAAAGCAGCATCAAGAACCATTTTTGTCCGGGGAGAAATGAAGGCATCTGTAACCGTACTCCCGCTTACTTTTGGAATTCTGTCGATGGATACGGCAAGTTCACGGGAAACATCATCCGAAGAAACACCTAGTTTGTCCAGCATGGCCCGGGCGATTCCTTCCGGTTCATTGAGCATGGCAAGAAGTAAATGCTCCGGCTCGATCTGTTGGTTATTATGCTCTGAAGCCATGGATTGGGCATTTTGAATAAGTTCTTGTGATTTTATAGTAAATTTATCAAAACGCATGAATTCCTCCTGTGGTTGGTATCGTCAGATGTTAAAAAAATAAACATTGACGGTTTAATGTCAAACCTTCAAAAGATATGAACGTTAGCCCATTTTTTTAACGCGTAGAAAACTTGGTTGTTGAGTGTTATAAAAATCTAATAAAAGATCACTTGACAATCTAAAAACTTAGATTTAAAATAAATTTGTCTCGTTAGGGGTGTTGGTATCATCTGAGAGTCCGGGAAAGGACAACCCTTAACCACCTGATCAGGGTAATACCTGCGAAGGGAAACGGGCCTGCGATTCGGATTTGATTGTCCATGCCGTTTTCCTGTTCGGGGAAACGGCATTTTTTTTGAAATACAATTCGTTTACTTGCCGATCGCCGCCTTTTTGCATACCGATCAGATAACACCCCTATTTAAAACGGGTTTCTCACTGCTCAGAACCATTCAGAAACACGGCATTTTTCAGGCCGAAATGCAGTATATTACTTGGCCTTCAGATCCCATAAAATGGGAAAAAACGCAACGAATGGAGATATAAAATGACACAGATTGAATTGGCCCGAAGCAATCAGATTACAGAGGCCATGCATCAGGTTGCCCAAAAAGAGGGCATTACCGCTGAACAGGTGCGGGAAAAAGTGGCCGCCGGTGTGGTGGTGATTCCCAAAAACCGCAACCGTGATTTCGAAGCGCGCGGCATCGGCCAGGGCTTGAAAACCAAGGTGAATGCCAACATTGGCACCTCCCCGAGCCACCATGATCTTAAAGAAGAACTGGTCAAACTCGATACGGCGGTTGCGGCGGGTGCGGACGCGGTGATGGATCTTTCCACCGGAGGCAACCTCGACCTCATATTGGAGACCATATTGAAACGCTCCCCGCTCATGGTCGGCACCGTTCCAATCTATAAAGTCGTTAGCAAATTGATGAAAAAAAACAAAACTCTACCGCAGATGACCGCGGACGACCTTATGGAAGAAATCGAACTGCAAGCCGAGGCGGGAGTCGATTTCATAACGGTGCATTGTGGTATCACCCGACAAAGCTTAAGCGTCCTTAAGGGGTGCAACCGAATTATGGGCATGGTGTCGCGCGGCGGCAGCTTCATCGCCGAGTGGATCATCGCCAATAAAAAGGAAAACCCCCTGTTTTCCCAATATGATCGTCTGCTGGAAATCTGCAGGCAACACGATGTTACCCTCTCTTTGGGCGATGGACTGCGTCCCGGGGCAATCCATGATGCCGAAGATCGTGCCCAAATTTCCGAGCTTTTAATTTTGGGCGAGCTGACGTGCCGCGCCCGCAAGGCCGGTGTCCAGGTGATGATCGAGGGCCCTGGCCATGTTCCGCTGGGACGCATTGCCGGAGATGTGCAACTTCAAAAGCGTCTTTGTGACAACGCCCCTTACTACGTGCTGGGGCCTTTGCCCACAGACATTGCTCCGGGATACGATCATCTGGTAGGTGCCATCGGCGGAGCCGTGGCCGCTGCCAGCGGTGTGGATTTCTTATGTTATCTGACACCTGCCGAACACTTGCATCTGCCCACGGTACAGGATGTCCATGACGGAGTAATTGCCACGCGGATTGCGGCCCATATCGGAGATCTGGAAAAGGGGCTGCCCGGGTCCGAGGACTGGGATCGGAGGATGTCCCTGGCGCGACGGGAATTCGACTGGGAAACCATGTATAACCAGGCCATCGACCCGGAATTGGCCCGCAAGCGCCGCATGCAGACGGAAGATCATGATCGGGATGTCTGCACCATGTGCGGTGATTTTTGCGCGATTAAAACCTTTGACCGTATTATGCTTTAACGAACTGGGCAGCCTTGTTTGGCCTTTTAAACAGGGTAAAGAAATTAAATTTCGGTACAGCGTAGCGACGGCGTGTTTCTATTGGAAACCGACTGATTGTTTGAAGGGCTTTAGCACGCTTTAACCCAAGCCGAATAAAATGATAACAAAAAAAATCCATAAGATTATTTAGCGACAAATTGGGCTTAATCACTCCGGCGCGGCTTTGGCTTACGGGTGCTTAAGCACAAGTTTCAGTCGGTTGGAAAGAGATATATGCCGTCGTGGAGCGTTCTTTTGTATTGGGACTCAAATACTTGTGCCATGGCCTTTCAAGAGGAACCGACCGAGAGCCTCGCTATGCGGTAGCGCCGGGAAACGATGGAATGAAGGATTTGACCGCTATTCAGAAGATCAGGTACTCGCGAAACATCCTGGTTCCGGAAATCGGGACTTCCGGACAGCAAAAGCTTTTAAGGGGCCGGGTCCTAGTGGTGGGTGCCGGAGGATTGGGCAGTCCCGCCTTGTTTTATCTGGCCTGTGCCGGCGTCGGGACTATCGGTATTGTGGATGGGGATCGAGTCGAATTGTCCAACCTGCAGAGGCAGATTTTGTATACATTGGAGGATCTGGATGATTTGAAGACCCGTTCGGCCCAAGATAAATTACATCGCCTGAACCCGGATGTTTGCATTGAACCTTACAACGAACCTTTTACTGCAAAAAACGGACGTGAGTTGGTAAGCGGGTATGATTTTGTGATTGAGGCCACGGATAATTTCGAAGCCAAGTTTCTGGTCAACGACATCTGCATTCATGCTAAGGTTCCCTTCTGCCATGCCGGCATTTTGGGCATGTTCGGTCAGGTCATGACCATCGTGCCCGGCCAAGGTGCCTGTTACCGTTGCGTGTTCGGCAACATTCCCGAACCGGATCAGGTATATTCCACCGACCAAGTCGGGGTTTTGGGAGTGGTACCTGGCGCGCTGGGGAGCATACAGGCTGCCGAAGCCGTCAAATTCTTGACCGGCAGCGGAAAATTGCTGCTTGGGCGGCTGTTGACCTATGACGCCCTGAATTCGATATTTCGGGAAATCGAACTTCCGCCGCCATGTTGCGACGTATGCCGGGCAGCAAAACTCATTTAATAAAAAAGGAGACGACCATGACCCAATACCCTCCGCTGATTATTGCGGATCGCACCTTTCATTCCCGCTTGCTGGTCGGGACCGGCAAGTTTGCCTCCACCCAAATCATGCAGCAGGCACTTGCGGCCTCCGGAGCCGAGATTGTCACCGTGGCTCTGCGCCGTGTCGATTTGAGCAATCCCCAGGATAATCTAATGGAAGCCGTTGATAGAGATCGCTACCTGTTTTTGCCTAACACCAGTGGCGCCAGGGACGCGGAGGAAGCCGTGCGTCTGGCACGAATTTCCCGGGCAGCGGGATGCGATCCGTGGGTCAAGCTGGAAGTTACTCCCGATCCCCATTATTTATTGCCCGATCCGGTGGAAACACTAAAGGCGGCCGAAATTATGGTTAAAGAAGGATTTAAGGTACTTCCTTATATTAATGCGGACCCGGTCCTTGCCAAGCGGCTGGAAGAGGTAGGAACGGTTACGGTAATGCCCCTGGGGGCCCCTATCGGTACCAATCGAGGTTTGAAAACACGCGACGCGATTCAGATCATCATCCAACAGGCGCAGGTACCGGTTGTGGTAGATGCCGGACTGGGAGCGCCTTCCCATGCAGCAGAAGCCATGGAGATGGGCGCTGATGCCGTTTTAGTCAACACCGCCATTGCGACAGCCGGCGATCCGGTGGGCATGGCAGAAGCCTTCCGGCTGGGTGTGGAAGCCGGGTTTAAAGCATACATAGCAGGTCTTGGCCGACATTCTTGGGAGGCGGAAGCCAGTTCCCCCCTAACCGGATTTTTAAGGAGCAACCACGCATGAGTTTCTGGCAGAAAATCATTCAATATCGATGGGATCGGATCGAAGCGGCAATCTCCCGCAAGACGGCCCAAGACGTTCGGCAGGCCATGAGAGCGCCTAATCCAAATTTTGACGATCTGTTGGCGCTACTCTCTCCGGTTGCGGCCGACTTTCTGGAAGAAATGGCTCTGGCGGCCCATGGGCTGACGGTTCAGCGCTTCGGCCGGACCATTCAAATGTTCGCACCTGTTTATATATCCAGTGAATGTACCAATTCCTGTGTATACTGCGGGTTCAACCGCCACAATCAAATATCCCGCGCCACCCTTAGCGTAGCGGAAGTGGAGAAGGAAGTGTTGTTTTTGCACCGACAGGGATTCCGTCACGTGCTTTTGCTGACCGGTGAGTCGCCGCATCACGTACCGGTGGAGTACTTAATCCGCATCGCCCGCCAATTGCGGCCGCTTTTAGCATCCATATCCATTGAAATCTATCCGCTGACAACCAATGACTACCGCCGCTTGATCCAAAACGGCGTGGACGGATTGACCGTTTACCAGGAAACCTACCACATAAAACGGTATGCCGAGGTTCATCCAGCCGGTCCCAAACGCAACTACCGCTGGCGTCTGGAAACCCCGGATCGCGGGGGGCAGGCCGGATTCCGTCGCCTGAATATCGGAGTTCTATTAGGATTGTCCGACTGGCGCGTGGACGGCGCCTTCGTGGGGTTACACGCCGCTTATCTGGCGCGCCGCTACTGGCAAAGCCATGTGTCGGTCTCCTTTCCGCGCCTGCGGCCTGCGGCCGGAGGATTTCAACCCCGATTTCCCGTAAACGACACTCATTTGGTGCAGCTCATGTGCGCGCTGAGACTCTGGTTGCCCGATGCAGGCTTGGTCCTGTCCACGCGCGAACCCGCCAGTCTGCGCGAGAATCTGCTGCCCTTAGGGATTACCCAAATGAGCGCGGGCAGCAAAACCGCACCGGGCGGTTATGCGGCCAAAGAAAACGTCGAGGGCCAGTTCGAAATCAGCGATCTTCGCAGCCCACAAGAAGTCGTCCGGATGATCGCCGCCCACGGCTATGAGCCGGTATGGAAGGATTGGGATGCGAGTTTCTTGAACACGGCAGAGCATTGAGACCTTTTCAAAAGGAGTCATTTATGCCGATTCATATCACGCTCAACGGTAAACCCCACGCGCTTGAACACCGCATGGATATCTTATCGTTGCTGGAAACATTGAAGGTACCTCCGGCCAGTGTTGTGGTGGAGCGTAATCGAAATATTTTACACCGGGATATGTTTGATCGCATTGTTTTAAAAGACGGTGATGAATTGGAACTCATTCGATTTGTAGGTGGCGGATGAATCGTAAAGAACGTTTGGTAAAATTAACGGCCATCGATATTTATCCGGTCACCTGCCAAAAACTTTCGGAAGGCCGAACCAACTTGGAAGTGTTGGCAGCGGTTCTGGACGGCGGCGCCAAAATCATTCAGCTCAGGGAAAAGCATTGGGACAAGAAGGATCTCTATGAATTGGCCATTGAATTCCGCAAACGCACCCGCAGCCACGATGCGCTTTTGATTATTAACGATCATGTGGATGTGGCCCTGGCTGTAGGCGCCGACGGGGTCCATCTGGGTCAGGAAGATCTGCCCATTAGGGCGGCACGAAACATCGCCCCGGAGCTGATTATCGGCGCTTCCAGCCACAATCTCATGGAGGCCCTAAAAGCCGAGCAAGACGGAGCCGATTATGTAAACATCGGTCCCATTTTCCCCACTAAGACCAAAGAAAATACGGTCCCTTTTCTGGGACCTGAAGCCATCAGTGAAATCGGGCCACAGCTCACCGTACCATTTACCACCATGGGCGGTATCCATCCGGACAATATCGGTCGGGTTCTGGAAGCGGGCGCGCGCCGCGTGGCCATGATCACCGGCATAACACGCGCTGAGGATATCACGGCAAGGGTGCGCCGGCTCCGTAAAACCATCACCGATTATTATGACCGTTGACATCAGCCGATTCGGAAATTCTATGCCGTTGCAGGCGGTATAACGAATGGGATTTGCTTATGGCTTGAATTTTTTCCTCGGAACCGGCATGGGTAAAGGGCGGCACAAAGGCCGCCCTTTACACTAGAGATGTAGCCTCCCCGGCACATAAGAAAACAAAAACCATAATAGATGGTTAATAATATTTAACGCCAATGCCAAAACGAGAAGCGTCTTGGCCGCCCATTTCCTTCCACCATCTTACTTGAGCGAGGGATGCGGTTCGAAGCCCATTGCAGAGTTCCGGTGCAGAAGAATCAAAGGAACAGGTTTTCACCTTGAAGAAAATATTCGTTCCTTCTTTGAAAAATGAATCAGACTCGAAATACATTCCGCCTTCACCGCAGTTAAGCATTGTGGCATTAACGGTATTATCCTTATTAAAACAGTTGCATATAACGGATGCTTGGCATTGATGGCGTTTATCAACTCTTTTTTTCATAGGATATAAAAACTCCCATTTGCGTCGAATTCGTTATTCAAACCTTAGGAGGTTTCAGCTTGCCCGATTTAAGGTACGGTCAGATTAAGGATGTTGTTGTAAGTCCCGAAGCAGTTTAAACACGTCTGGTCGTTTTGGGGATCTTCTTTCCACTGCCCGTCAACCAGAAACTTGTACTCGTAGCTTCCGGGAGGTAGAATCACGGCCTTATTCCACACCCCATTCCTATCCTGCTTCATAAGATGTTTTTTAGGATTCCAATTATTAAAATCTCCCATCAAAACGACCTCGTTAGCACCTGATAAATCAATGGAAAATTTTACTTTTTTCCGCTTAATTTTATTTTTTGATTTAACCGTTGCCATGCAATACCTCCTCATATACTATTGTTTCGAAATATTATCTCAAATTCAAATAAAATATATTTTTATCAAATTATAATTAAAGCTGTCCATAGACCAAAGCCTTCATTTTGATGGTGGGAATCCCTATGGTGCAGGAATTTACCCCACGTCTTCGGGAGAAAAACTGATAAGATAGAATTTATGTGGGCAGACTTATTTTTTCCACAGATTTAGCCAATTAAAGGGGTAAATTGTAACATGTCAAGAAATTAGGACTCGGGTCAATAATGATAATTTCATTACCAGAACTTATTGAGAAGTAACTGTGAATTAACACGTAGGATTTCCGACTTATCCCTGTAATGAGCCTATTCCCCAAATCCATAGTGAAACATTTCGTATTCGGTTTTTCCCCCGAGCAACGCATCGATTTTATCTTGAATTTCCTGTCTTTCTTTACTGAGCAACCATTTTTCCCAATAATCAGAGGACTTCCAAGTGCTAATGACCAGAAACGTATCCGGTCTATCCAGGCTTTTTAGCGTTTCACCGGAAATATAACCCGACTGGTTTGTAGCAAGGACTCTCATTTGTCTAAATAGAGGTATCATTTCCTTTGCCTTGTTTTCCGGCACAGACCGTTTAATTAGAATTTTAACAGCCATTTTGTGCTCCTTTCATATAACAGGTTGATCTGGGTTTTATATTTTAGTAAGTTCTTTTGTGTTGGTTATTCCTCATATACATGTGCCCGGGTTACCGGCAGCGTATTGTCCAGTCCTTTTGAGACAAGAATCTGAAACAGGCGAGAATTGCCGTACTTAAATCCTGCTGCCGTACTGTTTAAAAACAGACGCCATTGCCTCACAAAGGTTTCATCAAACAATTTCCTGATTTTCTCTATATTTCCTTCAAAATTTTCCGCCCATTTTTCAAGAGTTTTTGCATAATGAAGCCGCAAATTTTCCACATCCAGAATCGAAAAACCGGTTTTCCCCATTTCTTTAATAAGTTCGTGAAGTGTCGGAATATAGGCCCCGGGAAAGATATATCTAAACGTCCAGGGATCTCCGGTAGACGGGGTCTCTTTTCCAATGGTATGTAGCAGAGCCAGCCCGCCGGTTTTTAACAAATCCGATACTTTTTGAATAAAAGTAGGAATAAATTTTTTTCCGACGTGTTCCATCATACCAATGGAAACTATTTTATCAAATTTTTCATTTAACTGTCTGTAATCCTGGTATAAGATTTTAAGCTGATTTTGAAGGCCCAATTCTTCGATTTTACGATTGGCGTATTCGAACTGATTTTTCGATAGTGTAATGCCAACTCCGTTTATACCATATTTCCGGGCGGCATAGATCAGCATGCCGCCCCAGCCGCACCCGATGTCGAGAAGCGATTCGTTGGGCTTGAGTAAAAGTTTGCGGGAAATATGCTCGTATTTGTTCAATTGTGCCTGTTCCAGAGAATCGTCCGGCTTTATAAAATACGCACAGGAGTAAGTCATGGTCTTGTCAAGATAGAGTGCATAAAATTCATCGCCCCTATCGTAATGAAAGGAAATGTTTTTGGGGGATCGTCGTAGGGTAGAACTGTTTAGCAACGAAAGGATAAGCGGTCGAAATTTTTGCCAGAAAGGTAGGTCATGCTCATCAAAATTAATGGCGAATCCCAGACGGAAGAGTTTAAGAAGATCTTTCTCTATTTCCAGATCTCCCTCCATATAGGCTTCTCCAAATCCTAAAAATCCTTTTCTAATGATCTTTTTGGCACAACTTTTTGTTTTCAGGCGTAGTATTACCTCTGGAAAACTTCCGAATCGTATTGAATCACCATCCCAGAATTCTATGGCAAAGCATGCTCTTGGGTCCGATTGATGCATCATTTGGGCTACATTTTTAATGACTTTTTTCATAATCACAATCCTTATATCCCCTGTGGCAGTCTAATATTAATGCATCCGCCAAATATATGTATAAAAGAACATAGGGGACTTCACCCAATTGAAACAGTGGAATAATGGAATGGTGGGTGAGCCTGTCCTGAACGAAGTTGAAGGAAAGAAAAGGAAGAAAGTTGTTGACAATCAAAATCGTTTATTTCCGCTCTTACCCCCAATATTCCAGGATTCCATTCTTCCATGTCGATGGAACAAACAGATTGTCATTAAAAACTAATAATATCGATATATTGTAGAATTTCCGAAGTATTTGTTTAATACCAAACCATAATTCATTTTGTCCATAGAGGCAAGTCTTTATTTTGATGGTGAAAACTCCTGTTGGGCGGGAATTTATCCCATTTAATCGGGAGAAAAACTGATAAAATGGCTTGTAACCGTTCACGGCTTC
Organism: Desulfobacterales bacterium; assembly: GCA_050117895.1. Classification (GTDB taxonomy): domain Bacteria; phylum Desulfobacterota; class Desulfobacteria; order Desulfobacterales; family UBA11574; genus S5133MH16. Next base: position 3,681 of record JASFLX010000046.1, on the reverse strand, counting down.
AGTGTTTCAGTAGTTCGGGTTTTGAGGTTCAAAGTTCACCGAAAACGGTTACCTTTTTTCGCTCGAACCTTTTACTTCTTCAAATCCTCAGAAATCTTATCCAGATCGTTTTGGCTTACACAAGGAAGGGTCTTTTGATAATGAAATTGTAGGGGAGGTGATTCTGCATTTTCCTACTTGGCGAGATTGTTTTCTAATAACGCGGATATCTTTTGCTTGAGTTCATCGGCGGCAGAGTGGCTCTTGAGCAAATATCCATCAGCTTGAGAAAGACGGTGATCAAACAAGTAGTTGTGGTATGGAGCAATGATAAGCACCGGGAGATTTGGTTCTTGTATTTTAATGTTACGCAAGACATCCCATACGAGAAACCCATGCTTCAGGTAAAGGTTAAGGAGCAATATATTCGGTTTAAATGATAAAATGTTTTTACTAACGGACTCAATATCATCCGTGACCTGGATTCTGTGGCTTTCACCGGCAAGCCCTTCTCTGCATAAATCCTTTGCCCACTCCTGATCATCTATTATAAGTATCTTTGCCATTATGCTTCCTTCCCTTCCCGCTCGTGCCTCGCAGTGGCAGGTGGGCGCATTCGTTTCAATCAAGAATCTCAAGTATTGTGCGTTTTTTTGTTTTTGCCGAAGAGGCATTTAAAATAGTCCGGATTGCATGGGCAGTCCGGCCTTTTTTGCCGATAATTTTTCCCAAATCTTCTTTGGCAACCTTCAACTCAAGAACCGAAGCCTGGTTCCCTACGACCTCCTCAATCGCTACCTGTTCCGGATTGTCGACCAGTGCCGCAGCAATATAACCGACTAGATCTTTCATAGTGTCATTTCCTCTTCTACGACGAGTATTCTGTCTCTTATCATGTTAACCTCTTCTTGATCCGTCCGAAATTCTCATCCAAAAATTCATATTTTTCTTCCCTAAGCATCATGGTAAATGTTTCTTTTAAAGCAATTAATACCACACAAGAAATAAGAAAAAGGTCATTATCCCTGCCGGTATAGTTAAGCCCTTTTTACCAGCAGGGACTGAACACCACCCCAGGTGGTGATATATCTGCCAGAAGTTTTAAACGATATCACCACTTACTTTGTGATTTAACCCGGTATTGTTCACCCTTCGACAGTTCGTTCAATCGGAGAAATAAGTGAGGTTTCAGATGACGTTTCCGATCAAAAATTCCTTTATGCGTTCCTTAATCTTACCCTCGGGCAACTCCTTTAAATAATTAAAACAATTTATACACAAACAGACAAGGTCTTCGTTCTCAAGGATTTCTTCAGAAGGCACCTTTTCGCCGCATAGGTCACAGGAACAGCTCAATCCATGAACGTTCCCACCATAAACGGTTTGACTTTTAGCCAGATATTGGATGCCGATTCCATAGCAAGAAATGCCCGTTTTACTTGTTTTCTTGCACCATTTTACTCTTGCACGGTAGGCCTTAAAAGCTTCGGGCCCAGACTCGTCAGATGGATGATTTACCATCTTAATACAAATATCCGACCCCGGTTGGATGGCACTTTCTGATTCAAAATACATACCTCCCAGGCCGCTGTTATACATTTTGGCATGACAATAGTTTTCCGTATCATAAGTTGCATACATGATAGGGGCTTCATAGGCATTACGAGAATAAGCTCTTTTTATTAATGCAGACATTTTTTCACTCCTAATTTTTTCAACGCATAGGCCACCAAACCTTGCCGAGGCAGCTTTCTGCTAACCTGAAGTCAGATTGTTCCCAGGCAATATGGTCGCCAGAAACAGTATGATTGGTCACAATATCCCTTTGACTTGCGGAAACAATCAAAGTTTCCTTCAACACGCTGAATGCTTCTAATCAGGGCCGTGATATCGAAGAAATCATTCTCAATACATTGTTTCTTGCTGTTAATCGATACGTTGCCTGTTTTTACATGGGAGGCATTTAAGCAATCTTGATTTTTCATGATTTATACCTAATCATTTGGGTTGTCGGAAATCGAGTAGAGTTTTTTTATTTTATTACGATTATCAAACAATTTGTCCATAGAGAGGAGCCTTCATTTTGATGGTGGGAACTCCTGCGCGGAGGGAATTTATCCCGTGCAATCGGGAGGAATACTGATTAGATAGGTTTTTTTTGGGTAGGCTTATCCTTTCCACAGGTCCACATCGATAATTCCTAACCTTGCGGCATATCGAACCAGCTCTATGGTACTGTGGATATTAAGCTTGCGCAAAATATTTGATCTATGATTCTCAACAGTTTTGGGGCTGATGAAAAGTTTTTCCGCGATCTGTTTGTTGGAGAGCCCTTGGGCCAGTAACACCATAATCTCTTGCTCTCGGCGGGTCAGAGTGTCATAGCTCGCATCCGTTATCTTCACCTCTTTTTCCGGGAATTCCATAAGCTTTTCAACCACCCTATGGGAAACGGAACTGTCCATAAAATACTCTCCCTTCAATACCGTATCTATCCCCTGTAACAATCTTTCAGAGGTCGATTCCTTAATCACGTATCCTGTGGCCCCGGCCTGAAATGCCTTGACAATATAATCTACTTTGGAGTGCATGGTAATAATCATGATACGTGTTTTCGGGGATGCATTCTTAAGTTCTTGGGTCAGTTGGATGCCGCTCTGATCCGGCAAGGACATATCCACCAGCGCTAAATCCGGCTTGAGATCCCTCGCCTTTTGGAGCCCTTCACGTCCGTTTCCAGCCTGTCCGACCACCTCAAATCTATGGTTACGCCCGATGATCGCTTTGAGGCCTTCTCTGAAAAGGGGATGGTCGTCTATTATCAATATGGTTTTCTTATGAACCACTCTTTTGGTCCTTATATGGAAGTGTAATAAAAATCTTTGTGCCCTGCATGGGTTTTGACTGAATTTCCATTTCACCTTGAAGCAATTTAGCCCTTTGCTCCATGCTCCGAATTCCCATTTGTTTCTCTTTCGTTAGGGTTGCCATTCGTTTCTGAACATCAAACCCCTTACCATTATCTTCTATACGGAGGATAATGTTGGGGAAAGCTGCAACCAGCCTTACGGTCACATGTTCAGCATCAGCGTGCTTTTTAATATTGGTGAGACCTTCCTGAATCAGGCGATACAGGTTGATTTCGGTATCAAAATCAAGATTTAAATCTTTCATGCCCGCGGAATGGAAATCAACATTTATTCCATTGTCCTCAGAAAAATCATTACAATAATGAACAAGCGTTTCTACAAGCCCCATTTCATCAAGAGCCGGGGGACGCAAATCATATGAAACATCCCGAACTGCTTTTATGGATTCTTGAAGCGTTCTTGACATTTCAGAAACTCTTTGCCTGATCTCGGGAGGTATCGCAGGCTGATGATCAAAAAGCGTTTCAAAGCCTATTTTTACCGCTGAAAGCTCTTGCGCCACATTGTCATGCAGGTCACGAGAAATCCTCTGGCGCTCATTTTCTTGGGATTTCATCAGCTCGCTGGTGAGAGCGTGAATCATTTCTTCGGCCCGTTTTCGATCGCTGATATTACGCAATGAGCCGATAATTTTTACAGGATTACCCTGCTTATCTCTTACTAGCTTTGCCGTTATCGAACAATAGGTTTGAGAGCCATTTTTGTCTGTTAGAAGCGCTTCATAGTCAGTGACTTTTCCATTTTTCAGAAGCTCTTTTAGAAATTCATCTCT
>JASFLX010000045.1:0-15551 GCA_050117895.1 Desulfobacterales bacterium | reverse complement strand
AGCACATCAAAATCGATCTTTTCTCGTTCCATTTTCATTTCAGTAACCTTCTAATCTTTGAATAACAATAAACAATATTTTGTTGCGTATCAGTAATCTTTTTTGGACCTTTCAAGATCTCTTTGCTGATCGCGTCGTCTGATGGTCTCCCGTTTATCATATTTTCGCTTTCCCCTGGCAAGAGCTATGGTAAGTTTGGCCTTTCCGTTTTGAAAATAGACCTTTAAGGGTATCAGGGAAAATCCCTTTTCATTAACTTTGCCATACAGCTTCTTGATTTCATTTTTATGCAACAGGAGCTTTCTTTTTCTTAAGGGATCATGATTGTCATAATAGGCAAAGGGATAAGTGGCGATGTGCATCTGGTGAACAAAGACTTCGCCTTTTTTAATCCTGGCATACGAATCTTTAAGGTTAACGCGGCCGAGTCGAAGTGATTTAACTTCGGTTCCCAAAAGAACCATTCCTGCCTCGTATGTATCTTCGATAAAATAGCTGTGTCTGGCTTTTCTGTTTTCAGCCACAATTTTTATATGGTTTGTGTTCAAATTTTGTTGTCACCTAACCCGGACAAGCCCGCCCTCCTGCCAAGCGGAGTAAGGCGGACGGGCCGGAAAAAAAGATATTTGCCACAAAGGCACTAAGACACAAAGAACATATTTATTATTCTTTCTTTGTGTCTTGGTGCCTTCGTGGCGGGAAGAAAAAAGTTTTGCCTCTAAAAGCACCCCTGTGAAATTGACTCTGCATCTCACTGGGCAAGCAAAATTTAGAACCAAGGAACTAAAACTTAAAACATTTGCAAAAATGAAGAAAGGAAAGGTTATATTTCGCTATATCCTGTTTCAAATAGAATGCTTCCGTAAGTACTCAGCACCAGTTCCGTAACTCCGGTATCCGTCGTTTCTTTCAGTACCTTCTTGATAAACAGCCTGGCGTTTTTCGCATCAAGAGATTTTATTATATTTTTAACCACCGGTATTGACTGAGGATTGATGCTCAATTTTTCAATGCCCAGGCCTAAAAGAATCGGTATATTAATAGGATCCCCTGCCATCTCACCGCACATGAAGAGATTCACACCCTTGTCTTTGGCAACATCGGCAACATGTTTAATCATCCGGATGATTGCTGGATTAAGCGGTTGATAAAGGTGCGCAACCTTTTTATTGACCCGGTCCACCGCCAGCGAATACTGCACAAGATCGTTAGTTCCTATGCTGAAGAAATCTACATCCGTGGCCAATATATCCGCCAGGATTACGGCGGAAGGGGTCTCTATCATGATTCCCATCTTAACATCTTTATTAAAACTTAAACCCTCTTTGTCCAGAGAATCTGAAACTTCCCCTAAAATCCTTTTTGCATGAAGGACTTCGTCATAGCAGGATATCATGGGGAACATAATTCTGACATTACCAAATACAGAGGCTCTTAATATCGCCCGTAGCTGGGTCTTGAAAATATCCTGTCTTTGTAAACAGTATCTTATACCGCGAAGTCCTAGTGCGGGGTTCTTTTCAGCAGAATTGGTAGCGTAGGGAACCGCTTTATCCCCGCTAATGTCCAGGGTTCGAATGGTTACCGGCTTGGGCGCCATTACTTCGATGACATCTTTGTATTTATCAAAAAGCTCATGCTCATCGGGAATATCAGGCCGGCTTAGATATTGAAACTCAGTCCTGTAAAGGCCGATACCATCTCCGCCGTAATCAATAACAGATACCACCTCTTCGGGGAGTTCGATATTGCCCATAACCTGAAGACGGATACCATCTCGTGTTTCAGCCGGAATGTAGCTTTCCCGAGTAATAACCGCTTTATATTCTTCGTAACCGGCTTTTTGTTCTTCGAACTGTATCAGAGTCTGTTCGGTGGGGTTAACAATGACGATACCTGCGGTACCATCTACAATAATAATGTCATCGTTTTTTATTATCCGGGTTGCATTATCAAGACCCAAAACAGCAGGAATTTCAAGACTTCGGGCAATAATGCCGGTATGCGAGGTCTTGCCGCCATGATCGGTGACAAATCCCTTAATTTTTTCGAGTTGTATTTGACTGGTTTCTGCAGGGGAAAGGTCGACGGCAACCAGTATTACCCGTTTGTCAATAGCAGCAATATTCACAACATTTGCTCCAACCAGATATTGCATGATACTGTCAGATACATGTATGATGTCTTCCACCCGTCCTTGCAGATAGGAGTCTGTCATATTTCTAAACATTGCCTTGACGTTCGATACCACTTTTTTTAGAGCCCATTCGGCGTTTACCCGTTCTTTTTCGATGGTTTCGATGGTTTTGCCGTAGAGCATTTTGTCTTTGAATAGTACCTTGTGAGTTTCAAGGATGTGGGCGTGCTCGCGCAATTCTTCCGGTGTTGTTTCAATGATTTCGCTAAGGTTATCTTTAGCATTTTTTACTGCAGCCTTGAACCGTTTGACTTCATTTTGCAAATTATCTTTACTGATAAAGTATTTATCAACAACATCAACGCCTTCCCTGCCGACCAGGTATGCTTTACCGATGCAAATACCCGGAGAGGCAGAGATACCTCGTAGGTGCAATTCTATTTCGTTTGTATTTGGCATTCCTGGTTATTCTCCAAAGCCGTTTTCAATCAGCTGTGCAAGATTATTTAAAATGTCAATATCCGACGGATCGTCAATCAATAAAGTTAATTTTGAGTCTTTTATGCCGGCCAAGCTAAGAATATCAATAATTCTGGAAGCATCAGCCTTGTCTTTGTCTTTGATGATCCAAACTTTTGATCTTGCTTTTTTAACAAGTTTTGCTATTTTGGCCGCCGACCTTGCATGAAGGCCAAGGGGGTTTGTAATCGTAACATTTATTGAAAGTCCGGAAGCCGAGTTGTAATTAACCATAAAAATTTTTATCAATCCCCATGGTTTTTGTCAATCTGTAATCATTGACAAAACACCCAATAGCTGTTAGGGCTTTTCCGACGATTATATGCAATATCCTGAATTTGTATGAAATTAATTTATATCTTTCCATTTGTAAATTTTAGATCAAGGAGATTAAAACAATGGCTGATAACATCTTGATTTATGGCAAAGATACGTGACCTTACACAAACGCGGCTCGTGAAGCTTATAATAAACAGGGGAAAAAGGTTGATTACTACGACGTTCGGCGCGATGCCGACAAACTGAAAGACATGCTAAAACACTCCGATGGTATGCGTAAGGTTCCGGTGATTGTGGACCAGGATCAGGTTACCATCGGATTTAACGGCGGGACATGAGGCGTTTAAATAGTCGGCTGTATGCCGATAAGATCGATGGCTTCGTAAAAAGTTCAACTTCTGTATTGCGCTTCATTTCTCTGTCATTGCAACGTACGATAAGTACGCCTTATGATGCGACATTCGCGGGCCTTGAATTTGGATCTTTTTACTATGCCATCTATTAGATGACTTTTTACGAATGTATCAAAATTGGACCCTGTGGTTTTAATATGGATAAACAGTTTCTTGTTGACAATTTAAAAATAGGCGAATCGTGGCGTCTTTTCAGGATCATGGGCGAATTCGTTGATGGGATAGAAACCCTCCATGATATCGGACCTTCCGTGTCGATCTTCGGATCAGCCAGAGTTCAGCCGAATGATTCAATTTACAAAAAAACTGAAGCGCTGGCAGCTCTTTTTGTAAAAAACAATTTTTCTGTTATTACCGGCGGCGGCGGCGGAGTAATGGAAGCGGCAAACAAAGGTGCGGCAGAGGCGGGAGGAACTTCCATCGGCCTGAATATTATCCTGCCATTTGAGCAGAAACCCAATCCTTATGCAAATATTAAACTCGATTTTAAATACTTTTTCATTCGTAAGGTCATGTTTATTAAATATGCCGCAGCCTATATTATCATGCCCGGCGGTTTTGGCACGCTGGATGAGCTGTTTGAAGCGGTCACACTGATTCAAACACGTCGCATAAAGCCGTTTCCATTAATTCTGGTCGGCTCTGATTACTGGACAGGGCTTATTGACTGGATCAAGGACAGATTGCTTGCCGAAAAACGGATATCTCCTGAAGATTTAGAAATTTTGCAAATTATGGATGAGCCCGATGAAATTGTAAAGGCCGTAGAAAAGGTAATTATTTTATAAAACTAATAAATTGATGACCATCAGAGCGCAGATCCTTGGCTCTTTTTTTATAAAGGAAGGTTAAGAATATTGGCAGTATCAAATACCATCAAAGAACAGGACGTTCTGCTGGAGATAGAAGACGTTCATATGAGTTTCGGAAAAGTTCTTGCCCTGGCCGGCGTCAGCCTGAAAATAAGAGAAGGAGAGATACATTCTGTAATCGGGCCCAACGGAGCCGGGAAGACGGTGATGATGAATATTATTAACGGTCTTTACATGCCGCAAAAAGGTAACATTTACTACAAAGGAAAAAAGATCAACAAATTGAAACCGCATAAACGGGCAAAACTGGGTATGGCCAGGACTTTTCAGAAAGTCGAAGTCTTCGGCGGAATGACGGTATTGGATAACATCCGTCTGGGCCGTCACATCCATTCTAAATCGAGCATAGTTAGTGGATCGGTATATATGGGTAAAACTGCGCGGGAGGAGATTGAACACCGGACCTTTATCGAAGAAAAAATAATAGATCTTTTAGAGATCGAACATATTCGAAACAAACCGGTCGGAATGTTGCCGTACGGCCTTCAAAAGCGGGTAGAACTGGGTCGTGCACTGGCCCTGGAGCCCGAGCTTCTGATTCTTGATGAACCATTGGCCGGCCTTAATCTTGAAGAAGTTGAAGATATGGCCCGTTTTATTATAGACATTAATGAAGATGAAAAATGGAAGGTCACATGTCTCCTGGTGGAGCATGACATGGGCGTGGTCATGGATCTTTCCGATCATGTCTTTGTTCTCAATTTTGGCAACATGATCATTGACGGCACGCCTCGGGAAGTCCAGAATCATCCCGAAGTGATCAAGGCATACCTTGGTGAAGAGGACCTGTATGCAACAAGGAGATAACACCGTTCAACATAAAAGTACATACGGCATTGAAATTACAAAAGATCTGACGATCCCCAAACTTTTTTATAAAAAGGCGAGCATGTACGGCCAAAACAGGGTGGCCATGCGTGAGAAAGAGTTTGGAATATGGCGCCCCATCACATGGCACGATTATTTTGAGAACGTTAAATACCTCGCATTGGGCCTCGTCAGCCTTGGACTCGAAAATGGAGACAAAGTTTCCATGATCGGAGACAATCGTCCCGAAGGCCTGTGGGCGGAAATGGCCACTCTGTGTGCCGGAGGCGTAGGTGTGTGGCTGTTCCAGGACAGCTTGATCGAAGAAGTCAAATATATCATCGACCATTCAGACACAAAGTTTTTGTTCGGTGAAGGTCAAGAAGAGGTCGACAAAGCCATTTCAATTTTTAATGAATGTCCAAAGCTTGAAAAGATCATATGGGATGATCCCAAAGGGATGCGAAATTATGATCAGGACTATCTAATCAGCCTAAAGCAACTTCAGCAGTTGGGCCGGGAACTTGAACAGCAAGACCCACAACTGTTCAGGGAGATGATCGACAAGGGCCATGGGGATGATGTGGCGCTCCTTTTCTATACCTCGGGCACCACGGCGCTGCCCAAGGGGGCACTGCTCTCCCACAATAACATGTTGACCATGGGAAAGCACCTCATGGCGGTAGATCCATGCCTTGCCACGGATGATTATGTCTCTTACCTGCCGTTTGCATGGATCGGAGAGCAGATGATGTCTATTTCCTGCGGTCTGCAGGTGGGATACACCATTAATTTTCCCGAGGAGCCTGAAACGGCACAAGATAACATCCGGGAAATAGGCCCCCATGTTATGTTTGCTCCCCCACGCATGTATGAACAAATGACCCGTACGGTCCAGGTAAAATACCTGGATGCCACCTGGATAAAACGGAAACTCTATGAGCTTTCTACCCGGATCGGTTATCATGTGGCTGACCTCAAGTTTCAGAAAAAACCAATTCCCTGGTATTGGGCGTTTCTGGATTGGCTGGCGTATATTTCGGTGCAAAAAAAGCTGAAAGACCACCTGGGTCTTTCCCGGGTTCGCAATGCCTATACCGGAGGCGCGGCCATGGGGCCGGACCACTTTCGTTTTTTTCATGCCTTGGGAGTCAACCTCAAGCAGATTTACGGCCAGACCGAAGTTGCCGGTATTTCAGTGGTCCATCGGAGTGGAGACATAAAATTTGACACCGTCGGCCTCCCCATACCGGAAACAGAAATAAAAATTACCCAAGCTGGAGAGATCCTTACCCGGAGTCCGTCGGTTTTTCTTGGATATTATAAGAATCCCGAAGCCACGGAAGAGACTTTGAAGGACGACTGGCTCTATTCAGGTGACAGAGGTTTTATTGATGATGACGGCCATCTGGTGGTTTTTGATCGCACTAAGGATGTCTTTACGCTCAGGGACGGGAAACCTTTTTCTCCCCAGTATCTGGAAACCCGCCTGAAATTCAGCCCCTATGTAAAAGACTCTTGGGTGATCGGAAATAAGAAAGATTATATTGCAGCGGTCATCTGTATCGATTACTCGGTGGTGGGTAAATGGGCGGATGAAAAAAAAATCAATTATACGAGCTATCAGGAACTTTCTCAGCTAGATCAGGTTTACAAATTGGTGGAAGCGCAGATACGTAAAGCCAACAAGGACCTACCGGAAACGGCAAGAGTGGTAAAATTCGTTAACCTGTATAAGGAATTCGATGCCGACGATGATGAACTTACACGGACCAGAAAATTGCGTCGGTCATTTGTGGAAAAAAGGTACCATAATATAGTGGAAGCCCTTTATTCTGAAAATAATACGGTGCATATTGATACCACGATCACTTATGAAGATGGGAGACAATCTCATATTAATACGGATCTGCATATTAGAAAAGTAGCGGATTGATAATTGACAATTGAAGATTGAAACAATCTTCAAGTTCAAGTTAGGGGCTTCGCCCCAATTGGAATTGTGGAATGCTGGAATAATGGAATAATGGAATAATGGGTTTTGGGATAATGAAATATTGGGTTAATGGTAAAAAGTGTGTTGACGATAAAATTAAAAAGGCCGAATATCCCTGTAAGGACCAACCTTCCAGTATTCCAATATTCCATTATTCCATATTCGAGGTAAGCGTTCAAGCCTCAAAAAATGTTATATATTTCCAATAAGTTATAGAAATTCCAAGACGTACCACAATATAGGGGAGCTAAGTATGGAACTATTTTTGATGACGATTACTACGGGCATTATGGTGGGCGGTATCTATGCCCTTGTCGCCCTTGGATGGGTGTTGATATATAAATGTTCGGGTGTGCTGAACCTGGCCATGGGGGAGATGACGCTTATCGGAGCCTATGTTTCTTTAAGCTTTTACTCCATGGGCATACCCTTTTTGCTGGCGCTTTTATTTTCACTGATTATCGGTCTGATCCTGGGTATCCTGACCGAAAGAATTTTTTTAGACAAACTTATCGGCGAGCCGGTTCTAACGGTTATCATGGTAACCGTGGGGCTTTCATTTTTCTTTAAGGGAATGGTGGAACTTATATGGGGTACCGATACCCGTGTATTCACTCCACCGGTGTTTACAATAGAGCCGATTCACATAGGACCCGTCATTGTGGGTCAGGCATATCTATGGAGCTTTGTGGCCGCCATTATTCTTTTAATTATTTTTGTCTGCTTTTTTAAATATACCCGGTGGGGTCTTGCCATGCAGGCGACTGCCGACGATGAGATGGCCGCCCTTTCCATTGGTGTGAGTGCAAGATTTGTTTATGCGGCAGCCTGGGCCATCGCTTTTATGGCTGCCGGCGTGGGGGGAACCCTTTTGGGCAATATCAACGGGCTTAACATATCCGTAGGGTACCTCGGTCTGCTGGTTCTGCCTGCGGTGGTGCTGGGAGGGCTTAATTCCGTTCCGGGTGCTATTGTCGGTGGCATTATCATCGGCATATTACAGAACCTGTGCGGGGCTTATCTGGACAGATACTTTCCCGGCGGTATCAAAGAGATAGCTCCTTTTGCTTTTATGGCGGTTTTCCTGCTTTTTAAGCCTCATGGCTTATGGGGGTGGGAGCGGATTGAACGAGTATAATTATTCATTGGTCACTTGACATTTATCATAGGATAAAAACATTTTGTGTCCGTTGACCAATGACAAACGAACGGAGAGATCTTTATGTCGACAACCTGGCTCCCCTGCGGGGTTTACCATCAAAATTATTCTCAAGATCATGCCTGGTGGCAGACCAAGTTTATTAAAGGCAAAATGATCCTGCTCTTTATCACTTTGTTTGTCATTATCCCGCTCGTTTCAGATTCTTACTGGCTCAGTGTTTGTAATCAGGTGGGCTACACGGTGCTTGGCGCTTTAGGGGTGCAGTTATTAATCGGCTTTTGCGGCCAGATAACCTTGGGTCATGCGGCATTTATTGCGGTGGGCGCATATACAAGCACTCTGCTTATCCTTGAGTTCCCCTGGCCCAAGGTTTTAATGGATTGGGGCTTGGCTTATCCCATCAGTATATTTATTGCTGCAATTGTTGCCGGCATATGGAGTGTTTTGTTCGGACTTCCGTCTGCCCGGGTAAAAGGATTTTATCTGATTTTAACAACCATGGCCGCCCAATTCATTACCGTAGATTTTATTATCACCCAGTACGTCAGCCAGATCGGCGGACGGGGACAGGCCTTTTCTTTGCCCCCGGGGACCATCAAGGTCGGACCGTGGGTTATTGACAGTGACTTTAAAGTATATTTTATGATGCTGGTTCTTGTGATTTTCTGTATTATCATCACGGTCAACCTTCTGCGATCCAGAGTCGGACGTGCCTGGGTGGCCATACGTGACAACGACATTTCTGCGGAGGTCATGGGAATTAATGTTGTCAAATATAAGCTTCTGGCTTTTTTTGTGGCCGGATTTATCGGCGGAATTGCCGGTGCGTTCTGGATCAGCAACCTTGCTGCCATCAGCCCCGAACACTTTCCCTGGTTCTGGTCTTTGTGGCTGGTGGGTGTGATCCTTATCGGCGGGGTCGGTTCCATCCACGGAACCATCTTTGGCTCAGTCTTTATGGTAGTGGTCATGGAACTATTGCAGCTTGCGATATTGCCTCTTGCAGATACGTTCCCCAAGCTTTTGGTAGATTTTTTATTTATCAAAGAGGCTGTATTTGGATTGGCCATATGCATGTTCATGATATTTGAACCTAATGGATTGGCCTATCGGTGGTGGCAGATAAAAAATTATTTCAACCTGTGGCCGTTTTCATATTAGTACCTAACGCGGACAAGCCGAAACCAAAAATATTTGCCACAAAGGCACTAAGACACAAAGTCAAAAGTAATGGATATGTATTATAATCTTTGGTGTCTTCGTGTCTTTGTGGCTGAACGTTTACGTGATTTGTTATTTTCGGTGTGTACAGTTTATAAAAATAAGGAGGTGATAAAAGCAGAAGTTTGGCAGAAACCCAATGGAAATTTTACTCTCTTAAAAAAGGGGAAAGAAATTATGTTTACGAAAAATATGTGGTCAAAGATTTTCGTATTACTTTTTATTGTGGCGTTGGTTGCCGGATTTTCTTCCATAGCCGGTGCTGCAAAAATTAAGGTGGGAGCGCTCAATGACATGACCGGAGCAACCTCGGATGTGGGCAAGGATTATGCCCTGGGCATTGCAGAAGCCATTCATTATATAAATGATAATGGAGGAATAAACGGTAAGGAGGTCAAGCTGTATCAGTTTGATTATGGTTACCGTGTTCCTGAAGCGCTTACCAAGTATAAGCTTTTCAAAAGACTTAAATGCGTGGCCGTTCTGGGCTGGGGAACCGGAGATACCGAGGCGCTGTCACCGACCATAACCAAGGACAAAATCCCTTATGTGTCTGCCTCATATTCAGCGCATCTGACGAATCCTAAAAAGACACCTTTTAATCTCTTCTTTGCAACCGATTATTCAAGCAACGCCAGGGCTGCAATTACGGCCTGGTTTGACAAGAAATGGCCGAAACATCCGGATTACGGGAAAAGGAAACCGCGTTTTCTATGTTCTTACATGTTCGCATCTCCTTACTGCAGTGCACCCATCAAGGCCATAAAGGATCAGGCTCAAATTCTCGGGTTTGATATTGGGCCGGATCAGGATGTGTCTTTGTTTGCCATTGATACCAAGAGCCAAATTTTGGCCATGAAGGATTTTAAACCTGATCTTGTCTGGCATGGGAACACCACCATGTCGGTGGCAGCCACAGTACGAGATGCCTATTCTCTGGGACTGGGTGCAGATCATATTGTGAATAACTGGGGATTTGATGAGAATTTGCCCCGCCTGGCCGGTAAGGCCTCCGAAGGCGTTATGGGCGCTGCGGTCTGTGCATTCTTCGGTGAAGATGTACCGCTGATGGAAAAGGTCGTTGAGTATGCCAAAAAATACAATCCAGGCGTACCTCTTGAAAAACGTCTCATTCGGACAGTACAGGGATGGGGTGCTGTGCTCATTTTATGGGAAGCATTAAACCGGGCGGATAAAGCCGGAGACTTAAGCGGTGAGAGCATCCTGAAAAACGGTTTTGAAACAATGAAAAATTTTGACATCGGTCTAGGTGCGGCGCCTGTTAACTATACGGCTACGGATCACCGTGTCGCAGGAATTGTACCGATCTATGAAGTCAAGGACGGCAAATTCCAAATCGTTGAAAAAGTCGATCTTAAGAGCCGTTGGCCGAAGAAATGGGACAGCGAGTGGATCGGATGGTAAAAAGGAGGTCTTCAGGCTTTGTCGAAAGAGGAAATGATCTTAAAGATCAATAATATTGAGGTCAAGTATCACGAGGTCATTCTGGTAATAAAAGGGGTGTCCATTGAAGTTCCCAAAGGGGGGATTGTGGCTCTTCTGGGCGCCAATGGTGCCGGCAAGAGTACGACCTTAAAGGCGATCTCCGGTTTACTGAAACACGAAGATGGCGAGGTAACCGATGGATCCATTGAATTCATGGGTGAGCGAATTGATAAGATAAAGGCTGAGAAAATTGCCAAAATGGGTATCGTTCAGGTCATTGAGGGACGCAGGGTATTTGAGCACCTCACGGTAGAGCAGAACCTCAAAGTAGGCGCCCATATGCGAAAGCACGGCAGATCGGTCAAGGAAGGACTGGAGATGGTTTACAACTACTTTCCCCGGCTAAAGGAAAAGCGCAATGAAATCGCCGGGTTTATAAGCGGCGGAGAGCAGCAGATGACAGTTGTGGGGCGCGCTCTGATGACCAGCCCCAAACTGATCCTTTTGGATGAGCCGTCCATGGGTCTGGCTCCGCTTCTTATCCATGAAATTTTTAATATTATTACAAAACTTAACCAGGAGGAGAAAATATCGATTCTTCTGGTGGAACAGAATGCCAAGCTTGCCCTTAATGTTGCACCCTATGCCTATGTGATGGAGAACGGTCGCATCGTTATGGACGACACAGCCGAAAAGCTTAAGGAAAATCCGGATATCAAGGATTTCTATCTGGGCATGACCGATATTGGTGGAAGAAAAAGTTTTCGGGATGTAAAACATTATAAACGAAGAAAACGATGGCTCACCTAACCCTTGAATAGAATAAGGGAGGAAAAATATGCATAAAAAACCGATTATACTAACATATTTAAGTATTTTCGTCGCTGCCGCCATGCTGGCGGGGTGTGCTGGAATGCCGGTGGCACCCACAGCGCAAAATTTTAAAGCACCGGTGGTTACACTCAGTCACGTAGAAGTGGAGAATTATTGGGGATGGTGGTACTATTCAAAAAAGGTAGAACCAACTAAAGGTAAAGCGGGTGACTACGGTGCTCCGATTAATTTAGCCTTTATCTTTCAAGTTCATAACCCTAATGAGTACCCGGTCATGATGGAGAAGCTTCAGTTTACCGTGGGGTTTGATGGCTTTGACCTTAACACGGTCATTTCCAATGAAACCATGTGGATTCCGGCCGGAAAGGCCAACGAGATACGGCTGCATTCTTTAAGCGATGCGAGGCAAGCGCTGCTGAGCCTGATGGTCACCGGTGGGTTTAAACTAAAGGAACAGGGGATATCTCCCTGGGGTGCGCTCGAAAAATGGTGGACAGAAGCTCCAGAGTTCACATTTACGATTCATGTTAAAGAGGGCACAGCCTTATTTAACGCTGACGGGCTAATGAAAAGTGTAATCTTTAACTTTGCATTTCCTTAATAAATAAAAAAACAGGTTTCAGGAAACGGGGAGCAGGGATCAGTGGAAAATGACAGGTCACAAAAGTTTGTCGACTGATCCCTGACACCCGACACCTGACACCTGATAACCGAGGTTTTTATGGGTTTATACGATTTTTCGTTCTATGACCTTATCGTTCGAAATACCGTATGTTTAGGTGACCAATCCGCATGGTTCGAGGCTGACACCGACAAATCGCTGACATTTTTGCAAGTTAAAGAGATGATCGATCGCCTTGCTTTTGGCATACAAACAATTGGTATTAAAAAAGGCGATCGGATCGGCATTATAGGGAAGAACAGCCTTGAATACTTTCTTCTTTACGGCGCTGCCGCTGCCCTGGGCACAGTCTTATTGCCTGTCAACTGGCGACTTTCGACCGAAGAGATAAAATATAACCTGAACGATTGTGCTCCTGAAGCCCTTTTTGTAGATACAGAATTTCAAGACCTCGTAAAGGGGTTGAAGTCCGAGCTTCCTTCTGTGAAGTCATATTATACGTTCAAAGATGAAGGCAACGGTTTTCTTGGGTTTGATGATTTGATGAACAACGCAGGGCAATTTGAAGCAGAAAATGTCTCAAATAATGATGGTTTTGTGATCATTCACACAGCCGCTGTAGAGGGAAGACCCAGAGGCGCCCTGTTAAGCCACGGCAATCTCTTATGCGCCGGCCTGCACCTGAATTATTGCTTTCATTTAACTGAAAAGGATGTTCATTTGAATTTTCTGCCCCTATTCCATGTGGGCGGACTTTTTATGGTCATCAGCAGTTTTTTAGCCGGTGCCTTGAATGTGAACATGAGCAAATTTGATGCTGAAAAGGCGGTTGAACTTATCCAAGAAAAAAAAGTATCTTTATTTTTTGATTTTTCGCCCATACTCGCCTCCATCCTTGAAGCGCATGAACAAACCGGTAAAGATATTAAAAGCCTCAGAGCCGTGATGGGGCTGGATACACCGGAGACCATCGAGAAATATCAAAAAGCCACCGGCGGAACTTTTTATAGCATTTATGGACAAACAGAGACAACCGGTTTGGTCACCATGGGGCGTTACAATGACCGGCCCGGTTCCGCCGGCAAGATGATTTCGCTTGGAGAAGTAAAGATTGTCGATGATTATGATCATCCGGTTCCGAACGGGCAGGTGGGTGAAATCACCGTAAAGGGGCCTCTGATATTCAAGGGATACTGGAATCTCCCGGAAGAAACGGCATACACATTCCGGGAAGGACGGCACCATACCGGGGATTTGGGCCGTTTCGACGAGGATGGATTCTTATGGTTTTCAGGCCGTAAGGCCGAGAAGGAGCTGATCAAACCGGGCGGTGAAAACGTCTATCCCGTGGAGGTGGAAAAAGTGATTCTCCGGCATCCGTCCATTGAAAAAGTTGTTGTTTTCGGAGTCCCCGACCCGAAGTGGAAAGAAGGAATCAAGGCCGTTTGCCGGTTAAAAGCAGGTGAGACCATGGAGCCTCAAGCGCTGATCAAATTTGTCGGTGAACGTATGGCCAGCTACAAGAAGCCCCAATATGTTGAATTTATAACTGATTTTCCCTGTCTGGAAGATGGATCGCCGGACAGGCCTAAAATAAAAGAGTTATATGGAGGCTCACAGGAAATTTAATCCTGAACATACACTTTTCTTCTGTACCCGCCACACAGGTAAGGCCTCTCTTATTAAAAGCTATCTCAAAAAAGTCTTTTCCCCCAATCTCTGTGTTAGGCCCTCGTTTCAAGTCCTCGACATACTTGAGTATGCCTGCGGGTTGAAACTCGGTCCTGCCTTGACCTTAAGCTAAAATCCTATTTTTGAGATGGCTTCTTATGTAATTGATTTTTCAGTTTAAATAAAAACCTTGCAATAAAATCACCGGTCTGAATACCGTCCGCGAATGATGATCGGCATTCGGTCATTCCATCACCCGCCCAGCTATTTTAAAACCTGACTTGTCATCCCAAAATATGTTCTATATAAAATAAATAAGATGAATGAACATAGTTTTTTAAAGGACCTCGAGAAATGTGAACTTTGCGAACACCGGTGCCGGGTAAATCGGATAAAAGGCGAAACAGGTGTTTGCAAGGTGACCCGACCTACCGTGGCTTCCGCCACGCTGCATCCCGCACCGCCGGAAAGTTATACGGTGTTTATGGCCGGCTGCAATTTCAAATGCCTGAATTGCCAGAACTGGTCGATTTCCCAATACCCGGACAATGGATTCGTGCAAAGAGGATTTATAGATCCAACTGAACTGGCTGAGGAATGCGTCGAGCAACTGAATTCAATTTTCGGCCGGCGAATGGGGGCGGATCGAATTTTCTTTTCAGGCGGAGAGCCGACCATTCACTTACCCTACATAGAAAAGATCGTTGAAGAAGCAAGGAAGATAGCGCCTACGACCCAAGTAAATTATGATACCAATGGATATATGACGGAGGAAAGTTTAATCCGGGTGTTAAATTTTACCACATCTATAACTTACGATCTAAAGGCCTATCATAACGAAATTCATCTTGCACTAACCGGGGCCTCTTCATCTCCGGTTTTAAGGAATGCGGAATATATTGGAAAATATGCCAAGGACAGGCTGTGGGAGTATAGAATCGTTGTGATCCCCAAGATCAACGAAACCGAGATAAGCCCCTTAACGGAATTTATTGCGTCCATCGACCCCTCTTTATCGGTAAATTTTCTTGCTTTCAGACCGAATTTTGTTTTGGAAAATCACCCGGGCGCCGGCCGGCGACTTATGCAAAGATGTGTCGATATCGCCCGGCAATCCGGGCTGAAAAATGTCTACTGGTCAGGACACACCGGTATATCAGGCAGGGTCGCCGATGTTGAAAATAGCCTTAAAGACAATTATTTATCCGATGAAGCTCGGTTGGCCGGTTCTTATGCACGTTATGCAGGCTGCCAAGCCCATATAAGGAACTGTGATGCCTGTTCTTTTAACCAGCAGTGCCAGCTTAAAAAATATATTCCAAGATTATCAACTTAAGTTGAACCCAAATTGATCGTAAACAAAATAGGGAAAGGTTATGATTTATTTGATTTACTAAGCATATTAGAAGTGGTTTCAAAACCTCCCCTCAGGCCCAATTCCTGTGTTGGACCGAGGGATTCAATACTCGAAATATTAAATATATTCCTGCGTTTGAATCCCTCGGTCCGCCTTGACTTTGAACCTGATTGAAGGTTTTGAAACCACTTCTAACAGTTCAAGTTTAGATGGGT
>JASFLX010000044.1:0-15729 GCA_050117895.1 Desulfobacterales bacterium | reverse complement strand
TACCTTTTCTAAGGGTTCCGCCGTCAAGCCCTTCTGGCTGTGAAAGCGCCATTGTCCTGAGCTTCTGAGTGTCATATGCTGTCAACCCCACAAAAACGATCACACCGATATAACTGACAATCAGGCTAATTCCCGAACTACGTAAAAATAGGTTGACAACCGATGCAATGACAATACCGATGAGCCCCATAAACATGAACTGACCCATTGCGGTCAGATCCCGTTTTGTTACCATACCGTAAATACTGGATGCGATAAAAGTAGCGGCACAGATAAAAAATGTTGATGTGATGGAAGATCTTGTATAAATAAGGAATATTGCAGAAAGAGTTGCACCGTTTAAAGCAGCATACAGAATAAACAAAGAGGTTGCGGTCGACGCCTGCATTTTTTGAACTCTTGCACTGATGCTGAAAACAAGTGCAAGTTCACCGATGATTAATCCAAAAAATATGATTTGATTTCCAAAGATCAATCTCATCATGGTTTCGCTGTTTGATACAAAATATGCCACAAAACCTGTAATTCCAAGGCCGATGGCCATCCAGTTATAGACACTTCGTATGAATTCGTTAACTTGAATTTGGGTCCGTGTCCTTTTAAGCGGAATTGATTGCATTATGTCCTCCTGTATATCAGTTTCCGGTCATCAGGGGTTAGATAATCATTAAACAATTTATCCCCGATCTCCGTTATCTGCTGCTGAATATAGTTTAATGGAATTGTCTTCCATTAAAATTAGATCTCATATATAACACAGAAAATGGGTTTTGCAAGATTAAATCGCTGATTATTTTTTTCCCAGATATCGTCAACGAGTTAAGTTATAGTTTAAACGCTCATCATTTGAGACCTGAAATTTTAATAAAAATTGATGGTAATCGTAAAAATAGAATTCTGATTATCATGAAACCCGATCAAATTTATCAAGACTTGAAAGAACTTGCCGAAAAACTCGATGTCACTGTATCGGAGCAAAATCTTCGGACCACCGGAATTAAGGTTAAAAGCGGGATCTGTAAGCTTAAAGGAAAAACTACTCTTATTATGGACAACCGGCTATCTTTCAAAGATAAAAATGAAATCCTCGCAGCATGTCTAAGCAAACTGCCCCATGAAAATATTTTCATTGTTCCAGCTTTAAGAGATTTTTTAAATAAATATCAATAAAAAGGGGTTCCCCGCATTTCATGCCCTGGGAACTGCGGCATGGCATCAAAGTTTACATAATATACCTTATCAGACGTTAGTAAAATTATTTATATTCTAACAATGAAACAGTGGCAATAAAACTAAAAACATGTTTTGATTGAATGGGATTTTTAACTGTGATAATCTTTTTATTTTTAATTGCTCATAGGTTCGGCTTTTAACATTCAACGGTTAAAAGACCTTCAGTTAGCTGAACCCCTAAAATAGTGAACGCTTATTTTTTTCTCGACACCTTAATGAACTCACATCCTGACACCCAATACTTGAAATCATCATTTATTGATAAACGACATATTTACACCGTTTCCGAACTGACGGCTAAAATTAAAGTATTACTTGAAGACAGCCTTCCATTTATCTGGATATGCGGAGAAATATCAAATTTAAAAATCCCAACTTCAGGACATTTTTATTTTACATTAAAAGACGAAAAAGCCCAGATAAACGCGGTAATGTTTCGTGGCCAGAACCGAAATTTAAAATTTATACCCGAAAATGGCATGAGCATAACCGGAATTGGTAGGGTAAGTGTTTATGAGCCTAGGGGTAACTATCAGATAATATTAGAGTATATTGAGCCTGAAGGTAGAGGCGCCATACAGCTGGCTTTTGAACAGCTAAAGGAACGACTGACAGCCGAAGGACTCTTTGATGAAAAACATAAAAAGCCCCTGCCCTTTTTACCCCGCAAAATCAGCATCATAACCTCGCCCACCGGTGCTGTGGTTCATGATATTCTAAAAATCATTAACAGACGGTTTCCAAACATTCATATTGAAATCATTCCGGTCAAAGTGCAAGGTGACGGATCTGAAATGGAGATTGTATCGGGACTCAAGACCATAAATGATCGTTCTGATTCGGACGTTGTGATCCTTGCGAGAGGCGGCGGGTCTCTTGAAGATTTACATGCGTTTAATTCCGAAGATGTTGCACGGGCTATTTTTGCATCCAAAATTCCCATAATTTCGGCCGTCGGTCACGAAACGGATTTCAGCATAGCGGATTTTGTTGCCGACCTCCGGGCGCCAACACCGTCGGCCGCTGCCGAATTAGTAGTTCCACTGAAGTTTGATCTGTTAAAAAAAAATACCGAACTTACAAGTACGTTAACAATCAGGATTTCAAGATATATTGAACATCTTCAAATTCTTGTAAAAGAATTGTCAAATCGGCTGGCAGATCCGAAAAAAAGAATAGAGGATTTGAGACTCAAAACAGATGATCTGCTTTCACGACTGATCCGGACATTTGAAAAAAATATCATTCAACACCATGAACGTCTTGAATGGCGGTTTGACAAACTTAACTCGCACAATCCCTTAATCGATATAAAAAAAGCTAATGGAAAGCTTGATCAAAACTATACTAATCTACTTACTTATATAAGAATAATTATAAATAAAAAACATTTTTTGCTTCGAGAACTTGATGCAAGGTTAAATGCGTTAAGCCCCAATGCTATTCTGGATAGAGGGTACAGCATCACCCGAACGATTCCAGAGGCTATTATTGTCCGAAATCCTCAACAGGTCGACATCGGTCAGGACCTCGAAGTTATGGTTGCCAAAGGATCATTAATTTGCAGAGTAAAAAGGAAAAAAGATTATGGCAAAGCAGACATTTGAAAAAGCGATGAAAAAACTGGAAATGATCGTTCAGCAGCTTGAATCCGGAGATCAGCCACTTGAAGATGCTGTTAAAAAGTTTGAAGAAGGGGTTAAACTTTCAAAGTTCTGTTCCGAAAAGCTGGATGAAACGGAAAAAAGAATTACCATCTTACTCAAAGACCAAACCGGGGGTTTATTTGAAAAACCATTTATCTCTGAAAGTGAACCGGAAGATGCATAGTTTTGATTTGAATTCATATCTTCTTTCTAAACGAAAACAGATAGACAGGGCCATTGATAAAAAAATAGACTGGACGACCCATTCCAGCGTGATCGTCAGCGCCATGAGATATTCTCTTATGGCCAAAGGCAAACGCATAAGACCGATTCTTTGCATCGCTGCCTCCCAGGCTGTTGGTGGTCAGACTGAAGATGTGATAGGGGTTGCCTGTTCTCTTGAAATGATTCATACTTACTCTTTAATTCATGATGATCTTCCTGCAATGGACAACGACGATCTGCGAAGGGGTAAACCGACGTGTCATATTGCATTTGATGAAGCCACGGCAATTCTGACGGGTGACGCCCTGCTTACGCTGGCCTTTGAAATTCTTTCATCCATCGAGCCCAACGATATAAATGATGCCTTAAAATGGCTCCGGGTAATAAAAATAATTGCAATAGCAGCCGGATATAAAGGAATGATTGAAGGACAGATAAAAGATATTATCTCCGAAGGCAATCCGCTCGGTTTGGAAGATTTGGAACAAATGCACACTTTAAAGACGGGTGCTCTTATTGAAGCATCGATAATCACCGGTGCTATTTTAGGAAACGGGAACTTTGAGCAGATCGAACAGCTCAAGATTTATGCAAAAAATATAGGACTTGCCTTTCAGGTCATCGATGACATCCTTAATGTTGAAGGCGACCCGGTGGTTATGGGCAAAGACGTGGGTACAGATCAAGCCCGCAAAAAAAGCACCTACCCTTCTATATTGGGAATTGAAAAATCAAAGGAATTTGCAAAAAATTTGGTCAACAACGCCTTGCAAGCACTCGATTATTTTGATAACAAATCTGATCCGCTCCGCGCTATCGCACATTATATTGTTGACAGAAAAAAATAAGTTTACAAAATATCGAATGGATGGAGGAGTACATTACCCTTGAGTTTTCTTGAAAGAATTAATTCACCGGCAGACTTAAAAGCACTGTCAAGATCTGAACTTCCGATTTTAGCTTCTGAAATTCGCAAAGTTATTATTGAAGTGGTATCAAAAAATGGTGGCCATCTGGCGCCGAGTCTCGGTACCGTTGAACTGGCCATTGCCATTCACTTCGTATTTAATGCGCCTGCTGATAAAATCATCTGGGACGTGGGACATCAGTCCTATGCTCATAAACTCCTTACCGGACGCAGAGAACGGTTCCACACGCTTCGCCAACTTGACGGAATATGCGGGTTTACCCGCATGAGTGAAAGCCCTTACGATGCGTTTTCAACCGGCCACAGCAGCACCTCCATATCCGCCGGGCTTGGTATTGCATGTGCCAAGCGTTTAAAAAATGACAAGTCTAAGGTTATCGCAGTGATCGGGGATGGGTCCATGACCGCCGGGCTTGCCTATGAAGGTCTTAACCAGGCCGGGGACATCAACAGGAATATTATAGTGATATTAAATGACAATGATATGTCGATTGCGCACAACGTCGGCGCCCTATCCTCTTTTTTAAGTCGTACCTTTTCCGCAAAATATTTACAGGATTTTAAAAAAGAACTTAAAGACTTTCTTAAATCTTTACCCAAAGTCGGTGACGATCTCTATCAATTTGTCAAGCGTTCAAAAGAGTCTTTCAAGACTTTTATAACCCCGGGGATGTTGTTCGAGGCCTTTAACTTCGAATATTTTGGACCCATAAACGGTCATAATTTGAACCATCTTATCGACATACTCAATAATATTAAGTGCCTTAACGAGCCGGTTCTTCTTCATGTATCCACTAAAAAAGGCAAGGGATACCCTCCTGCCGAAAAAAATCCTGTCTATTTTCACGGTGTCGGATGCTTTAATGCAGATACGGGGGAAAGCCTAAATAAGGAATGTTCCGTTCCCACTTATACTCAGGTTTTTGGTGAAACCCTATTCCAAATGGCAAAAAAGGATGAAAGAATTGTTGCGGTGACCGCCGCCATGCCGGAAGGCACGGGACTCGTGAAGTTTGCCAAGGCATATCCGGACCGGTTTTTTGATGTGGGAATCGCCGAACAACACGCGGTAACTTTTGCCGCAGGTCTGGCTACTGAAGGACTCAAACCGGTTGTGGCCATATATTCTACTTTTTTACAACGTGCTTATGACCAGATATTGCATGATGTGTGTATTGAAGCTCTTCCGGTTGTTTTTGCCATTGACCGCGGAGGAATTGTGGGGGAGGACGGAGCCACCCATAATGGTGTTTTCGATTTAGCTTATCTCAGAAGCCTTCCCAACATGGTGGTTATGGCTCCAAAGGATGAAAATGAACTGGCAAGAATGCTTATAACTTCCCTTGCCCATAAGGGTCCCATTGCTGTTCGATATCCTCGTGGAGATGTGGAAGGCGTGAAAATTGAAAAGCAAGATATTCCCGTACCCATAGGAAAGGGAAAAATACTACAAAAAGGAAATGACGTTCTTATCCTGGCCATTGGTCGGTCCGTTAGTGAAGTGCTTGCTGCTCACTCAACCCTGGCTGAAAAAGGCATATCTGCCACAGTTGTCAATTGTCGTTTTGTAAAACCTCTTGACGCTGATTTGATCGGCGCTCTTGCCCGAGAAATACCGCGCATTATAACGGTTGAAGAGAATGTGCGTCAGGGCGGATTTGGAAGCGCAGTGTTGGAATGTTTAAGCGATCAGGGAGTCACCGGATTTCATCTCCAATGCATCGGAATACCTGACTCTTTTGTTGAACACGGTCCCCAGAAAATCCTCAGGTCCAAATACGGCATCGATGCTTCGACCATCGTCAACGCAGCAAAACGCTTGACGGCTTTGTAAAAAGTCCAATTTCTGCGTTGTGCTTCATTTCGTGTTCACTGCGGCGTACATAAGTACTCCTCATTCCACAAAATTCGCGACGCCTTGAACTTAAACTTTTTACTTTGCCGTCTCAATTTGACTTTTTACGAGTTTATCAAACGATTGATGATTGATGTCAGTAAAAAAAGCAAGACTTGACTTGGTAATGGTAGAAAAAGGACTGGTACAAACTCGGCAACGTGCCCGTGCGCTTATTATGGCCGGAAAAGTTCTGGTGAATAACCGTCTGGTAGACAAGCCCGGTTCAATGATTTACAGAAACGACCATGTCATTCTTAAAGAAAAAGACATCCCCTATGTTAGCAGAGGCGGCCTTAAGCTGGAAAAGGCGCTTCAGACCCTTAATATCGATATAACCGGGGCTGTCTGTATGGATGTAGGGGCATCTACGGGAGGATTTACCGACTGTCTTCTGAAACATGGTGCAAGCCGCGTTTTTGCTGTGGATGTCGGTTATGGACAGCTTGCCTGGAAACTGGTTCAAGATTCTCGTGTTGTTGTTATCGATCGAACAAATATCCGATATATGCCTTCTGAAACCCTTCAGGAACCTGTAGATCTCATCACCATAGATGTCTCTTTTATTTCTCTTAAAATCGTTGTTCCTGCGGTAATTAAGTTCATGAAAAAAGATGCGAGGATCGTGGCTTTGATAAAACCACAGTTTGAAGTGGGTAAAGGAAACGTCGGCAAAGGCGGCGTGGTGCGTAACTCTGTTCTGCATGCCGAAGTTATTAAAAGTCTATCGGATTTTTTTACAAAAACAGGTCTTTTGCGCGAATTCGTTATTCCGTCACCCATACTGGGATCCAAGGGAAACAAAGAATTTTTTATTTCTTTAAAATTTGCAACTTGATCTTGATTTTTTTTTGATGAACGTATAGAAATTATAGTTTTAGTTTCTAAGTTCTGGGATTTGCTCTTAAGCATTTTTTATAATACTAACCCCTTCCAGAGGCAAACCAAAGCTTGGTCTTAAAGGGCAGGATTTTCAAAACGTTTTAATAATTTTACCGGAGAGGGTAACATCTCAATAAATCATGGATTCCAATCAATATGATTATTTCATACACCAGAGCTTATTGAGAAGTTACCAGAGAGGAGCTTAAATGATTGATAATGTTGATACATTAAGGAACATTGCTTTTGTGGCCCATGGAGGTGCGGGCAAAACTTCTTTGGCCGAGGTAATGCTTTTTAATACAGGCGTCACCAATAGACTGGGGTGCGTGGATGATGAAAATACCCTCATGGATTTTGAGCCTGAAGAGCTCAAACGCCACATCAGTATAAGTAGCGGATTCCATCAATACACTTGGAAAAAACATACGGTCAGTCTCATTGATACCCCCGGTGACCAAAATTTCTTTTCGGACACAAGACTTTGCATGCAGGCTGGTGACGGTGTTGTTGTAGTGATAGATGCCGTAGATGGCGTAAAAGTTCAAACCGAGCTGGCTTGGGATTTCATAGATGAATTCAACCTGCCTTCAGTTATTTTTATTAATAAACTCGACAGGGAACGGTCGGATTTTTTACGTACATTTAAAGATGCGGTAGAATGTTTTAAGCCAAAGCCCATTATTACTCAACTTCCCATAGGATCCGAAGCGGAATTTAAAGGCGTTGTTGACCTTATCCGTATGAAAGCGTTCACGTATGACAGCAAAGGTAAAGCAACTAAAATTGACATTCCTCAAGATATGCAGGATCAGGTGGAAGAAGAGAGAGAAGCTCTTGTGGAAAATGTTATAGAGTCTGATGACAAACTTCTGGAACGGTACCTGGAAGGAGAGTCATTGTCGGATGATGAAATAATAAATGCATTACGGAAAGGCACATTAACGAGAACATTCGTGCCGGTTCTTTGTGGGTCGGCCACAAAAAATATCGGCATCGATCTTTTACAGGATTTTTTTGTCAACTGCATGCCGTCACCCCTTGATCGTGATCCATGGATTGCTTCGGATGCCGCCGGTGACACTGAAATTGAATGCAAGGCTGATCCGAATTCACCTTTTTCGGGATTTGTATTTAAAACAGTTGCCGATCCATTTGCCGGCCGTCTTTCAATATTCAGGGTGGTTTCAGGAACACTGGGGGCTGATGGAACTTTCTATAACGTTAATAAGAATAAAAATGAAAGGTATAATCAACTGTTAAGACTTGCCGGTAAAGAACAGAAACAAATAAACGAAGCCGGGCCGGGTTCCATTGTGGCGGTAGCTAAATTAAAAGAAACGACCACAGGAGACACCCTTTGCAATGAAGCTCTCAAGGTAAAATTTAAATGTGCAGAACCACTTCCCGACTTGATTTCTTTTGCTCTTGAGCCCAAATCAAAGGGTGATGAAGATAAAATATTTACCTCCTTGTCCAAGCTATTGGAAGAAGATGTTTCGCTAAAGCTGACTCGTAACCCGGAAACCAAACAAATTCTTTTATCCGGCCTGGGTCAAATTCACATTGAAGTTGCCGTTGAAAAACTCAAAAGGAAGTTCAACGTCGAGGTCCGGCTGAACACACCTAAAGTTCCCTATCGAGAAACCATTACCCGGACAGTTAGAGTTCAAGGAAGACATAAAAAACAAACCGGTGGCCATGGTCAGTTCGGTGATTGCTGGATCCGGTTAGAGCCACTTCCCAGGGGAAAAGGTTTCGAGTTTTCAGATAAAATCGTCGGCGGTGCAATTCCCAAGCAATATATACCTGCTGTTGAAAAAGGCATTATTGAATCATGCCAGAAGGGAGTTCTCGGTGGATTCCCGTGTATCGATTTTAAGGTTACTCTGGATGACGGTTCTTTTCATGCGGTCGATTCGTCTGAAATGGCCTT
Organism: Desulfobacterales bacterium; assembly: GCA_050117895.1. GTDB lineage: Bacteria > Desulfobacterota > Desulfobacteria > Desulfobacterales > UBA11574 > S5133MH16. The sequence continues at coordinate 6,985 of JASFLX010000044.1, read as the reverse complement.
TAAAATCGCTGGCTCCCTGGCATTTAGAAAAGCGGCGGCAGATGCGGGCCCGGTCATGCTGGAACCCATCATGAGCATTTCAATCACAACTCCGGACGAATACATGGGAGATATCATGGGAGATCTTAACAGCAGACGCGGCAGGGTCCTGGGAATGGACAGCAAAGGTAAAAATCAGGTTATTAATGCGCATGTGCCTATGGCCGAATTCCTGACCTATGCACCGGAACTCAGATCAATTACCGGAGGTCGCGGCATATTTACCATGGAATTTTCACATTATGATGAAGTTCCCGCCCAGATCTCACAAAAACTTCTAGAAGAATTAAACAAAGATAAAGAATAGCCTATATAGAAAATCCGCCATCTCCGCCAACGTATTTCGGCGGATTTGGTGGATTTAAATCGTCAATCTTCAATTTTCAATTCATACCTCCGCCCGGCCATACATTTTTTGCAAGGAGCATACCCTGCCCAGAATGCATCCCGTATGCGAAAAAAAATAATTTTATTTTTTCTGGAAATCTTTTTTCCAAATGGACATGTGGTATAATGAAACCGTTTTGATTTTCTATTTCCCCAATACCTCCCCTTTTTTTCTTGCCAGCACTTCCATATCCCCCGCTCCGCCGATAGTGCATCTCGCTGGGATCGCAGTAACACCTGATCATATTTAATGTTCGGTCTGCGGGACAAACAATAAGCATATCCCTGTTCTATCATAGCGTTATTTACAAATACTCCATTGCCTAAAAACACGTAAGCCAGTGTGCGACCGTAGCGGTCATGGGTTTCTTTGTCAAATTCCAGGCGAACCATTTTGGATAACACAAGCGTTTTGTTATATTTTTTTGCTTCGTATCCGAAAAATTCGGCTTTATTTTTTTCATGGTCAATTTCAGGCGAATTTATTCCGATGTAACGGACATGTCGACCATCTGCCAGCACAATGGTATCCCCGTCATTAACCCATTTTACATGAAACCATTCATGGGCGAATAACGATCTGCCGGCTAAAAAAAAACTTAAGAAAAATACAAACAAATAAAACAGATAGTTTCGCACAATCAACCCACATCCAATCCACAAACGCTGACAGCACTTGTATCGAGCATTTTCGGCAGACCGCCGCGGTCTTGTGGAATAAATCCCATGGATTTTTGCCACACCTCATCATCTTCCATGCAAAAATAGATGACGATCTCGGGATCGTATTCCCTTATCCAGGAAATCATTTTACGATAAAGTTCAATCCGCAACGGCTTAAAATAGCGCATTTTTCCATCCAAACCGGATATGAATTCTCCGTAAATTATCTTTGATTCGGGAAATCGTTTTTGTATGATAGATTTTAGAGACGGCATGAAACGAAAGGTGCCGATGCTGATCCATACGATATTCTTTGATGATACATGGGAAAACAGCCTTTCAACAACCCCCTTGTATTCTTTTTCACACCCATCATAGATAAACATTGGATCAAAATGGAAGCCAAGCGGGTATCCCCAAGATTCGCATTTTGCAGCAGCCCGGAGTCTTTCGGAGAGTGATGAAGTATGGAACTCTTCATTTCTAATCACACGATCCGTATTCAAAGACCATGCAACGATGGTCTTACGATTGTGACCCAGACGTTTCAGCCCGTCAATAGCCGTTGTCTTTGTCTTGAGTTCCAGCACGGTATGGGATTGCTCTGAAAACTTTGAAACCAGCCGGTTTGAAAGGTCCGTCCACATTTCCCAGATCATACTGTCTGTAAATTCTCCGGTCCCTATTCGTGTGATGCTTTTCTTCAAAAACAGATTGTCTAATTCTGAAAAAAGGTCATCATGGTTGACAAAATACTGGAGTACCGGAGGATGAAAGTATGTCTGCAGAATGCAATAGGAGCAGTCCATGGTGCAAAATGTGCCGATATGCAGAATTTGATAGTTACAGCACCGGTATGCACGGGTGCCCGGGCATTTTTTGATAAAAGCGCCCTTGTTTCGGGTAAGAAAAAGGACCGTCTTTCCCTTTTGTATGGGATCATCCGAGGATGCAAGCGAATCATAAATCTCTTGCACGTTTTGAATCACTACGACAGGCGCATCTATTCGGCTTCGGATGGAAGCCACTGGTGGCAACTGTGCCACTTGCCGATCGATATAAAGTTTAGAAATTAACAATGGAATAGTTGTTATTATATACGGCTCCTTTAAACGGAATGTAATGAAAAATACATAACGAGTCAAGCATGAAAACAGATCGGCACAGGGCAAACGCCTTTGAATCCCAATACAGGCAGAACGCTCCACCACGGCGTGTATCTCTTTCCAACCGACGAAACTTATGCTTGAGCATCCTTAATCCCGAGTCGCACCGAAATCAAATGCGTTTCCCTGGAAAACCGCTGAACAGCTCTTGACACCCCGCCAGGCTATTGATACTGACTATTAATATTAAAAATCATACGTCCGGATTTTTCCGTAACTTCCCTTGTGTGGGCCGTTAATGATATCACCAATAACTGAGACCTTTGTAAAGGTCTCAAACTAAAGCAGGAGACCCAAAAAAGAGAATGATCCTGAGAATGCAAAGAAAAGGAAAAAAAGTATTATTGTATGAGTCCGAATTGAAGGAATATATGTCTGCTAAGCTCAACGATCTCACAGGATTGGCTTCAAACGTAGTGATTGCCTTGGTAATGGTCAGTTTGATTGTAGTTTTGACCTTTTTTAAGTCCCGGGATTATTATTTTTACGGCTTAGTTTTGCTTCCCATTATAGGGCGTCGGTTTGTCGGGGATATTTTAAACCGGTGGCTGAAAAATAAATTTAAAGAGCTTTTAGATACTTAATTGGAATGATTGATCATGCGCGTTGCTGTTCTTTCGGATATTCATGCGAATATTGAAGCTTTTCAGGCGGTGGTCAGCGACCTTGAACACCGAACGGACAGAATCCTGAACCTGGGCGACTTGGTGGGGTATAATGCCAGTCCAAACGAGTGTGTGGAACTGGCCAGGGATATCGGGATGCAATCCATTCAAGGCAACCATGATCAGGCGGCGTACGATCTGAGCCTCGCCGAGAGCTTTAACATTTTTGCTCGAAAGGCTATCCTTTGGACCAGAAGCGTCCTTAGCAAAAATAATATGTTGTCTTTGCATAGTCTACCGATAAATTGCCGTTTTACTTACGCTTTAGCCTGCCACGGCTCCCCTGAAAGTACGAACAGCTACATCGAACTCCCTTTCCAGGCGAGAGCCACCTTAAAAAAGATGAAAAAGGGATTCTGGGGCAAGGCTAAAGTCTGCCTTTTTGGTCATACCCATAAAAGGAAGATCTGGCACATGGATGTTCGAGGAAAGGTAGCGCCCGTTGAAATTCCATTAGACGGAACTGTCAAGCTAAATGAAGATGGTTTTTACCTTCTGAATCCCGGGAGTGTGGGCCAGCCTCGAAACGGTGATCCCAGATCCTCATATTTCATCTTTGACACCCAGGAGAATACATTAAGATTCAGGCTGGTGGAGTATGATCTTTCAGAAACGATAAAAAAAATAATGAATGCGAATCTTCCCGAGCTCTTCGCAGAAAGGCTTGTGCATGGGACTTGAGAGGGCGATATTTAGTGCCCGAAAGAAAACTAGGATTTTTTGTTAAGCTCAAGGAAGACGAAAATTTTAACCACAGGAATACAAGTAGTATTTCGAGGATTAAAATTTGAGTCTGACGCAGATATTGGCGAAAAAGACAGTTTTGGTTCAGGCACTATTTAGATATTAGGGAGGACTTATATGACAAAATTACAAGATTTAACCAAAACGGGAAAGCTCAAGGACGGCACAGAAGTAATTTTAAGGCCAATGACCCGGAACGACCGCGAGCCTGTTGGAGATTTTTTTGACCGGATGACTCCATCGGTACTTCAGTATGTAAGAAACGACGTCACCAACCCAAAAGTGCTTGATCAATGGTTCGATCAACTGAATTATGATCGAGTGTTTCCTCTTTTGGCCTTTAAAGGCGACAAAGTTGTGGCCAACGCGACCCTTCACCGGGTAGGCTACGGTTGGCGAAAACATCTGGGCACCCTCAGGATAGTTGTGGACACTAAGTTCCATGGAAAAGGACTGGGGACTCTGATGATCAATGAGCTTGTGGACCTGTCCCAAGAGTTCGGGCTGGAGAAACTGATGGTGGAGTTCCCGCTGAGAGCTCACGGCGCATTGGCGATGTTCAAAAAAGCGGGATTCAGCCCCAGAGCGGTGATAGAGGGCCTCATGAAAGACCGACACGGTGAAAGTCTGGACATTGTGATCATGGTGATGGATGTGGCCGTACACGCGAACCGGATTTAGTAGAGGGGTAAAATATTTTTTCCGTAATTGGGGAAAGAGCCGGTTATATCGTTCTGCAATGCTCTGGCGTCAGGGTAGCGATTTTCAGGGTTTTTTTCCAGACATTTTAAGATGATGCGTTCGATTTCCGGATCTAATTCTTGGTTGAATTTGCTGGGTGGAGACGGTGGGACTTCAAGGATCATGTCCATGAGTACCTTCTCCACGTCGTGATAAAAAGGAAACATCCCCGTGTAGAGTACGTACATGACCACTCCAAGGGCCCACACATCCGACCGCCTCTGGCTTTTGCCCATAATCTGCTCCGGACTCATGAACGGCCGGGATCCCGTAACGGTATTGGATATCTCTTTACCCTTGAGTTCTTTGGCCGTGCCGTAGTCCAGAAGCTTTATGGTGCCGTCCGGCTTCACGATTATGTTTCCCGGTTTTATGTCCCTGTGGATGATCCCTATGTCGTGTGCGTGAGCCACGACATGAATGAGCTGAATCATAACTGACTCTACTTCCGTCTCTTCAAGCTCCCGCTCGATGACCTCGAAAAGGGTTTTTCCAAAAACAAACTCCTGAATCAGTATTATTTTGTTCTTTTCTTCTATAACCTCATGAATCTCGGGTACACTGACATGGCCGGCTAAATTCTTCAGTATTCGGGCCTCCTTTTCGATCTTGGCGTTTAATTTTTTACTCAAAGGAATCTTGGCCACATAACTATCGGGAGGGTCCTTTTTTATGTCCCGAACTTTCCAGACTTCCCCAAAACTCCCTATCCCCAACCTGTCCACCTTCTCGTACCGTTGGCCCAGAAGATCGGTGGCGTTAAACAGGGAATGAACCTCCTCCGAAAGTCTGCTCAAAAGCCCTTTCAGATATCCCTTGCGGCGCTGGGCCACTGAGCGGTGGTCCGCTTTAAGTCGGGCGCAGACTCCCATCCTTCTTACAAGCTCCTGAGAATCCACGGGCCAAGCGAGGTAGTCAACTGCCCCGGCCTTTAAAGCCGAGGCAACAAGGTCTTCCACAAAGCTTTCCAGAATAACAATTACCGGTATTTGTACATCATCCTTTGTCCGTTTCAAGTTTTTTATGATCCTCTCTGGGTCTAGATCTGACCGCCCCATGGCCAAAAGGGCCACAATTATGCTTTTCTCCTCTGCAAGGCTCCGTGCTTCTTCCAGAGTTCCGGCGGTATAGACCTGGTAAGCATTTTCATCAAGAAGGTTCTTAAGCTTCGCGGCCCCGTCCCGATCATTATCGATAATTAAAACGGCCCTCTTTTCCTGTCTTTGTTCCATTCCATTTAATTTTAAATGCTGATACAGAAAATTAAAACTCGGTTTTTCGTTTGACACCCTATCCTTATTTTTCTATATTTTCCCTTTTTAACGATAACACTAAAACACTTTCTCTTCCCCTTGATATCAAATTAAAAAATTGGAGGATTTGAATTGCCTTTAAAAAGCTTTGATGCAGAAGAAATTCTCTACTATTGTGTGGCCATCCTTGTCATTGCAACCTTTAGCTCAGGTTTCACACGCTTTTTTGCGTTTAGCTTCGCCCACCCGCGCCGTGATGAAGGTATGGACTTCAACCCCATAACCAACCTTGACATTGTGGGTACCATCGTCTTTTTTCTGGGAGGTTTCGGCTGGGGCAGACAGTTGGACGATCAAAAAATCAAGTTCAAGAAACAGAAGCTGGGTTGGTGCATCATATCTCTAATCGCCCCCTTTGCAAACCTCACCATTGCAATGTCTGCAGCTTACATCAAATATTTCCTATGGACAGACCGTGTTATCGATGTAATGCTCAACCTGAGTGTTGCCGCTACTGCTTACCATGTCCTTCCCATTCCCCCACTTGCCGGCTCGAGGCTGATCTACCTGGTGGTGCCTCAAGAGCGAGTCTGGAGGTTATTCTCCAGGTTTGGACCTTTTATAATACTGGGTCTTGTGCTTATGGATCGTTTTTCCGGAACTCCTTTTTTAAGGGAAGTAATTGCTCCGGTTCTTGAGGGTGTTGCCAGGTTCGCATCCTACCATTAGTAAAGATCCGGGCCCAAAGGACATGGATGGGCACTAAATAACAATAGATAAAAAAGGCGGGAAAGGTTAGCCCCTTCCCGCCTTTTCAGTTAATGGTTAATCTAAATCCGTGGAGCGCTATGCTCCTCTCTTTGTAGGTTTTTTTGTGACAAGAGCAAGAAGCACGGCAACAATGAGCAAGACGCCCGCAACATAAAAAGCATTATCGTAAGAACCGGTTATGTCACGGATATGTCCGGCCAGCTTGGGCATGAATGCTCCCAGACCCCAGCCGATAAACACAAGACCGTAGTTGAAGCCCAGGTTTTTGGGGCCAAAGAAATCGGCTGTGTAAGAAGGTATCAGGGAAAGGCCGCCGCCATAAACCCAGTAGGCGATCATGCATGCGGCAAACGCCAAGAAAAGCGACTTGGCCGCGATAATTGCAGGCAGCGCAAACATACAGAGGGCAGCGGCAGCGGCATTTAGCATGTATGCCCTGTCCCTGCCGATGATATCCGAGTATTTGCCTGTTCCGATCCGTCCCGCAGCGTTCATAAAACCACCTGCAGCCACCAAAATAAATCCTTGTTCCAGAAAGGGTTTTACAATTTTGGCG
>JASFLX010000043.1:0-15737 GCA_050117895.1 Desulfobacterales bacterium | reverse complement strand
CGCTGCCCGGATGTGCCGATTCTTCAAAAATTATCCAAAGAATACGGCATTGAAGCCCCGCGTTTCAAAACGGAAGACGATACGTGTATTCTTTGCGGGCTCTGCACCCGGATTTGTGAAAGGATGGGTAACCGTGCGATTACGCTGACCGGACGCGGGTTGGATATGAAAGTCGATACCCCCTTTCATATTCAAACCCATGCCTGTATTTCCTGTGGGGCATGCGCCATGGTTTGTCCCACCGGACATATTACCAAAGAAAAAATTGAAGCCCATATTTCAAAATATCAGTTAATGCCCATCCCCTCCGAATATGAAACCGGGCTCGTGGGTCGCAAACCCGTCTATGTGCCGTATGCCCAGGCGGTTCCCAACACGCCGGTCATTGACCGTGACCGGTGCGTGCATTTCAAAACCGGCGGTTGTAAAATCTGCAGTGAGGTTTGCGGAGTCAATGCCATTGACTATACGCAAGAGGACGAAATTGTGGAACTCGATGTGGGATCCATCATCATCGCCCCCGGCAGCCAGGCTTTTGATCCTGCGGTTCACGATACGTTCGGCTATACCAAAAGCCCCAATGTTGTGACCAGCCTGGAATTCGAAAGGATCCTCTCGGCCTCCGGTCCCTACGGCGGTCATCTGGTCCGGCCGTCGGATGGTAAAGAACCGGAAAAGATTGCCTGGCTGCAATGCATCGGATCCCGGGATGAACACCTGGGCGCCCAGGGGTATTGCTCCGGAGTCTGCTGCACCTATGCCATCAAGGAAGCCATGCTGGCCAAGGAACACAGCAAGAAAGATCTGGACACCGCGGTATTTTATATCGATATGCGCACCCATGGAAAAGACTTTGAAAGATATTACAACCGTGCCAAAGAACAGATGGGGGTTCGCTTCATCAAGTCCAAGATTACCCACGTGACTCCCAATGATGAAACCGGAATGCAAGTCATCCGATACGTGGATGAGTCCGGCAGAAAAATTGACGAAGCATTTGATATCGTGGTCCTGTCCGTGGGCCTCATGGTCAGCCCCCGGGGGGTGGAGTTGGCCAAACGATTGGGTGTTGAGCTGGACCATTATAACTTTGCCCGTACCAACAGTTTCGAACCCGTGCAAAGTTCCGTACCCGGTATTTACGTGAGCGGCGCATTTGAATCGCCCAAGGATATTCCCGCTTCGGTGATTGATTCCAGTGCCACAGCCGGATTGGTCGGGAGCAAACTGGCCGAATCCCGATGGACCCTTACCCGGACAGAAGAGTTCCCCGAAGAGATCGATCTTCGCGGGGAACCGCCCCGGATCGGTGTTTTTGTCTGCCGTTGCGGAACCAATATTGCCGGTTTTCTGGACGTTCCGGAGGTGGTGGAATATGCTAAAACCCTGCCCAACGTCGTCTATACCGATGACAATCTTTTCAGTTGCAGCCAGGACACCCAGGAACAAATCACCCAGGTGATTAAAGAGCAAAAATTAAATCGCGTGGTAGTGGCGGCCTGCACGCCGCGGACGCACGAACCTCTTTTTCAAGAAACCGTACTCAATGCGGGTATCAATAAATACCTTTTTGAAATGGCCAACATTCGCAATCAATGTTCCTGGGTACACAGCAAAGAAAAACAGGCCGCCACTGAAAAAGCCAAAGACCTGGTGCGCATGGCCGTATCAAAAGTGGGCCTGTTGGAACCTTTATACGACCCGGAAATAGAAATGAACCCGTCCGCTCTGGTGGTCGGCGGCGGTCTTGCCGGAATTACCGTTGCCAATAATCTGGCAAAGCAGGGATATGTCACCCATCTCATCGAAAAAAACCATGTCCTTGGCGGGCAGGCCCTGAACCTTTATGAAACCTGGCAGGGCGAAGATGTTCAGAAAAAGCTGGCCGGACTGATTAACGAGGCGGAATCCAACAAAAACATCAACATACTGACTAACACCCAACTCAAAGATGTGAATGGTTTTGTGGGTAATTTTCAAACAACGGTTGAAACAGCGGGCAAAGACCAGGTTATCGAACACGGTGTGGCCATCATTGCCACGGGCGCTGAAGAGTTTAAGCCGAATCAATATCTTTATGGTGAGGATCCGCGGGTGGTAACCGGTCTGGAGCTGGATCGTAAATTTATTGATGATCATCTGCAGTTACATGAGATCCATACCGCCGCCTTTATCCAGTGTGTGGGCTCGCGGATCAAAGAAAGACCCTACTGTTCCAAGGTGTGTTGTACGCATTCCGTAAAAAATGCACTGAAATTAAAAGAGTTAAAGCCTGAAATGGATGTGTTTATTATTTACAGGGATATGCGTACCTATGGATTGCGTGAGGATCTGTATCGTGAGGCTCGTTCCAAAGGTATTGCCTTTATTCACTATGACTTTGCCAAAGAACTCACCGTTTCGAAAAATCAAAACGAGCTTAATGTCAGATGTACCAGTTATGTGCTGCAACGCGAAGTCGAAATAAAACCGGACCTTTTGGTTCTTGCAACCGCCATGGTGCCGCCTCGGGAAAATCCCGTTGCCTCGCTGTTCAAGGTGCCGGTGAATGAAGACGGTTTTTTTGCCGAAGCCCATGTCAAACTCCAGCCGCTAGACTTTGCCACAAAAGGGGTGTTTGTCTGTGGTCTGGCCCATTCGCCAAAACCGGTTGATGAGGTCGTGGCTCAGGGGCTGGGGGCAGCGTCACGTGCGGCCATACTGTTGTCCCAAAAGAAGGTCTCGGGCAATGCCATGGTTTCCCGCATCAATGAACAGCTGTGCAGGGGCTGTCAAAAATGCATGGCGGTCTGCCCGTATCAAGCCATCAATTTTCTTAAAGACCGTGGCATTTGTGAGGTAAACCCGGTGGTTTGCACCGGTTGCGGCTCATGTGCCGTCGCCTGTCCCACCGGTGCGGCGGATGTTTTCCACTTTGATGATAAGGAAGTGCTGACCATGCTCAGAGCCGCATTCAATTAGTGTCCATCCGGAAACGGCATGTTTCGGCCTCCGGCGGCGTTCTCGCTCGTTTTCAATACTTGACATAGCGCGAGCTATGCCTCCGGTTGAAAACTCGCTCGGGCCTTGCCGGAAACCAAAATCTACCATTTCCGGATGGACACTGACAGGGGTATCTATTTAGTGCCCGAACGAAAACTAGGATTTTTCGTTCAGGCACTATTCAATTGTCAATCGACAATCTTCAATGGGAAGAGGATTTATTTATGTCTGAAGAATTTAATCCAAAGATTATTGCTTTTGCATGTAATTGGTGTGCCTATTCGGCGGCGGACCTGGCAGGTGTCAGCCGTCTTCAATATCCACCCCATATGAGAATTATACGGGTCATGTGTTCCGGTCGGGTAAACCCTAATTTTATTCTTGAAGCCTTTAATTTGGGTGCCGACGGTGTACTGGTTGCCGGATGACATATGGGCGAGTGTCATTACCTGGATGGTAATGTAAAGGCTGAAAAGATGTTTGAAATGACCCGGGAACTGGTTAAGATACTCGGTATTGACCCGGCAAGATTGCGTTTGGAGTGGGTTTCTTCGGCAGAAGGAGGGCGTTTTGCCGAGATTGCAACAGAATTTACCGAGCAGATAATATCCATGGGACCGTCCTCCCTGAAACAGGCGGCCTGACAAAGGCTCAGAAAAATTGAGGCATTGATATGACTGCAATCGCCGATTTGATAAACACCACAAAAACCTATTACTGCCTTGATTGCGGGGTATGTACCGGAAGCTGCCCGGTGTCCAGGGTTTTCCCGGAATTTTCACCCCGGCAGATTATAGAGCGCTCTCTTTATGAACTGGAGGAACTCTCGGACCAGACCATTTGGAACTGTCTGACTTGCGCCCAGTGCAGCGTCCGCTGCCCGGCGGACATCAATTTTCCTGAATTTATCCGTTTGATGCGTGATGAAGCCCATTTAATGGGATTCGACGGGGTTCCGGCCCACAATGGAATGCTTCAAACCATTATGTCCATCCAGACCCAGAATGTTCAACAAGATCGCATGTACTGGATCGAAGACGGGAAAATACAAGAGACCGGTGACGTTTTTTATTTTGTTGGATGCAGACCCTATTTTGACGTTATTTTCCGGGATATCGATGCCGGGTCGATCACGAATGCTCGCAACGTGCTGAAGGTCCTCAATGCCTGTGGGGTGGAACCGGTGGTCAGCAATAATGAAAGATGTTGTGGCCATGATGCGCTTTGGAATGGAAACGAGGAGACGTTCAAGCAACTGGCTCAATTGAATTTGGATTTGATTCGTTCCTCGGGTGCCAAACAGGTTATTTTCAGTTGCCCGGAAGGATATCACACGTTTAAAAATTTTTATCCCAAGTATTTTGGCGAACTCGATTTTACACCGGTCCATATCCTCGAATTCTTGGCAGACAAACTCAGCGAGGGGGTGATTCAGCTTGAAGGATCCGATGAAGAAGTGGTTTCCTTTCATGACCCCTGTCGTCTGGGACGGCTGGCAGGCATTTACGATGCGCCCCGAAAGATTCTGGGAACCATCCCCGGAATCGAGATCAAAGAAATGCCCCGCTCCAGGGAGAATGCTATCTGCTGCGGAACTTCCGGCTGGATGAACTGTTCCAATTGTTCCAAAGAAATTCAGTTGCAACGTCTTAAGGAGGCCGCCGACACCGGCGCAGGGACCCTAATAACGGCCTGCCCCAAATGCCAGATTCATTTCAGGTGTGCCAAAGCCGCCTTTGACCTGGATATAAAAATTACGGATCTGTATGATCTTGTAGCAGATCGTTTGAAGACGGAATAGGAAATAAGTTTGAAGTGAACTAAATCCGCCAAAGTACGGTGGCGGATAAAGTTTAAAGTGAGCTAAAGTTAAGGAATTCTGTCAATTATATAAAATCAGCGGAGCGAAGCGACACCATAACTTTAGGCACTTTAGTTCACTTTAGTCACTTACAATTAAGGAAGACAATTATGATTAAAGACGTACTAGTTGTTGGAGGAGGGATTGCCGGAATCCAGGCATCCTTGGACCTTGCCGATATGGGCATTAAGGTCCACATGGTGGAGAAGCTGCCCAGCATCGGCGGCAAGATGGCTCAGCTGGATAAAACCTTTCCTACCAACGATTGTGCCATCTGAATACTCTCGCCCAAGATGCTGGATGTCGGTCGACATCCCAATGTCGCACTTTTGGCCTACAGTGAAGTGGAGAAAGTAGACGGTCAGGCAGGGAATTTCAAGGTCACGGTGCGCAGGAAGAGACGTTACGTGGACGAAGACAAATGCACCGGCTGCGGTGCCTGTGCGGAAAAATGTCCCACCATGGTACCGGATGCCTTCAATGAAGGTTTGGGCACTCGCAGTGCCATTTACAGCTATTTTGCACAGGGTATCCCCTCCACCCATACCATTGACCCCGACTATTGTCGCCAGTTGAACGGCAAAAAATGCGGGATTTGTGAAAAGGTCTGCCAGGCGGATGCCATCAATTTTGATCAGGAAGACAAGATTATAGAACTCAATGTGGGGGCCATTATCATTGCGGTGGGCTACGACGTTTTTGATCCGTCGCGGATTCCCGAATACCGGTACCGGGAAATCCAGAATGTGGTCACCGCCATTGAATTCGAAAGGCTTTTGAGTGCCAGCGGACCCACCGGAGGTCACCTGGATCGTCCCTCGGATCGCGCCGTTAACGCCGAGATTGCCGGGTTTGAAAAGAATGTAAAGAAATCCAAACGAACCCTTGAGAAGCTTGAAAAAAAACATGGTGAATCTTCCGCCGAAATTTATGATAAATTTCAGAAAGGTCACTATCCGGACGATGAGGATCGCAAAAAGTGGGCCGACCGGTATGCGGTCTATCTGGCGGCAACCGAATCTCTCGATGACCTGAAAAACAAGGCCCGGGATTTTACAGTCGCCAAACGGCTGGCCTTTATCCAGTGTGTGGGATCCCGTGATTTTCGATTCTATCCGTTTTGTTCGGGGTACTGCTGCATGCACTCCATAAAGGAAGCCATTATTGCCCATGAACATGAGCCGGAGACCACCTCTACGATCTTCGGCATGGATATCAGAGCCGTGAGCAAAGGATTTGAAGAATATAAAATACGCGGTGGCAATCATTCAAATATTACTTATGTTCGAGGCCGGGTCAGCGAAATCATGGAGGGCCCTAACAACAATCCGGTGGTGATATACGAAGATACGAGCCAGCGCCAGGTAAAAAACCAGGAATTCGACATGGTGATCCTGGCGACCGCATGTGCGCCAACCAGGGGAATTGTTGAACTGGCCAAGATTTTCGGAGTCGAACTGGATGAATACAACTTCATAAGGACCAGTTTTCTTTCACCGGTTGACACCACCATACCGGGCATCTTTGTCTGTGGCTGCGCCGAGTCGCCTATGGATGTTCCGGAATCTGTGGCCCAGGCCTCCAGCGCAGCCCAGCGTGCCGCTGAAATCGCTATTCCATTGAAGTCAGAAAAGGAGAAAGCCGTTGCCTGAGCAAAAAGACCCAGACATAAAGATCGGCGTGTTCATTTGCCATTGCGGATCCAATATCGCCGGATATCTGAGCATGGAAGAACTTTCGGATTATGCCGAAACCCTTCCGAATGTCACGTTTGTGCAAAGGAATCTTTATTCGTGTTCTGAAGGCGGTATTAACGAAATCAAAAAGGGGATTGAAGAGCAAAACCTCAACCGTGTCGTGGTGGCTTCCTGTACGCCCAGAACCCATGAACCTCTTTTTCGAAGTTCCTGCCAGGAAGCCGGGTTGAATCCTTATCTTTTCGAGATGGTCAATATTCGCGATCAATGCTCCTGGGTGCACATGCGGGAGCAGGAAGATGGAACCGCCAAAGCCAAGGATCTGATCCGTATGGGGGTTGCCAAGGCCGCTTTATTACAACCCCAGGAGTCCATTACGTCCGAAGTGTGTGCCCGGGCGTTGGTGATTGGCGGAGGAATTGCCGGCATGACGGCTTCCGGGGCCTTAGCCCGACGCGGCTATGAAGTGGTGCTGGTGGAAAAAGAAGAACATCTGGGAGGAATGCTCAACCAACTGAATAAACTCGGCCCCACCATGATGGATGCCAACGATTTGATTAGGTCGAAAATCGAGAGCGTTTCCAACCATCCAAAGATTACGGTCTTTACCCGGGCCAAGGTTACCGCTGTTCAGGGATTTATCGGGAAATTCCAAGCCGATATCGAAACCCCATCCGGCGTCAAAAAAATTGACATTGGGGTGATCCTTATGGCCACGGGTGGCCGTGTGTTTGTACCCGATGGCCTTTACGGATATGACGGCCAACGGGTTATTACCCAGCTTGAGATGGAACAGCTTCTTAAAAATGGTTTAAATTCAGACATTAAAAATGTTGTTATGATCCAGTGCGTGGGCAGCCGCAATAAAGAAAGGCCTTACTGCTCACGAATCTGCTGCCAGACGGCAGTCAAGAACGCTATGTTGATTAAAGATCAAATTCCGGATGCCAGAGTTTCCATTCTCTATCGGGATATGCAGATGTATGGCGTGGAAAATGAGGAGATGTTCAGAAATTCAAAGGCCAAGGGAGTCCGGTATATTCATTACGAACCTGCCAAACCTCCCATTGTGGAATCCGATCAGGTTCGAGTATACCATTCCCTGCTTGGCCTGGAAATGGCTCTACCCGTGGATCTGGTGGTTCTTTCCACGCCCATGATTGCCCCGGAAGACGCCGATGTCACTTCACAGCTTCTCAGGGTGCCGGTTGACGAAAACGGGTTTTTTCTGGAAGGACACGTGAAATTAAAGCCGCTTGATTTTGCCACGGACGGTGTTTTTCTTTGCGGCAGCGCGCGTTTCCCGGCCAATATTCGAGAGGTGATCGCCCAGGGTTTGGGTGCGGCATCCCGAGCTTCGATTCCCCTGTCCAAAGGATCGGTGATTGTTGAACCGATTATTTCGGTTCTGTCAGATGAAGACGCCTGCAGGGGCTGCGGGCTTTGCGTTCCACTTTGTCCTTACGGTGCTCTGGAAATCCGGGATACGGAAAAGGGAAGAAAGGTTCACGTCATTAACGTGGCCTGCAAAGGGTGCGGTGTGTGTGCAGCCACATGCTATCAACATGCCCTCACCATCAACTCCTATACGGATGAGCAGCTCGAAGCCCAGATTGATGCCTTTTTGGATTGATGATGTATGATTGATGATTGGTGATTTATGGAAATAACTTTGCGCTTTTTTTTGATGTAACTTTTAAGTAAGTTCTGGTTTATGAAATGATTATGTTAAGCCGCCAACTGATAATAAAATGTAACCTGTCTGGAACTCGCAATTAAGTGAACCTAAAGAAAAAACAGGTGCCAACCTTAAATATGAATCGGTTAAACGCACCATCAAATTTTAAAAGATGAATGATATAATTCGCTGTTTTTTCTTAAGGCTCACTAATCTGCTCAAACAGCCAGACAGGTTACATTTTATCACCAGTAGGCTTCATCGTTTATTGAGATGTTATATTTTGATTATTTAACCGTTTGAACCTACTAATTTTATTAAATCTTAAATGGAAAATCATCAATCCCAAAGGGGGGTACCGTTGGCCCGATTCGTTCCTAAAATTTTAGCGTTTTGCTGTACATGGTGAGGATACTCCGCTGCTGATTTGGCTGGAGTTTCCAGACTACAATATACCCCGGAAATCAAGACCGTTCGAATTATGTGCACCGGCCGGATCGATCCGGCCACGGTGTCCAGGGCCTTTAAAAAAGGACTTGACGGCCTTATGGTGGTGGGCTGCTATTTCGGAGACTGCCACTATATCAGCGGAAACGTCGAGGCAAAAGCCAAAATAGACATAACCCGAAAGCTTTTCAAACATATCGGTGTCAATGAGGAACGTCTGGCCTTTCGGCAATGTTCTTCGGGTGAAGCCGCTGTATTTGTTAAACTGGTTACGGAATTCGATGAGAAAATCCGAGGCTTGGGTCCTCTGGGAGGAGACGGAGACCGTGTCAAGGCCCCGGATATTTTTGGAAAGCTTGAATCCGCAGAGGCCGTGCTGGCCGGTGAAAAGATCAGATGGGTCATCGGCAAGAGAACGCCGTTTCTTGAATCCGGCAATATGTATGGTGAGATTTTTACCGAACACGAGTTTAATCGCGCCATTGACATGATCATTGTGGAAGAAATGGAGGTTCAGGAAATTCTGGGCCAATTAAAACAAGGGGCGAAATCGGTCAAAGATCTGGCCCGGGACCTTGGCATTCCATCGGAAAGGGTCTTTCGATGCATCACCGCCCTTAACCGAAAGGGCATGGTTGCCCTGGACCGCGTGGCCGGCCGATCGCCCATATTTCAGTTGGTGCCGCAAGAGGTGTAATAAAGTGAGTGACAAAACCGTATTGATAGTTGGAGGCGGTCTCGACGGGGTCCGTACCGCCCTTGATCATGCAGAAGCAGGGGCTCAGGTGACTCTTGTGGAGAAATTTCCCACATTGGGTGCGGAAAGGATTCCCAGGGACAGGCTCATCGGACCGGAACAAGGATTTATGAATCCCGATCTGGACAAAGTCCGCAATCATAACAATATCCGGATTCTCACATATAGTGATATCAAAAAGATCAACCGGAATAACGGCAAAATACGGGCTCAGATCAAGAAACACGGCCTTCTGGTTGATAACAGTAAGTGCAACGACTGCAAGGCCTGTATAAAGGTCTGTCCGGTTAACATGTTTGACGATTTTGACGAGGGGTTGGGCTTTCGTACCGCCATCGATTACTGTAATCATACAACGGGTGAATACAACATTTTTAAAGAAGACATGCCGGTCTGCCAGGAGACATGCCCCGTCCATTTGGATATCCGGGCCTATGTGGGTTTGATTGCTGACGGCAAGCATTTGGAGTCTTTGGCTAAAATCAGAGAAAGACTTCCGCTTCCCGGCAGTATCGGTCGAATCTGTCCCCATCCGTGCGAAACCGCCTGCAACCGCCAATATCTGGATGAATCGATCAGCATCTGTTTCCTTAAGCGATTTGCTTCTGACATGGAGCTGGAACAAGGCATAGAGCCGGTCTATGAAACCCCGGAACAGAAGTATCCGGAAAAAATTGCCATTATCGGTGCCGGTCCGGCCGGATTGACCTGTGCCCATGACCTGGCAAGAATGGGATATGAGCATATAAAAATCTTCGAAGCGCTCCCGGTTCCCGGCGGTTATCTTTGGGTGGGTATTCCGGAATACCGATTGCCTAAAAAGCTGCTTCAGCGAGAAGTGGACCTTATTTGCAACATGGGCGTTGACATTCAATACAACACTCGTATCGGGAAAGATATCGCTTTTGAAGACCTTCAAAAAGAATATGACGCCGTGTTTATTGGCGCGGGTTGTCATACGGGTCTTAAGCTGCGGGTTCCCGGTGAAGATGATTATGAGGGAATTGTAGACTGTGTGACTTTTTTAAGAGAACAGGCTCTGGGCACTCTCCCCAAAGCAAAAGGAAAACTGATTGTGATCGGAGGGGGTAATGCGGCGATAGACTCGGCCCGTGTGGGCTGGCGTATGGGATTTGATGAAGTATATATCCTCTACCGCAGAACCAAAAAGGAGATGCCGGCCAATTCTTGGGAAATCGATGCGGCGGAACACGAAGGCGTTATTCTCCAATACCTTGCCGCACCGGTGGAAATTTTGGGTGAAAACGGAAAAGTGTCCGGTATGAAATGCATCAAAATGGAACTGGGAGAACCGGATGCTTCAGGACGCCGGCGACCGGTTCCCATTGAAGGTTCCGAATATATCATAGACGCTGAAACCATCGTACCGGCCATCAGTCAGGGTACGGATTTGAGCTTTCTTGACAAAGGTCATAATTTAAACCTTTCTCGCTGGAACACCTTTGAAATCGATGAGGAAACCGGTGCAACCAATGTGCCGGGGGTCTTTGCCGGAGGTGATGTGGTGACAGGTCCGGATATTGCCATTCGTGCCATTGCCGCCGGCAAACATGCTGCTGGTGGCATTCATGAGTACCTGAGGAGCAAATAAATGATATACGAGAAAGAAAAACGCTATATTATCCCGTTTGATGATGTGCCGTCACCACGGGCAGAAATGCCGGAGATTTCGGTGGATGAAAGAAGAGAAAATTTCACGGAAGTAGAGACCGGTTTCCCTGAAGAGATGGCCATGCAAGAAGCCCGGCGGTGCCTGGGTTGCCGGCGCTGTCTGGGCTGTGCCCTCTGCTGGGCGGAATGTAAGCCCGAAGCCATCGATTTTGATATTCCGGATCAAGAGTTGGAACTGGAATTTGACGAGGTGATTATCACAAAAGGTCAGGAAAACGCATTTTATCCGTTCAATGCCCAATTGGGTTATGGAAAATACCCGGATGTGATCACCGATTTACAGTTCGAGCGGATGCTTTCACCCACCGGTCCCTTCAACGGGATAGTGGTTTCGCCTCTGGATGGCGAGATCCCCGGCCGTATTGCCATGGTTCAAGGTCATACCGGTAACGATGATACTCATCTTCTCTCCAGCCTGATACTGGGTGTAAACCAATCCGTGATTGCCCTTGACAAAACAAAAGATCTTAAGATGGTGTTGATCTCCCCTTTGTGTGAATCCTTTCAAGAAAAGTTTTTTGACCAGGCAGAGAAAATCCAAGGGCTTCAGATTATTGAGGGATCACCGGAATCGGTTGAGAAGGGCCCTGATACCCAAGAACCACTGCTTCTGAACTATTCAGAAAAGGGTGAGCATAAGCAAAACCCCTTTGATTTGATTGTTGTCCTGACAAAACCAAAAATTTCCCCTGAACTGGAATCGTTAAGCAAAAAACTCAAACAAGATATCGTATAATCCGAATCTTATTGTTTGTATTTCAAGGAATTCAGTAAATACGTTATTAGGCGCTCAGCAATGGAAAAACAGTTTCTTTAGTTTTTGTAACCACCGACGAGGCCATTTGCCGGGCAGACTCAGCAACTGCGCCCTTGATTTTAATTGGCAGGTCCGAGAGTGTGAGATTTTGACCCAACTTGGTCCGGTGCTTGTTGACAAAATCCCGGGGCAAACGGTCCGGAATTTCAACACCTTTCATAATTGTCCACGCCTGAGTCCATGCCCGGGCCACATTCATGATATTATATCCGCCGCCACCCAGTGCAACCCATTTAAGGCCCCACGATTTTATCTCCCGGACTATTTGGCTGAATCCGTCGGTCGTGAGATTCAAGCCGGCCAGAGGATCGGTTGCCAAGGTGTCCACCCCCAGTTGTGTCACCAGTATATCCGGATCAAAAGCATGAACCAGCGGCGGCACCAGTTCCATAAATACCCAAATGTACAAATCGTCATCGGTTCCAGGCGCCAAGGGTACATTGACCGCGTATCCCCGGCCCGGCCCTTGACCTATATCGTCAGGAAAACCGGTACCGGGAAAAAGCGTATGGCCATGCTGATGAAGAGAGACGGTCAGGACTTGATCCGTGTTATAAAACGCCGCCTCAACCCCGTCACCGTGGTGTACATCTACATCCAAATAAACGACGCGCAAACCGTCCTGGACCATTTTGGCAATTCCTATGGCCGGATCATTAAGATAGCAGAATCCGGAGGCCCGATGCTGCATGGCATGGTGCAAACCGCCCGCAATATTAAAAGCAATCTCGCGATTTTCGTTTAATACTTGGCGGATACATTCGAGGGTTGCACCGGTGACAAGTAAAGACCAGTCATATAAACCGGAAAACAAAGGATTATCACCACTGCCCAGACCATACTTCCAGGCTTGTGAGGGAACCCTGCCCGAATTGGCTGTTTTAAGTACCTCCAGATATTCAGGAGAGTGAATGAGCATGACATCTTGTTCGCTAGCTTCTCTTGCTTCCACCCAAGGCGGCGAAGACGTATCAAAAATTCCATATTCTTCGATCAAGTCCATGGTTAACCGGAGCCGTTCCACTTTCAGTGGATGGCCGGGGCCATAACTATGATGGTGGAATTTATCGCTGAAAACGAGAACTGCTTTTTCTTCTGAGCTCATAACTTGATAGTATAGGAATTTCCTTTTTTGGGACACAGATTAACACAGATTAAAAAGTTTTTTTAAATAATAATATTATCTGTGTATATTTGCGAAAATCTGCGTCCTATTTAACTTATTTTGCTTATTACGGATATTACTTATCGAACATATCTCCGGCCTGAAGCCCCTCTTGGGTTGCAAATTCGGCCGCAGCGACTTTTTTGCCTTTGGCCGGCCGGACTTTTCCTGCCACAAGCCTTGCTCCTGAAACCGCCACATGAATTCCTTGATCGTCAACGGCAAGAATGGTTCCCGGAGCTTTATCGGTAGTCTCTTCTATGAGCTGTGCGCCATAAAAACGAACCTTTTCACCCTTGAACAAAGCAAAGGCACCGGGTTGGGGATCACAACCGCGCACCAGATTGTATAGTTCTCCGGCCGGCTTGTCCCAATCAATGCCCGCTACTCGGTCATCACAAGGAGGTTCGTAGGTGGCACCGGCTTCATCCTGGGGTATTTTGGGAGCCTTGCCCGCTTTGATAAGGTCGATGGATTCCAAAATGGCATCAACCCCCATGGGAAAGAGGTGGTTAAAGTAGAGGGATCCGGTGGTGTCATTCGGTCCGATCTCAATCTCTTTTTGAAGAAGAATAAGCCCGGTATCGATCCCCCCGTCCGGCCAGAAAATGCTCAGCCCGGTTTGGGTGTCCCCCATGATTACCGCCCAATTAATGGCACTGGCGCCGCGATGGCGCGGCAAAATCGAAGGATGATAGTTAATGGTCCCGTGAGTGGGGACCTCAAAAAAATGCGCCGGAATAATATCGGTCACAAAGGCCATTACCGTGAGATCCGGTTTGAGTTCTTTGTACTCGGCGAATATCTGATCATCTTTATAGGTCGCCGGTTGAAAGACGTCAATTCCTTTGGATACCGCCGCATCTTTGAACGGGTCCGTCCGCCCCCCCGGCCTGTCCGGTGGCGCATAAACCCCTATGATATTTTCGTTTCTTTCCAGCAGGCTTTCCAATACTTTTGCCCCGAATGCCGCCTGTCCGATGAGTAGGATACGCATATTTTACCTCCTGCATTAAATGGTTGGTAAGAAATTAGAGGGATGTTATATTTTCTGTAAGATTATAAAAGAATCCTGTCAAGTCTGAATTGATTGATTTTTTAGGTGTCAGGTGTCAGGTGTCAGGGTTCAGGGGGAAACGTGGTGACCCATAGCAATTATATGGACGTGGAAGATCATGAAGTCTATAAAAATTAAAAATTCCGAGTCGTTACAAAGAATGCGTTCGTCTGTTGAATCCTTCTCTCGGGGCTGCATGCATCCTGACACCTGACACCTAATAGCCATGGCAATCTTAGCATACAACAGTCTTGATTTACACCCAGTAGGTGGTATATATGCCCTTTTTTATAAGTTATAATTGTCGGCAAGGATATGGATATTCAGACAAAACAGGAAAAATTAAAAGAAATTTATAATGACTTTGAGATTCAGGCGCGACCTTTTAAGGCCGGTGCTGTCTGTGAGATCGGCTGTGCATTTTGTTGCATCCATTTTGGCAATGTGGATGCCATCACCCTGGAAGGGCTCATTATACATGAGTGGATCGAGTCTCTTGATAAACCGGATAGAATCAAGATCCGGAAAAAAATTGCCAGGAATATGAAAAAAAGAGAGAAGCGGTCCGTTACCCCATGTCCATTTCTTAAAAAGGATAATACCTGCCTTATCTATACGATACGACCCTTTAGTTGCCGGCAGCTCTATTCTTTGAGGAAATGCACGGATTCCGGACCTATGGTTCATCGGCAGGCCGTGGAACTGGCGAAAAAGACCGTTAAAAAGCTCCAGCAACTGGATGCAACCGGATATTCAGGGCACATCAGTTACATTCTTAATTTGATTGGCAAACCGGACTTTAGAGAGCTGTATAAATCAGGAGGATTCGATCCGGTTAAGATCATGCCCTTCGGAAAAAAATACGGCATCGTCATTAACCGTATAATATCAAAAAACGATTGTTAATCATTTTTTAATAGGGTACCGCAATTTGAAACGTTCAGTTCAGGTCTTTTTTAAATATTTTATAAACTGATGAGAAATCTTCTTTTTCGATTCCTTTTTCAAAGGTTTTGGCATAAAGCTCCTTTACAACGGCTCCGGTAAAGAATGATTTTTTTTGTTCGTATGCCAAATCTTGGAGGCAATGAAGGTCTTTATAGATGAGTGCATTTGAGAAGTGAGTTGAAAAATCTTCTTCAAGCAATTTGGTTTTTTTGGCATTGAGTACCAGTGAGTTGGCACCACCTACCGACAAAATTTCTAATATGTCTTCTTTACTGATTCCTGCATCTTCTCCAAGCGTCAACGCTTCGGCAATTGAGGCCATGAAACTTCCTAAAGTGAGGTTGTTGATCAGTTTCATTTTCGTGGCAAGAGCGGGTTCTTTCAGATAAAAGAGATGTTTACCCATATTTTCCAGAATGGTTTTAACCGTTTCATATCCTGTTTTGCTCCCACTGATAAGAATTGTCAACGCGCCTTGGGATGCAGGAACAACACTTCCCAATACCGGAGCTTCCAAATACGTACATTTTGCCCGGGTACAACACTCATGAAACGTCTTTACATCTTGGAAATGGTTTGTTGACAGATCCACAATTATTTTTCCGGAAACGTCGCTGGATAACAGTCCATTGTCTT
>JASFLX010000042.1:0-15793 GCA_050117895.1 Desulfobacterales bacterium | reverse complement strand
TACCTTTTCAGAGACGGTAAATGCAGTTAAAAGCAATGATAAATCTACCAAGACCTCCTTGCCGGCGTATCTTGTTGGCCAGGTAGGGAAGCAGATATCCAGATCTATTCTAAGGGGTGACAAGATCATAAGATTGCAGTTAAAGCCCCCTGAGCTGGGAAGAATAAAAATCAATATTGATATTAAAAACAATATATTAAAGCTGGGGATGATCGCCGAGCATCGCTCGGTAAAAGAACTTTTACTGTCCAACGTAAACGAACTCAAAGGGTCTCTGGTTTCACAGGGAATAAAGCTCGAAAACATCGATATCCAGATTAACACCGGCTTTGGACAATCCTTGGCAGGTTCAAAAGAATGGATGAATGAGGGGAGAAGATGGAATCAGGATTCCGGTGGGGAAGGAGCGTTCATGTCGAAGAATAATCCAAAAGTCTTGCAATCGGAGCCCCTGGGAATGGCAGTCGGCAATAATTTATTAAATTTAGTGGCATAATAAAATGGAATAATGGCCCCGGTGAAATAGAAAAAAGTTTCATCCCGGCTAAACAAATTTAGGGTTCCCCTATAGCTGGATCTACACTTCACACCGACAGGTGAGGCAAAAATATTAGAATATTGGAATGCTGTGCACGAAGCGTGATAACTTAAAAGGAGGGAATGCTTCATGTCCATACAAGGAATTAATACAAATTACGGAGGAACATCTGTTGCGGATACAAACACATCTTCTGGAAACGCTACCGAAGAGGTTGGAATAGATCAATTTCTCACATTATTTATCGCCCAGATTAAAAATCAGGACCCGCTAAGTCCCTTGGACAGTGCGGAATTTACCGCTCAACTGGCTCAGTTTACCAGTGTTGAACAACTATACGGAATGAATAGTAGTTTGTCCGATATTAAGGAAACGCTGAACGACCAGGGGGGACAACAGGATCTGATTGGCTTGATCGGCAAAACGGTTAAGGCGGATGAAAATACGATATCCGTTGAAAACGGCCAGGTGTTGTCCGGTTTTTTCAACCTGGAAGAAAGCGCAGAAACTACAGTGACTGTTTATGACAGCAATGGGTTGGAAATTAGAACCCTTTACCTGGGATGGAAGGATGAGGGGGAACACAATATCGATTGGGACGGCAGGGATGAAAGTGGAGAGATCGTGCCGGACGGCGCCTATACGTTTGAAGTGACACCCAGAGATGAAAATGGGTATTATGTCGCAGCAAGCACCTATATCTCCGGAGAGGTCACCGGTGTGACCTATCAATACGGCGATCCTTATTTGATGATCGGTGATAAATTAATTAATAAGGATAATATTACTGAAATAAATAAAACAACTACAGAAAACTAAGGAGGGAAATAAAATGTCTTTATCAAGTTCACTGTTTTCAGGAATCAGCGGCCTGAGCACCTTGGGTAATGCCATGCAGATCATCGGGGATAACATTGCCAACGTCAACACCGTGGGGTTTAAGGGAAGTTCTTTTACCTTTCAGGATCTTTTGAGCCAGTCGGTGGCTACACTGTCCGGGACATCTCAAGTGGGCAGAGGAACCGCCCTGGGAGATATTACCTCCTCTTTCCAGCAGGGCTCATTTGAATCCACGGGAAATACCACGGACTTGGCCATCGGCGGTGCAGGATTTTTTGTATTAAAAGAAGCCGGCACGTTAAATAATTTTTATTCCAGAGCCGGTAATTTCAGTTTTGATCAGAACGGCTACCTGACAAACCCCGAAGGTTACATTGTACAGGGTTGGGCACTGGATGCCAACGGCAATGATGCGGGTTCAATAGGCGATATCGCTATGAGCTCTTTTACATCGCCTCCTTCAGCGACGAGTAATATTGAGGTGATTGTGAACCTGGACTCCGATGGTTCTGACAATACATCAGGAGCTGATGACTCCCTGGCCGGGGCCTGGAATGGCACAGCGGTCACACCTATAGCTGATACTTCTTATGAATACCTGACATCAATGCGTGCGTATGATTCCCTGGGTAGCACTCATGATATCACCCTGTATTTTGACAAGGCCGCCACCAGTGCCGCCTATGAATTTATCGTTACGTGCAACCCGAGTGAAGACTTCAGGGCCGGCGCTTCTGGTAATACCTGGGCGGGATTACTGGCCAGAGGGGTTATCGATTTTGACAGTTCCGGGTCAATGACTGATATTGATTTTTGGCAGATCGATCCGTCCGACGGGAGTTCTGTGGCCCAGGCGGAGGCCACCGATGTCTCAAACGGTTTTTTTACTTTTGATACGGTCTTTTTCTCAGGAGCAAGCACCCAGACCATCGAACTTAATTTGGGGACGAGATATAATGGCACCACCTGGGCCAACAGTTCTCTTTCCACGTCACAGTATGCCACCTCCTCGACAACCACTTTTCAGTCGGCCAACGGCTATGGCGCCGGTGACCTTGAAGGGGTGAATGTGGATGTGGACGGCGTGATCACCGGGAGTTATTCCAACGGGCAGCTGATCCCCCTGTACCGGGTGGGTCTGGCAAAATTTCAAAATGAACAAGGACTGTTTAAAGAGGGCGGAAATCTGTTTAGCGAGACAAGGGAAAGCGGCAGTGCAATTACCAATAGGCCGGGAACCAACGGACTGGGAAGCATCGCCCCGAATGCGTTGGAGCAATCCAATGTGGACATCGCCAATGAGCTGGTCAAAATGATCACCACCCAGCGCGGCTTCCAGGCGAATTCAAAAATTATTACGGTGACGGACCAGATGCTTTCAGAACTCATTAATATAAAGAGATAGGCAATCGCTTTTAAAGGGGCAGATGTCAATATTTTGACATCTGCCTCAATACTTGACGCCCCTTAACGGAAAAGTCTTTTTCAAAAACAGATAAAGTCTTCATATCTTCCTGTAATATCTATCTTATCTTTTTCTTATAAAAAATAATTCTTTCAAAAAGAAGAATGGCACAAAGGTTGCTGTATATCCAGGCATAGCTTTTTATTTTGTATCTGTTTGTGAGATAATTACGACATCAAGGAGATGTTATGGATATTGCAACCGTATTGGGTATTCTCTCCGCAACCGGCTTGGTGCTGGGCGCCATTTTTATGGGGTCGGGGCTGAATGTATTTATAAACATACCTTCTTTATGTATTGTTTTGGGCGGTACCATCGGCGTAACATTGATTGCGTATCCTTTAAAGGATTTTCTCAGTGTTATCAAGGTGGTGCAAAAAGCACTGTTTACGAAAAACATATCCACTTCCGAACTCATATCCAAGTTTACGAGTTTCGCCAATAAAACCCGTAAAGAAGGTATTCTGGCCTTAGAAAGCGAAATAAAGGAAGTTAAGGATGAATTTTTAAAAAAAGGGGTTCAGCTTTCTATCGATGGATTGGAGCCCCAACAGATCCAGAACATTCTGGATACGGAAATCGATTTTGTTAGAGACAGACACAAGCTGGGTGCGGATATTTTTACTTCCATGGGCACGTTTGCTCCTGCCATGGGTATGATCGGTACGCTTATCGGATTGGTTCAGATGCTCCAAAGCATGGATGATCCGAGTACGATCGGTCCGGCCATGGCGGTGGCATTGCTCACAACCTTCTATGGATCGCTTATGGCCAATATTTGTTGTATGCCCATTGCAGGAAAGCTCAAAACCCGCAGCAAAGAAGAGATGTTGACGAAAGAGATGACCATACAGGGTATAATATCCCTTTCAAACGGCGACAACCCAAGGATCCTTGAACAGAAACTTCTGGCATTTCTACCCCCTGTCAAGGAGAAGGGTTGATAAAGAATGAATCAAAAAAAGAAGAAAAAAATTGATGATGACGGGGCTGACATCGGAATGGTGATGACCGTTTCCCTTTTTCTCATACTTTTGACCTTCTTTATTTTGCTCAATTCTATTGCGGTAATAGATGAGCACCGGTCACGCGTGGCCATAGGATCGCTAATCGGTGCTTTTGGCGGATTACCCGGAGGACTGTCACCCATGGAGACAGGAAAGGATATTCTGCCTCCCTCGGCGCCCATGGTTGAAGAAGAATTATCCATTGAACAACTTTTATCATACATAAATAATAAAAGAACACCTTGGCCGGGTGACATTATCGTAAAAACATCAGAGGACAAATTGATAATTACCATGAATGAAAAGGTGCTTTTTAATGGGGGTCCATCTGAACTCAAACCGTCTATATTACCTGTCTTAGATGAATTATGCGGTATTATAAAAAAGGGAGATTATCCGGTAGAAATCGTCGGGCACACAGACAATATTCGGGCCGGAGAAAAAGGATATGCGTCCAACTGGGAAATTTCGTCACTCATGGCAATTCAATTGGCGAAATATTTCATATCGAAAGGTACGGTTTCACCAAAACGGATTAGTCCATGTGGATCCAGCAGTTTCAGGCCGACTTTCTCCAATGATACCCGGCAATCGAGGTTGCAGAACAGAAGAGTGGACATTATTTTAAATTATAAAGCGCCGAATTACATTAAAAGGATTTTTAGAAAAAAACCATCCGGTTTCTTCACTTACAAGAAGTTTGACTTTAAAATATTTTAACTAACCGGAAACAAGGAAAAGACGTGAGCGACAATGATTTTAATCCCAACGCTTGGATGGTGACATTTGCAGACCTAGTTATGCTGCTTCTCACTTTTTTTGTACTGCTGCTCACCATGTCTTCGATGGATACAAAGAAGCTGAAAAAACTTATGAGTCACTTCACCGAATCAACCGGAGTACTTGAATTCGCGTCATCCGGGAATGTCTCTGACTTCTCATCCTTTATAATGCAGTATAATAATAGCGATAGCATGTTGGTGATTGATCAGAAACATTTCCTGGCTAAAATAAAAATATCCTTGGAAATTAAAGATGTGTTGAAAGATATAGATGAAAATGTAAATTTTTCAGATGATGAGAGAGGTGTTGTTCTTTCGTTTAATGAAGCCATTCTTTTTGAACCCGGCAAAGCCATATTAAAAAAGGAAATATATCCTATTCTTGATTCGGTTGCTGATGCTATATATGAATGCCCCAATGATATTCTAATTTTGGGACATACAGATAATACTCCAATTAAAAGTAACTTATATAAATCAAACTGGGAATTGTCCGCATACCGGGGTCTTTCAGTTTTAGACTATTTTTTAAAGGAAAAAGAGCTGTCTCCGTCACGATTTTATGCTGGAGGATGCGGTTCTTTCAGACCCATACATCCAAACGATACCCCGAAGAACCGATCATTGAACAGGAGAGTAGAAATAATATTTAAGCATATATAGGAGGGTTAAATGGCTGAGGATAAAGATGAAGTCAAAGAAGAAGAAGAAAAGCCGAAGAAATCCAAACTTAAGCTTATCATTATAGGGGTCATAGTATTACTTCTGGCAGCCGGTGGGTTTTTTGGGTATAGCAAGTTTAAGAAAGCCCATGAAGAAGATTCGATAAAAGAAGAGCCAGTGAGTATAATCATCCCACTGAGATCATTCGTAGTTAATTTGTTTGATAAAAAAGGCATCGGTAAAAGATACTTGAAAATCACCATGGAGATAGAAGTTGCTAAAGAAGAAGATAAATTGAAGATTGAAAGTAATATACCGCGACTGAGAGATACCGTACTTATTCTTCTATCGAGTCAGACATTGAAGGACATTAATACAATGGAAGGCAAGCTTGAATTGAAACATGCAATTTTATTAAGGATGAATCAGATACTGGGTAATAAAACGGTTCGTAAGATCTTTTTTACAGAATTTGTGGTGCAATAATGGGAAATGTTTTATCACAGGATGAGGTTGACTCTCTTCTAAACGGTATCAGTGAAGGCAAGGTTGAAACCGAAACGGACGTCCCTGAAAAAAGCGAAGAAATAAAGGAATATGATTTTAGTGGGCCTGCCGGGCCGTTACATCTCAGGATGCCCGCTCTGGGAATTATCAATGAAAGGCTTGTGGCTTTCTTGAGGACAAGCCTTCCCATATTAAGCAGGAATGTTGTGGATGTTAGTCTGGCTTCTACAGAGTCCGTTAAATTCAATGAATTTTGTCTTTCTCTTCCGGTGCCGTCAAGTCTTAATATATTCAGCCTTGAACCATTAAGGGGGAACTCTCTTGTTGTTCTGGAAGGTAATCTGGTATTTTCCTTTGTTGATAGCCTATTTGGAGGTAAAGGAGTCAGTTATGTCAAACTCGAAGGCAGATGTTTTACAGCAATTGAGACAAAGATCGTGGAAAAAATAGTTAAGATAATTCTTGGGGAGATTCAGCAAGCCTGGTCAGATGTATATGAAATTAAGACGGTTTTTTCTCATTCGGAAATGGATCCTCAGTTTGCAGGAATTGTAAAACCCGATGATGTGGTCATTGTAAATAGATTCGAAGTAGAGCTCGAAAACGGAACGGGAATAATTACCATTTGTATTCCCTATTCGTCCATTGAACCGATAAAAGACAGGCTCAAAACAGGGTTTCACAGTGATTCAATAGCGGTTGATAAGGAATGGCGGAAGTATCTTAAGAAAAAAATAATGGATATGAATGTCGAATTGAGTTGCATAATGGGAATGGCAAAGATTAAAGGGCAGGAACTGCTGAAGATGAAGGTTGATGATGTAATATTGCTGGATCAAAAACCGGGTGATCTCGCTATTGTTAATATCGAAGGCATTCCGAAATTTAAGGGTTCTCCGGGATCCTGTAACAACAGGAAAGCTGTTAAAATAAGTGAGATAATTAAAGGGGAGTAAAAGATGGATGAAGCAAACGATAAAATAAAAGAAAACAACGAACCAGGTGCATCACAGGATAACGGATCGGATCAGAGTGAAAAATACGATATGGACCTTATTCTTGATTTACCACTCGATGTTTCTGTGGAATTGGGTAAGGTTAAGATGCCTGTAAATGAACTGCTCCAGTTAGGTCGTGGATCCATATTAGAGTTGACCAAACCGGTTGGTGAACCGCTAGATATCTATATCAACAATAAATTGATTGCAAAAGGTGAAGTCGTTATTCTGGATGATAAGTTTGGAGTAAGGGTCGCTGATATTATCAATCCTGTTGATCGGGTTAAGTCTTTGGGTTGATTCAGGTTTGAGGTAGGCGGGATGTTAGAAGCTGACTTGATAAATACGGGGATTAAGACCATAGCCATGCTTTTTGTTGTGCTTGGTTTTTTGGTTCTGGCTCTTATTCTGATGAAAAAGTATTTACTCCCAAAGCAAAAGGTTAAAGGAGATATACTCATAAAGGTTCTTTCTTCACTGCATATATCACCGAAAGAGAGGATTGAGGTCATAGAGGTTTCAGGTCAAAGGATTGTTTTGGGCATTACACCGGGAAGAATTAATTTTTTAACAAAACTCGATGAATTAAATCAAGGTAAAAAGGTCAGCGGAAAAGAACATGAGATTAAGGAATAAAATACATAGCAGAATACTATTTATCACTATCGTTTCACTTGTTGCTTGTATTCTACTGGTAAACAATACGTGGGCTGCTGATCTAATTTTACCTTCATTTCATATAGGGGTGGAAAAAGGTGGGGATCCCGGTGATGTTTCGGTTTTACTACAGATTGCCTTTTTATTAACGGTGCTTACTCTTGCTCCAGCTATACTTATACTTATGACGTCTTTCACCAGGCTGGCTGTGGTTTTTACGTTTTTACGGCAAGCGGTTGGAACGCAGCAAACCCCTTCCAACCAAATCATTGCGGGGCTTGCTTTATTCATGACCTTTTTTATTATGATGCCGGTTTGGCAGAAGATTAATAATAACGCACTTCAGCCATATCTGAATGAAGAGATCTCGCAGGGAGACGCATTTAAAGCGGCTATAAATCCGGTTAGAAAGTTTATGTTCCGGCAGACTAGAGAAAAAGACCTATCCTTATTTGTTAATATGGCAAAGATGGATAAACCAAAGAACAGGGAAGACATTCCCACATCCATTTTGATACCGGCTTTTGTAATTAGCGAGTTAAAGACCGCTTTTATTATCGGGTTTGTTCTGTACGTCCCTTTTCTTGTCATAGATATGGTCGTTGCGAGTGTATTGCTCAGCATGGGGATGATGATGCTTCCGCCAATTATGATATCGCTTCCATTTAAGTTGATGCTTTTTGTTCTGGTGGACGGTTGGAATTTGATTGTAGGATCACTGGTAAAAAGTTTTGTGGGTGGATAAATATGACACCGGACACTGTTATTACTTTTGCACAGCAGGCTATAAGAACGACCATTCTTGTATCCATGCCAATGCTGGGTCTTGGTCTTGTTGTGGGTCTGGCCATAAGCATTTTTCAGGCGGTGACTCAGATCCAGGAAATGACGCTGACATTTGTACCTAAGATATTGATTGTTTTACTGGCACTCCTTTTTTTTGCCAGCTGGATGCTTGATCATTTGATTCACTTTACTGTGACGGCTATTGAACAGATACCCTATTTTATTAGATAGAGGATATATCCCGGTTTAAAAAAAGAACCCACAAACATTCAGATGATTTGCCTTAAGACTGGATTAACTGAATGCGCTAAATTTTCTCAAAGGGCTTAAAAAAACAGTAATGGATATATTGACCATATCATATCAAGAATACAAGGCATTCTTTCTCGTGCTGATAAGGGTCAGTGTTATTTTGGTCATGTTCCCATTTTTTAGTGCGCGAGTTATTCCGAATTTAATAAAAGCGGGGCTGGCCCTTGTTATTACTATAGTTCTGTTTCCCGTTATCCATAATAAAATGGTAGAGTTTCCCGGGACGTTATTGGGAATTGCCCAGTTGGTCCTGTCAGAAATAATTATCGGCATGACTTTGGGACTTATGGTTCAAATATTTTTTGAAGGGGTCAGGATGATGGGGCAAATGGTAGGATTTCAAACAGGATTTGCAATCACCAACGTGCTTGACCCTCAAAGCGGCATACAGGTCTCCATTTTTGCTAATACGGCATACCTTGTGGCCATTGTACTATTCCTTTTGTTGAATGGACATCACATATTAATCAACGCTCTAAGGGATAGTTTTGATATTATAAATGTTGGCTCATTAGGTTTAAACGTCGGGATGTTAAAAAAAATGACAAAAATATCCGGCGACATGTTTCTTATTGCCGTGAAGATTGGTGCACCGCCAATTGCGGCCCTGCTCTTTACAAACGTCGCTTTTGGGTTGATTACAAAACTTATGCCGCAAATGAATATTATGATCGTTGCATTCCCCATCCAGATATGTATCGGCTTGTTTTTTTTCGGTATATCTTTAAATGTGCTTTTGGGATTTATGGAAAGATATCTTGAAGGACTGGGTCCTTTGTTAATTCATACCATGAACTGGTTATAGGTGTAGGAAATGGCTGAAGAAAGTTCCGGAGAAAAGACTGAAAAACCAACTCCCAAAAAGAGACAAGAACTAAGGGAAAAGGGAGAGGTCGCAAAAAGCAGGGAATTGCCCTCGGTGGCCGTACTTATGTCCGCTCTGATTGCTTTATCCCTTTTTGGATCCTTTACCTATTCCCATATTCAGCTTATTATGAAAGGATCATTTTCTCTTCCCACAATGAATGATCTGAACATTTCTGAGTTTCTGGTATTTGCTCAACAGGTGACTGTCCATTTTATACTGGCGTTATGCCCTCTTTTGGCGGCCATTTTTATTACGGCCATTTTATCCAATATCATGCAGGTTGGGTTTGTATTATCCGGTGAGTCGATTATACCCAAGCTTTCCAAAATAGATCCCATTAAAGGATTCGGGAGGCTTTTTTCCAAACAGGGTTTCATGGAATTATTCAAGTCTTTGATCAAACTGGTCGTTGTGAGCGGAATCGCCTATGTCACGGTTAAGAGTGAGATGAACAATGTTGCCCATTTAGGGGAAATGGAGCTGAATGTAATTTTTTCTTACATTTTTATGGTCTTTTTTAAAATATTTATCAGATGTGGCATGGCAATGATTGTTCTGGTAATCATCGATTACGCATTCCAGAAATGGGAGTTTGAAAACAGAAACAAAATGACAAAACAGGAAGTCAAGGATGAGTTTAAGAGGACAGAAGGTGATCCTTTGATTAAATCGAGAATAAAAAGCATTCAAATGGAAATGGCCAGGAGAAGGATGATGCAGGCTGTTCCTGAGGCGGATGTTATTATTACCAATCCTACCCATCTTGCCGCGGCCTTAAAATACGATAGCTCTACCATGAATGCACCGAAATTAATCGCAAAAGGAGCAGGGAAGATCGCCGAAAAGATTAAAAAATTGGCAGAAGAACATGACATACCGATTGTGGAGAACAGAGAACTTGCCCGGAATCTGAATTCGCTGGTTGAGATAGGTCAGGAAATACCACCGGTACTTTTTCAGGCGGTTGCCGAGATTCTGGCTTATATATACAAAATAAGGTCCAATTATTTACATGGATTGGCATAAGTAAATTTTAAGCACTTGATTGTACATATTATGCTTTTTAAGACAAAAACTTCATCACTTAAAAAGTTTGAAGTGAGCTAAAGTGATCTAAAGTTGAGAAATGCGCTTTCAGCGCAGTCAAATTATAAAATGATAGAATACCAAAACTTTAGGCATTTAGATCACTTTAGGCATTTCAAACTTTAAAAAGGTTAGAGAAAATGGAAGATGTCGTAAATTCAAAAGTTAATCCCGGCACATCCAGTGAGATAATTACGGTCATTGGTGTGGTTGGCGTGCTTGTGGTAATGATTATCCCATTACCGTCAATTATTCTCGATTTCCTTCTGGCCTTGAATATTACCCTTGCGATAACCATATTGTTGATGGCCATGTATACAATAACCCCCTTAGATTTCTTCATATTCCCTCCACTACTATTGGTGACTACCCTTTTCAGGTTGTCCCTCAATGTGGCGTCTACCCGTTTGATACTTTTACATGGCAATGAGGGTGCCCTGGCCGCAGGAAAAGTTATCAAATCATTCGGGAGTTTTGTTGTCGGAGGGAATTATGTGGTCGGATTGATTGTTTTTATTATCCTCGTTATTGTAAATTTTGTGGTTATTACAAAAGGTGCAACACGGATCGCTGAAGTTGCTGCAAGGTTTACACTCGATGGTATGCCGGGCAAACAGATGGGGGTTGATGCAGATCTGAACGCCGGACTGATAGATGAAGATGAAGCAAAAGCGCGCAGGGCGATGATTACAAGAGAGGCTGAGTTCCATGGATCAATGGATGGCGCTGCAAAATTTGTAAGAGGAGATGCTATTGCGGGTATAATAATTACCGTTATTAATATTATTGGTGGATTTATTATTGGAGTGCTTCAACAAAAAATGTCTGTCATTGATGCGGCTCAGAATTATACCCTTTTAACTGTCGGTGACGGATTGGTGTCACAGATTCCTGCCCTTACCATATCGACTGCAGCCGGAATAGTTGTAAGCAGGGCTGCTTCAGAGGGGACTATGGGCAAGGATTTTGCAAAGCAGTTCTTAAATTATCCAAAGGCTATATATCTTTCAGCCTTGACGGTATTCTTTTTTGGTTTGATCCCGGGTTTGCCTCACATCCCGTTTATTTTGCTTTCCATCCTAATTGGAGGAAGCGTTTTTCTGCTTGGCGGAAGAGAAGAGAAAATAAAAATAAAAGAGATAGAGGAAAAAAAGAAAGAAACGGTGGAGGAGGGGCCGGAGCCCGTTGAGCATCTGCTTATTGTTGATCCTCTTGAGCTGGAGGTCGGATACGGACTTATTCCACTGGTAGATAGAGAACAGGGAGGGAAATTTCTTGACAGGGTTCGGTCAATAAGACGGCAGTTTGCGCTTGAGATGGGTATGGTTATACCCCCCATCCATATCAGGGACAATCTGCAATTGAAATCATCCGAGTATCAGCTTCTTCTGAAAGGAGTAAAAATAGCAGGGGCTGAATTAATGATGAATCATTATCTGGCCATGGATCCTGGAGATGTTAGTAGGAAAATAGACGGAGTGGAAACAATGGAACCCGCATTTAACATCCCTGCGGTCTGGATACCAGAGGAAAGGAAAGAGGAAGCAAAGCTTGCCGGCTATACCGTGGTTGATGATGCAACCATAATGGCTACCCATCTCACAGAGCTTCTTCGAAAGCATGCTTCTGAATTGTTAGGGAGACAGGAGGTTCAGAATTTACTGGACAACCTAAGCAAGTCCTATCCAAAGGCGGTTGAGGAGTTGGTGCCGAATCTCCTTTCTTTAGGTATCGTTCAGAAGGTCATGCAAAATCTTATAAGAGAACGGATATCCATCAGAGATTTGTTGACTATTGTTGAGACTCTTGCTGATTATGCCGTTTTGACAAAAGATCCTGATCTGTTAACCGAATATGTCAGGAATAAACTTTCAAGATCAATAATCAGTCCATATATAGGAGAGGATGGTTTTTTGAAGCTGATAACAATGGACCAGAATGTAGAGGACCTGCTGATTCAGGGGATACAGAATGCGGATCATGGCTCATATCTTTCCATTGATCCAAAGATTGCAGATTCGATTATTGCTTCTATCAAGAAGGAGTCAGAAAAAGCCATGTCAAAGAATATCCAGCCGATCCTTTTGACATCCCCTGTAATACGAAGGCATTTAAAGAAAATGGTGGAGTATTTTGTTCCCTCATTAATGGTACTGTCCCAGAGCGAGCTATTAAGTGATATAGGGTTTAAATCAATTGGAAAGGTACGTTTGAGTTATGCAGGTTAAAAAATACCGAGCCGGGACAATTAAAGAGGCCACTGCCATGGTTAAGGAGGTCCTTGGCCATGATGCGATGATTATTTCTACAAAGAAAATAAAGGGAGACGGTAAACATGGTCTGTTTGAGGTAACTGCGATACCGCCTGGAAGTGATATTTCAAGTGGGCATTCGGATCCTTTAGGCAAAGTAGAATCAGAGCTCATGAGTATAAAAGAGATGCTTTATCTTCTGAATCATTCCGGTGGTTTTTCAGAAAAACTATTGTTGACTCCCGGAGTTCTCAACATCTATTCAAGAATGATAAAAAATGGCATTAATGAACATTATGCAAGACTCTTTTTACAAAGGACAGGGGTGTTC
Organism: Desulfobacterales bacterium; assembly: GCA_050117895.1. GTDB lineage: Bacteria > Desulfobacterota > Desulfobacteria > Desulfobacterales > UBA11574 > S5133MH16. The sequence continues at coordinate 2,701 of JASFLX010000042.1, read as the reverse complement.
AACGGGAATTCTGATAACGGTATGAACAATGTCAAAGAAAAAGTCTCCAAAGAGATAAAGCAGGTCATAAAGACAAAAGATCCGTTTAAAGTCGGAGAAAACCGCCCGATAATAGCAGCCTTTATCGGTACAACAGGGGTTGGCAAAACCACAACAATTGCAAAACTCGCCGCACAGCTCATGTTGAAATTTGGAAAAAAGGTCGGTTTAATTTCAATAGACGCCTATCGAATAGGAGCTATGGAACAACTCAATACATACGCAAATATTTTGGGAATCCCTTGTTTTAAGGCATTTAAAAAAAAGGATTTGCTTTTTGCCCTTAAAAAGATGGAAGGAAAAAACGTTGTCTTGATCGACACTGCCGGACAGAGCCAGTATGATATGTCACGGATAGAGGAATTAAAGAGAATGATGCCGGGTGATATGAATATCAACACACATCTTCTTTTGAGTGTCGCGACCACAGAGTCTGAGATGAACAAGGCGGCTGTCAATTTCAGCGCCTTAAAATATCACAGTTACATATTTACCAAGATAGATGAAACAGAAAGATGGGGTTCAATTATAAACCAGGTTATGAAATTAAATTTGCCTATTTCTTATATAACAAACGGGCAGAAAGTTCCTGAGGATATTGAGCAAGCGGATAAAGCAAAGATCTTAAAATTATTATTGAGTAAAGATTAGGGTGTCGATTTGTCCCGTTTAGAAAGATTGTTATACTCAGTCAGTGATCCGATCCGATACGGGAATCATCTGAAAACCTTTAGATATCGAAGTTTCATAAAATTTATTTCATTTGAATTAAAAAATATTTTGTAGGAGAGAAAAGAATGGATCAGGCAACCAATTTGAGACGAATAATAAAAGAAGAATCCGGGAAGATTCAAAAGCTCAAAAAGTATAAGGACGACAGAGAGTCTTCAAAGATAAACGGTCCACTGGTTATTGCCGTTACCAGCGGTAAAGGCGGGGTCGGTAAAACAAATATAGTCGGTAATCTGGCTATTGCATATCAGAGGATGAAAAAAAAGGCCTTAATTTTTGATGCCGATCTCGGGCTGGCAAATATTGATATTATCTATGGTATAAACCCAAAACATACTATTGAAGAAGTCATCAGTGGAGAAAAGGAGCTGTCTCAGATTATTGTTAAAGGTCCGGAAAATGTCGCCATAATACCCGCCAGTTCAGGTGTACAGGAATTAGCCCATCTTTCAGAGGGGCATAAGATCAATTTACTAAACGAATTCGATATATTGAATAGCAAGTTTGATATATTGCTAATAGACACAAGTGCGGGAATTTCCTCAAATGTTACTTATTTTAATATGGCGGCACAGGAAAGAGTAGTGGTAGTAACTCCGGAACCCACATCTATTACAGATGCATATGCTCTGATAAAAGTGATGTTTAACAAACATGGGGTAAAGGATTTTTATCTTTTGATGAATATGGTCAAAGATGAAAAAGAGGCAAAGTCCGTATATAAGAACATGAGCAGTGTGGTCGCAAAATTTATGGGAAGTATATCCTTAGACTACGCCGGATTTATACCATACGATAAACATTTACACGACTCTGTAAGCAGAAGAGAACCGGTGAGTTGCTGTTATCCGGAGGCAACTTCAAGCCATAGTTTTAAAAAGCTTGCCGATTATCTTTTAATTCAGACAATGGGAAAATCAAATGACGGTAACATTAAATTCTTTTTTAAAAGGTTGATGGCGAGGAAGACGGTTTAAGTAATGAGGGCAGGGGTAAAAAAATATCAGCAGGCTTCACAGGCGGAGCAGGAAAAGAAGGATGAAAAGCTTAAAGAAGAGCTTGTCCTTAAGTATGCTCCTCTCGTAAAAAACATCGCCGAAAGGATGGCAGTTAGACTGCCCCCCAATATATGCAAGGAAGAATTGATAGGCCCCGGGGTGCTTGGGTTGTTTGACGCCATTGAAAAATTTGATTCAAGAAAGGAGATTAAATTCCGAACATATGCCAATCTCAGGATAAAAGGAGCTATTCTGGATGAGTTGCGAAAAATGGATTGGATTTCCAGATCCATTAGGAGAAATATTCACAGGATTGAAGACGCAATGAGATCCCTTCAGCTGAAACTCGGCAGAGAACCTGATGATTTTGAGGTTGCAGAGGAGATGGGAGTTGACATCGATTCATACCATCGGATGACTATGAAAGCCCAAGGAGCCGGGCTTTTAAGCCTTGATGAGATCATGCTGGACGGAAAAGCTCCAAAAATTTCCAGACAAGTATCGGATACACCTTCCCCTTTTGATGAATTGAAAATAAAAGAATCGAAAAAGATTATATCCGAGGCGCTTTCAAAGCTTTCAAAAAAAGAACAGTTGGTAATGTCGCTATATTATTACGATGAAATGACATTAAAGGAAATTGCAAAAGTTCTGAATTTAACAGAATCAAGGATATCTCAGATTCATTCAAAGGTAATAATTAAGTTAAGGGTAAAACTTAAATCATACTATAAAGAATGATTATGACTTCTTTACACAAAGGAGAAAATACAAAAGAGCAGGTAGGTGAAGAGATCTTAGAAATTACCGGAGCCGATCTGGATGAGGCGGAGGATGAAGAGATTTCGGAAATTACCGAGGCCAATCTGGATGAACCGGAGGATGAAGAGATTTCGGAAATTACCGAGGCCAATCTGGATGAACCGGAGGAT
>JASFLX010000041.1:0-16546 GCA_050117895.1 Desulfobacterales bacterium | reverse complement strand
CGACTTTCCATTTTCTCTCTGAGCCGGGGGCCGAAAGATGCCGTTTCTGGATGGACACTAATGTGCCCATCCAGAAATCTATTGGGCACAAATTAAGTTTCCAATTCAGAAATGAGCAATTTTTCGCAAGGTCAAGGAAATCAAGGAATTACGCGTCCCGCCCCAAGGCGGGAACAAGTGATTCCGCAGATTGACGCAGAGATTGCGGAAAAGTGCCATTTCTGGATGGAAACTACCTAAGGCTCTTGATAAACTGACCGACCGCTCCCACGCCTTCTTGATCGACCAGCCGGATGGTTTGCGATCCCACCACGGCAATATCGGCTTTCCCCTTTAAAAAATCCACATCTTCTTTCTCTTTCACACCAAAACCCAGGGCCAGAGGAAGATCTGTGGCTTTCCGGCATCGAGCAAGATATTTTTTCAGTTGATCCGAAAAATCCGTATCCACACCGGTCACTCCTTTTCTGGCTACGCAATAGATAAAGCCCTTTCCAAAGGAGGCAAGGTATTTCATCCGCTCATCCGGCGTGGTTGGAGAAAATATGAAAATCGGAACCAGGTTGTGTTTTTCCATGGCACCAAGGTAGTCGCTCCCCTCTTCAGGAGGAAGATCCGGCACAATAGCCCCCTTAATTGCGCTTTGGGCCATTGCTTCAGTAAACCTTTCCACCCCGAATTTAAATAGAATATTGTAGTAACTCATAAAAAGGAATGGAACATCAAACGCTCCGGTAACCTTTTGGGCAAAATCCATGCATTTTTTCACGGTTGTCTTCCGTGAAAGAGACTTTTGATTGGCGTTCAGAATTACCGGGCCGTCTGCAATGGGTTCGGAAAAAGGGATTTGCAGTTCCATCAAGTCCACACCTGCGTTGACCATGGATTCAATAATTTTGAAACTATCCTCGAATGTAGGGTACCCCAGAACGATATGGGTCATTAACAGGATCTCTTTTTCTTTGAGTCTGTTTTTTAGATATGATTCAAGCATGATATTCCTCGGCTTTTTCCTTGATAAATTCCTGCCACTTCGGGTCGGCAAATGCATCGGCAACGGTAAAAATATCTTTGTCTCCTCTGCCGGATTGGTTGATCAGGATAACATCCGCTTTAGACATGGCCGGCGCCTCTTTAAATGCCTGTGCAAAGGCATGGGCCGACTCTAAAGCCGGGATCAAACCCTCCTTTTGAATCGTAAGCGAGAGAGCATCTACGACTTCCCTGTCCGTTGCTGCTTCGAATCGAATACGACCGCTTTCTGCAAATTGGGCCAGGATCGGTGAAACACCCACATAATCCAGACCGGCTGCAACACTGTGAGTCTCTTTCATCTGGCCGTCATTGTCCTGTAAAAAATAGGTCTTATACCCCTGGGCCACGCCGATGCTTGCATCTTGGGAACAAAGGCGTGACGCATGCTTGCCGGTGTCCAGCCCTTTTCCGCCGGCTTCAACCCCGATAAGTTCAACAGGATCATCCAGAAACGCCTTGAATACTCCAAGGGCATTTGACCCTCCCCCCACACACGCATAAATACGGGAAGGCAGCCGGTTCTCTTTTTCCAGAATCTGGCTGCGAGCCTCTTTTCCAATAATGGATTGCAAAAAAGAGACCATTTCCGGGAAAGGATGCGGACCACAGGCGGTTCCCAGCACATAATGAGTGGTATCCATATTCGTCACCCAGTCACGAAATGCCTCATTAATGGCATCTTTTAAGATCCGGGTGCCTTCCCGAACGGTGACGACGTCTGCACCCAGTCTCTCCATCCAGAAAACATTGGGGCGCTGCCGCCGGACATCCACTTCGCCCATGTAAATGGTACATTTGAATCCAAACCGTGCCGCCATGGTGGCCGTCGCCACTCCGTGCTGGCCGGCACCGGTCTCTGCAATAACCCGTGACTTTCCCATCCGTTTTACCAAAAGCCCCTGCCCCATAACATTGTTGGCCTTGTGGGCGCCGGTGTGGTTAAGGTCTTCTCTTTTAACATAAATGCGCGCACCTCCAAAAAGTCGGGTAAGATTTTCAGCAAAGGTTACGGGTGTGGGCCTGCAGGAATATGTTGACATGATATCAACATATTCCTTCCAGAACACGGGGTCATCTTTTGCCTTTTGAAAGGTTTCCGCAAGCTCATCAAAGGTAGCAACAAGAATTTCAGGAAGATAAGCGCCTCCGAATCCCTTATAGTAGCCTCTATCTTTCATCTGCATAGTCTCCTAATGTCTGTGAAAAAACAAATTTGTCTGTTCTACAATAAAGCTCTGAATAAATGACGTTCTTTGCCTGTTCAAAATGAAGAAACCGTTTTACTGTAAGAATCGGGGTGTCCGGTGCAACGTGTAAACTCTTCGCTTTTTTCCCGGTTAAATAGCCTATTCTGAAGTTCTGTTTTCCGCCTTTGGGCCGCATGTAATAATTTTCATCTACAATTTGAGAAAGAGATCTGCCGGACAGGTCGATGCTGTCTATTTTTGCAAACAGGGTTTCATGAAGATAGATATCCTCGATAAGAACAGGTACATTTTCAACCCGGCTGAGCCGGGAAAAAAAATAAGCCTTTTTATTGGCGAACGGATTTTCCGGATCATTTCCAATGGATTTCAAGGTGATCTTTTTCAGAATTCGCGTGGTAACCGATATTCCTTCTTTATGAAAAGATGAGAGTGTTCCTGCCAGTGAAAAGAGGTCAACCTCTTTTTTTTCTTTGCAAACAAACGTCCCTGAACCTCGCTTCCGGATAAGGATTCGTTTACGAACCAGCAAATCGGTCGCCTGCCTTGCCGTGGGCCGGCCGATACCGTAATGCTGGGCAAGGCTGTTTTCCGAAGGTATCCGTGACTCTGGCAGGTATTCTCCTGAACGTATTTTGGCCAGCAGGATATCTGCCAGTTGGCGATATAATGGAATGGGAGATGTTGAATTCAGCATAAATGTATGCTGACATGTATTGGTCAAGTTGTCAAGACAAATTTACACTTTAAAACCCATAATCCGGTAAAGAATTAAATAACAATGTCAAAAATTTAACACCTTGTCACATTTATAATCAAACATTGTTATGAGTGTTATCCGTATTTGCACAATTTTTTATCCCGAATCGGTTTCCCATTATTTTAGCAACCGTTAAAATGAACCACACCACCGTCTTTTTTAATCGGTTTTAATTTGATGATTTCGCAAAAAATAAAAAGCCAAAAATCACCGCTTAACAATGGTTAAAGTGCGTAATTTCAATTAGTTGTTATACCGTTACCTATTACCATTTAAAACCGAGTTATTAAATCTTAACATATGATTCATTTAGTTTTCATCCGTTCATCTTTTTTTCGATGATCCCTAAAAAGTTTTTCAAATGGTCAAGATATTTCCTTTAAAGACTTAATTGATAAAAATCGGGTACAATCAATACCTTGGCACAATTTGTGCTTTTAGACATATAAATTCCGAAGGGGATATGAATACAGTAGAAAAAATTATAAGTGTTTTCCAAAATTTAAAACTAAAAAAAATGACAAACCGACCGATGATAAGATTACAGATGTATATTAGGTTGGTGAGTATTATTTTGGGTTAAATCTTATCGAGATACGCGAAACTATGGCAATAGCACAAACATTATTTGAAAAATTTATTACCGTTAAAACTCTGCCCCATGTTGCAATACGCCTGACCAAACTGATTTCTGATGAAAACAGCACCATGCAGGATTTTGAGAATATGATAAAGATGGATCCCACATTGGTTTTGCGTCTGCTGAGTGTCGTCAACAGCTCCTATTATGCATTGCGCCAAAAAGTCGACAGTATCTCCCGAGCCGTTGTGGTCATCGGTATGAATAACCTTCGCAACATGATTGTTACGGAAGCCCTTAAGGATATATTCAAGAAAAGCCAGGAGGAAAATTATTTTTCCAGAAACCGGTTGTGGCTTCATTGTGCTGCAGTCAGTATTTGCAGTCAAATGATTTCAGAGCGAATTTTTGGACAAAACGGCGAGGATGCTTTTTTATGCGGAATTCTCCATGACATTGGAATGATCATTGAAGATCAGACAGAACGGGATTTATTTAACCAATCGTGCAAAGCCTATTCACAGGACGCCAGATCCATTATCGACCATGAGAAAGAAATTATCGGTACCGACCACTGTGAGTTAGGACACCTTTTAGCAAAAGACTGGAAACTACCTCTTGAAGTGCAAGAGGGGATTAAGCAACACCATAAAGCTCTCAAAGAGGTCTCCCCTTCAAGTATTACCGGAATCATACAAATATCAGAATATATTGTTTCTAAATTGGACTATACGGCCATGCCTGGAATGAATCCAGTGCTTTCATCCCCATTAGCTTCCCATATTCGTGAAAATGTTGAAGAATATAAAGCTCTGGTCAAAGATTTACCTGATGAAATGTCAAGAGCCCGCGATCTTTATGAATCTCAAAAGGAGTAACATTGATGGATATTTCGGGAGATATCTTCAGTGAATTTGAAGACCAGAATACAGAATCAAAAAAACTTCTTTCAATGCTAAAAGAACGAATGCCGGAGGGGTGTTTTGAGCTTATTTTAAATCATAAAAGGGATGATTCCTTGGGAGACAACCTGAATTTATCACGCAGAGACCGGGATAAAATTGTCAATCGTGCTCAAACGGAAAAAGGCATATTCCATATGGATTTGCCCTGCGGACGTTTGGTTTATTCGACCGCTATCGATGAATTAAATGCGATTTTGGCTTTTACCTTATCAAAACAGACTCCTGACTCATTTATTAAACCATATGTAACTACCATTATCCAACTATGCATCGAGCTTTTTCTTTCCCAAAACGCCCTCTGCGATGAGAAAGAATTTATCAAAACTCAAAAAAAGCAATACAACCGCAAAATCAGTGTGTTAGAAAAGAAATATCAAGAAATTATGGAAGATAATCACCGCGGGTATCAGATCATTCAAAAACAGCAAGAGGAGTATTCACGAACCTTGAAATCTGAGATCGCACGGCAAACCGCCCAGCTCCGGGAAACCAATGTAAGTTTGAAGCAAGCACGAGAAGCCGCAGAAAGCGCCAATAAAGCCAAGAGCCAGTTTCTTGCCAACATGAGCCACGAAATCCGCACACCCATGAACGGAATTATCGGCTTTACCGAAATGCTCTTTGATACAGATCTTTGCGAAAACCAGCTTAATTACCTAGAAACGATAAAAAGGAGCGGGGATGGCTTATTATCTTTAATCAACGATATTCTTGATTTTTCCAAGATCGAAGCCGGCGAACTCGATTTTGAGAAAACGGACTTTGATGCGGAACTTGTTGCATATGATGTCTGTGAACTCATCCTTCCAAAAGTTCATTCAAAATCCATAGAGGTTCTCTGCAATATCGATAATAACCTTCCTACACTTGTCAAAGGAGATCCATTGCGATTTCGGCAAATTCTGATCAACTTAATGGGAAATGCAGCCAAGTTTACCAAATCAGGCGAAATTGAGCTTTTTTTGAATGTCGAAGATGAAAATGATTCCCAGGTAAAACTTCATACAAAAGTAAGGGACACCGGTATCGGCATCGCCAAGGATAAAATTTCAACCATTTTTTCACCGTTCAACCAGGCTGACGGGTCCACATCAAGAAAATATGGCGGTTCAGGCCTGGGACTTTCAATATGTAAACAAATTTCAAATATGATGCATGGCGATGCCTGGGTGGAAAGCCCGGTCAATCGCCAATCGTCAATCGTCAATCGTCAATGTAAGGGGGGTCCGGGAAGCACATTTCATTTTACTGCTTGGCTAGGTAAAACTGAGGGTAATAACGCCCGAAGATCTGTGCCATTGTCACTCTTCGGTAAAAAGGTGCTGGTTTTTGACGACAATGCAGCTGCTGTCAACATATTGAAAAATATGTTGACGTCGGCGGGAATGAATGTAACTGCGTTGAAAAACAGCAAAGATGTCATACCAACCCTCCAAAGGGCCATAGAAACCGAAGATTTGTTTGATTGTTGTTTGTTAGGTATTCAAATTTCCGACATCATCGGCTACGAAGTGGCAAAACAGATTCGTAACCTTAAATCCCCAATCAAAGATATAGAACTCACCTCATCGAATGCTGGAATACAACATATTCATTTAATTGCATTATCTTATTTTCCGGATCATGATGCTCAACAATTCAAAGATGCGGGTTTCGACAATTTTTTGAGCAAACCGGTTCGCAGAGATAAGCTTTACCAGATGTTGGAAAAAAGTATTGGAATGCGGAATAGGGATGGCAAATTTCGGGATGCAAAAGATCATGAGATTCAAAAGCAAACAAAGAACCCATATTCAGTTCGCAATGAATTGAAGTCTTCTGTGCGCATTCTTTTAGCAGAGGATAACCCGGTTAATCAAAAATTGGCGAAGATGATGCTGTCCAAAGCCGGACATCAGGTAGAAACGGCCGTTACAGGAAAAGAGGCCATTGAAAAATTCACAACTTCACCTGCAGATTTTGATTTGATTTTTATGGATATGCAGATGCCTGAAATGGATGGAACTGAAGCCACTCATCTCATACGAAAATGGGAAAAATCCGAAATCTGCAATCCGAAATCTGCAATCAAAAGAATTCCGATTATCGCACTGACGGCAAATGCCATGAAGGAAGACCGGATAAAGTGTTTTGAATGTGGGATGGATGACTATATTATAAAACCGATTAACCGTAAAATTTTATTTAAGGCCGTCGAAAAATGGATACCAAAAGGTTCGGCAGGGTGACGTATCACCGGACAGAAGGTTTTGAAAGCGGAAAAGACAGTTTTCGTTCAGGTACTATTAAAAAATCTGTAGTTTGAGGAGTTTCTATGAATTTCAGGAAATTATCGAAAAATTTAGGCCTGGAAGAAGAAGAATATTTAGAACTGTTTGAACTTTTTGTTGAGAGCAGTAGGGAAGATCTTAACAAACTTTGGTTTGCCATTGATATAGCAAGTACGGAAAAAGTGGCCCGTATCGCCCATTCTTTGAAGGGCGCTTCCTTAAATCTGGGGTTAAACGAGTTTGAGGAAATCGCTAAAGCAATTGCTAAGACAGGCCGTGATGGGCAACTGGAGAAAACGGCACAACTGGCTAAAACATTACAGGAAAAACTGGATAATGTTGCCGGTGTTATCGGCTGTTAAGCTTTTAGTTTGAACTTTCTCGAAAGGATGTATGGTTATGAAAAAAATACTGGTTGTGGATAATCATTCGATGATGCTCAAGTTTATGAGCAATTTACTTGAAAAAGAAGGCCATCAAGTATTGACAGCATCAGACGGTCTTTCCGCTCTTGAAATATTAAAAACCAACATTCCCGACGTAATATTTGCGGACCTTATCATGCCGAATATCGATGGAAAAAAGCTATGCCGAATAATTCGGCAAATGCCCAAACTTAAAGATGTTTTTGTTGTTATTCTTTCTGCGATTGCCGCCGAGGAGGAACCCCGTCTTGATAGCTATGGCGCCGATGTCTGCATTGCAAAAGGACCCTTTAATAAAATGGCCGAGCATGTTCTTAAAGCTCTGGAGCTTTCAGACACTGAACGCACCCAAAAGTTGACAGAAAGAATAATCGGGCGACAAGAATTATTTAAACGAGAAATTACAAAGGAATTATTAACGTCCAAAAAACATTTTGAAGCAACGTTAAACAATATTTCCGAAGGAATCCTGGAACTTACTTCTGAATTAAAGATTGTTTACATAAATCCTTCCGCACTCTCTATCATCGGTATTCCCGAGGAAACCCTTCTATCTTCAGACTTCACAAAACTCTTCAATGAAAAACATCAACAAAGAATTATGGATGCTTTTGAAAACCCAGGCAACAAACAATCAATAATCAGCCCGGAAGCTCCGGCAGTACTTAACAATAAACAGATTGCTTTACATGTCATTCCGATCAAAGAGGACGAGCACAATCCTATTCTCGTTATTCTAAAAGACGTCACTCAACGAAAGCAAATGGAAGCACAACTTCAGCATGCCCAGAGGATGGAGGCCATAGGTACTTTGGCTGCCGGTGTTGCGCATGAGATTAATAATCCCATCAGTGGTGTCATGGGCTATGCCGAGATACTAAAAGACCGGTACCAAGAGCAAGGCCGAAATGACGATATTCCAAATAAAATTATCAAGGAAGCGGAGCGCATTGCAGAAATTGTAAAAAATCTACTTTCGTTTGCAAGGGGTTGGCAGGAAGATAGCCGCCCTGCACACATTAAAGATATTATCTCCAATACCCTTAATATGATAAAAGGACGAATAACAAAAGACGGCATAAAATTGTCTGTTGATGTTCCGGATAATCTTCCTGATATCAAAGCTCGCTCCCATGAAATTCAGCAGGTTTTTTTAAATATTCTTAGCAATGCACACTATGGTCTGAACCAACGATTTCCTAAACACAATCATAATAAATTCCTTGAAATTGAAAGTGAGGCAATAAAACTTGAAGACCAAAATTATGTTCGAACAACATTTTACGATTGCGGCACAGGAATTCCAAAAAATATTTTGAATAAAATTTGTGATCCATTTTTTTCCACTAAACCTCCCGGCAATGGCACGGGGTTAGGGCTTTCCATCAGCCACGGCATAATTAATAATCATGGTGGAAAACTCCTGTTTGAAAGCGTGGAAGGAGAATACACAAAGGTTATGGTCGATCTGCCGATCATTGGATAACCAATCGAAATGTTATCCCGCAATCGAAATAAAAGTTCTGGCTTAGAGGATCAGGCTTTGGTTATCCCCGAAGAAGAATTGCTTTATCGAAAGTTCAGTGAGTTGTTGTAATTCCAAATATCAAATACCAAATAAATAACAACATGCGGCGCAATGGCCGGCGCTGCACGTGACTAAAATTCAAAAACCCAAATACCTCATCTATGAACCCATTGACCTCACAAAATATTTTTCACTCAAACATTAAGAAATTGTTTGGAAAATCGTCCAATGACGACCGTATTACCATCGGCGAAGTCCTGCGACGAAAAGGGATTATTACCGAAAAACAACTTCAGGAAGCCCTAAAGGTACAAAAAGAAAAACTCTATACCTTGGGCAAGGCCGTTCGATTGGGGCAAATCATCGTTGAACTCGGTTATGCATCGGAAGAAGAATTGGTCAAGGCAGTAAATATTGAATATCAGATTTCGGTTAAAACGCTGGCAGACGACATAAAAGGGCTTGTCAAAGATAAGCGCGGGAACTTTGTCGAAGGTCTTCCGCCACCTCGTATCCCGATATGGCTTCAATTTTTTACTGCAACCATGGTCATTATTATCACGACTATTTTTGTAATGAGCTTTTTTATGTTAAACCAGCAAAAAGAAAGGCTTTACCGACAAACCGTAAAGATCGGCAAGGTGAGTCTGAACTATTTTAGCAGCAACGCCCCTGTGCCTCTTCTGGAAGACAATATTTTAAGGCTCAATATGTTAATAAAGGGGGCAACTGCAGTTGAGGGACTTGTTTATGCCATCATTGTCGATCACAATCAGATGATCCAGGCACATACCGACATAAATAAAATCGGCAAGACCTTTGAAAAGTTCACAAACATGGAAGATGTTAAAAAAGAACAAGATGTTACTTACTTTAATTACTACTCAACATCCGGCGAACATATTTTGAATCTAAACCGCACTGTATTATTTAAAGGTAAAAACCTGGGTCAAGTCCATGTCGGAGTATCCATCGATTTTATTGAAAAATTAATCCATAAAGCTCGTTTGACAATTGTAGCGATAACATTTTTTATTATACTGTTCGGGAGTGTCATTGCTGTTTGGCTCGGATTCCATTTCTCCCGCCCCATTTCAAATCTTGTTATAGCAACCGGTGAAATCGGCTCGGGAAATTATCAGCACAAAATAATATTGGCAAGAAATGACGAACTGGGAAACCTGGCCACCGCATTTAATCGCATGGGAGATGAACTCTGGAAAAACTCTCTCATGCAGAAATCGTTTGGCAAGTATATCGGTTCTGAAGTTCTCGAAATGATCTTGGCCAATCCAGAAAGTCCCTGGCTTAAAGGCCATAGGAATGAGGCCACCATCGTGTTCATCGATATCAGAGGATTTTCATCATATTCAAAGCTAAAGGAGCCTGAAGAAATCGTTGAAGGTCTGAATGAATACTTTGAAATTGCCACACAAGCCATACAGGATCATGGCGGGTATGTGGATAAGTTTATTGGTGATGCAGTTCTGGGCGTTTTTGGGGTCCCGGTATATCACAAAGATCATGTGGAAAGGGGGTTAAGGGCCGCCGGCGACATGCAGAAGAAGTTTATGAATAAAAGATACAATGGAAACAGCCTCCTTCAATCTGTAGGTATTGCAATTCATTCCGGTATCGTTGTATCAGGTAATATCGGATCACAGGATAAAATGGAATATACGGTAATCGGTGATACGGTAAACCTGACGGCACATCTGAACCGGCTTGCCGGACCCGGCGAAATTATTATTACGAAAAGTGTATATGAAAATCTTAAAGGCATGATTACCGTAAACCCGCTTTCTCCGCAATACATCAAAGGCAAAACAAAACCGGTTGAAACGTTTAAGTTGCTCGGCATAAAGGACAAGCGCAATGCAACAATTCGTAAATAGAAAGAAAAGGATTTTCGACATAATTCTTTTGTTATCTCTTTTATTTCTTGCCGCCTGCGCTTTAACGACCCGGTTGTATCACAAGACTTCTGAAATTCGTATTGATGACGACTTCATCATTGTCAAAGCAACCGCCATAGACACGTTTTCTTCCCTTGCTGCCGAATACTTGAACGATCCGTCCAAGGGGTGGTTAATCGCCGAATTTAACCATATCAAAAGCCTGACTTCCGGACAGGAATTGTGCATCCCTTTATTTCCTTTCAACAAAGGCGGCCTTAAATCCGATGGTTTTCAAACCGTCCCGGTTTTGGCATATTACGGTTTTTCCAAAAACAAACCGAGTAAAATATCAATCACTCAAGACGACTTTAAAGCACAGATGAAATATCTTAAGGAAAATGGCTATCATGTGATTACGCTGGATCAGTTATTGGGCTTTTTGGATTACCGGGAACAAATACCTGAGAGATCTGTTGCAATTACATTTGACGACGGGTGGATCTCCGTATATGACATTGCTATTCCCATATTGAAAAAATATGGTTTTCCGGCCACGATTTTTATTTACACTGATTTTATCGGCGGTGGGAAAGCCATGTCCTGGAAACAAATCAAAGAGCTTTCAGAAGCCGGGTTTGATATCCAATGCCAAACCAAAACCCACCGGAATCTGAAAGTGATAAAAAAAAAGGAGTCCTTTAAAGAATATTTCGAATCCCTTGAGATGGAGATAAGTTACCCCAAAAAGGTTATCAATAAGAAACTTCAAAAAGAATGCAAATATCTGGCATATCCTTACGGTAAAACCAACAATCTCGTCATTGCCATGTTAAAAAAACACGGCTATCGAGCCGCATTCACCGTTAATCAGAAATCGAATCCTTTTTTTATTGATAAATACAAAATCAATCGCACGGCTATTTACGGCAAATATGATATTGAGAAGTTTAGAAAGAAACTGTCCGTATTCCAACGCATGGAATTGAAATGAAAAGGTTATTACCCATTTATTTATCGTTAATGGTTCTGTTTTTTTTCACCGGATGCGCAGGTATGCGGGAGTTTTTCGTCGATATCACAGAAAAAAATGCAAATAAGAATAATGAAAAAGCGCCCGAGGGCACTCAAGCTTTACCCTATTCTTCTTTCCTGGAAAAAGCACTGGAATATGAAAAAAAAGATGAATTGCAAACCGCCCTTTTTTACATGCAAATTGCCGGCACACTGAATCCCAACAGCACAAAAATTCCTGAAAAAATAGCCTCTTTAAAATCGACCATTAAACATAAAGCACGGCAGCATTTTACAAAGGGTGTGAAATTTTGTGAAAAAAGAAGATTCAAAGACGCACGAAGGCAGTTTTTGACAACGTTGAGATATTCCCCTGATCATAAAGAAGCGATAGACTATCTCAAAAACAGGTTACATCCAAAAGAATACCGAAACTATAAAGTCGAAGGAAAAGAAACCCTTAAAGATATTTCAAAAAAATTCTACAAAGATCCCTCAAAAGATTTTCTGATCGCCTATTTCAATAACATTAATACCGGTAACCCACCCGGGTCCGGGACCATTCTTGAACTTCCCGTACTCAAAACAAAATTTAACCCACCCCCTATCGATATCCGTATTGAACTGATAAAAGCGGAAAATCTTTTGAAAGAAAAAAGAGGTCAGGAGGCGCTGGATATTGCGGAAAAAATTCTTGAATATGATCATTTGAACAAAAAGGCATCTGATTTGAAAAATTCCGCCTATTATCAGATGGGAATGGAGTTGAGCGGACAAGAAAAATATCCGGAAGCCATAAAGATGTTTAAAAAAGCAGCTCCAGAATATCAAGGGGTCAAAGAAGCCATACAACAGGTAATTAACAAAGAGTTGATCAAAGCCAAAAACTTTCTAAAACAAAGACAATATGAACAGGTATTCGCTGTGGCAGGACAAATTTTAGATGATGACCCATCCAATAAAGCGGCGGAAGATCTGATTAACACCGCTTTTTGTCAGCAAGGCAAAGACTTGATCATTCAACAAAACTATACCCAAGCATTAAATGTGCTGAATAGGGCAAACCCTCAACATGATTGCGTTAAAAAAACCATATCTGATGTTTACAAAGCCAAGAAGAAACAGGCTGAAGTTCATTACCTAAACGGCGTCAAACATTTTTTGAATGAAGAATTACAAAGTGCCATACAAGAATGGGAAAAGACGTTAGCCCTCAGTCCCGAGCACAAAAAAGCAAAAAAAAATATCAATAACGCCCGCAGCTTGCTGGAAAAATTAGAAAAAGTCAAATAGTCTTTCCGAGGTAAAAACCTAAAATCTCAAGAACCAACTTAGGGGTTTCTCCCAAATTGGAATAATGGCCCCGGTGAAAAAGTTTCACTGGGGCCATGGAAGTTGCATTAACCAGGAACTATTAGAAAATATTAATTTCAAACAATTGTAGGATTTTCTAGACGTTTAATATTTCATATACTCTTGCGGAGTGTTTTCGGCAATATACTTTGTCGCATTATAAATACAAGTCCTGATCGCCTTTTCCATGGGAGTCTTTGCAAAGCCCCCTAAGCCGCCCCCCATGCCGCCACTGCCGGTGAGTGCGAGAAGCCCGCCGCTAATATTGACACTTTTTCCCTCACCTTCTACACGGGTTGCCGCTAAAACTTCAGATGTATGAGCGTCAACGATACGGATATCCATAGCCATGGATGATTTTTTGAAAGCCCCGCGGGCAGCTCCGAACAAGGCCGAAGCTTTACCCAGCACACCACCGCCAAGTCCGCCGCCGCCGCCGGACGTCGCCGGATCCCATCCGGTTATGGCTGCCATGATCAGCAGATCGGCTCCTTTGATTCCACCTTTTTTAATGCCGCTTTTGTCTGAATATCCCTGCTTGGTTAACGCCATTTCCTGTTTAAGCGCATCAACATTCATGCGCTCTAACACGCGATATCTCTTGCTCTGAACCATAGCGGTGGTCAACATGTCTTTTAAACCGGTCATATATCCTGTATTCCGCTCATGGGTAACCGTGTACGATTGTCCGCCGAATCCTGAAATCTTGGTGGTACTGCCGCTCCCCCCGACTTTCCATTCGAATCTGGACACAGCGACTTTGGCTTTCGGTCCACTATAGGGTGGAAGCTGCATCTCCTCTCCCGTATCTGTCTTGGCGGTCGGCTTGACCATGCTTTCCATACATCCTGATGTCATAAAAAAAACTACCAGCGGAATCAAAACCACTAAAATTAATTTCTTTTGCATTGCAACCTCCTTGAATAATTTTGTTTTTATGGGTTATGATAAACTTTAACGTCTCATATATTCTTCAATGGGTTAAAGTTAAATATTTTTTAATATCAGCTTGTTTATGACATCGACATGGAAAGGATTGAGAAAGTTTTAATCCAAAGAAACTGGACTGTCAATCAGAAATATAGATATCCACCCCGAGATTCCCTGAATCCATAGAAGTGGTTTCAAAAGCTTCAATCAGGTTCAAAGTCAAGGCGGAGCGAGGGATTCAAACGCAGGAATTGGGCCTGAGGAGAGGCGTTGAAACCATTTCTAAATTTATCTCAACTCCATCTCATAACCCGCCATATTCAGCGTGCGGGCGATTTCTTCAACGTGGTCAGAGCCGCGTGTTTCCAGTTCCAAATCGACCCGTGTGACATAAATGGGTAAATTCCTTGCACCACGGTCATGATAAATATGAAGAACATTTGCCTTAAGACCGGATATCAGAGCCAGTAGTTGCGCCAATGAACCGGGGGTGTCGGTCAGACACACTCTCATGCGCATTATCCTGGCATTTTTTAATAACCCCTGACTCAGAATGCGACCCAACAAAGAGCTGTCCACATTGCCGCCGCTGATTAGAAGAACGACTCTGCTTCCCCGGGTAACACCTACCGAACCGTTTAATAGGGCCGCCAGGGAAACCGCCCCTGCCCCTTCGGCCAGTATCTTTTTTCGTTCCAGAAGCAAAAGTATGGCCGCCGCAATCTGATCTTCATCTACCAAAACCACATCATCAACATACTTTCTTATGATATCGAAATTCAGATTTCCCACCTGTTTAACATTTATGCCGTCGGCTATGGAATAATGGGAATCGACTTTCGTAATTTTACCCGTGCGATACGATTCATATGCTGAAGCACAGGCTGAAGATTGAATGCCGATGACGGTAATTCCCGGTCGGATTGATTTTACTGTGGATGCTATACCCGAAATAATACCGCCGCCACCGATGGGCACAAGAATGATGTCGGTATCTTTGAGATCTTCCATAATTTCCAAAGCCATTGTCCCTTGCCCCACAATAATATCATGATCGTCAAAGGGATGGATAAAAGTTTTCCCCTGAAGAGCCATTTCTTCAGCTTTTTTAAGGCATTCTCCCAGACTCTGACCCTCAATGACAACCTCGCCGCCATAGCCACGGGTCGCCTCCTGTTTTGTGATGGAAGCCCATTCAGGCATCACTATGGTTGCCGGAATAAACGCCTGTCTGGCGGCCAGGGCAACCCCTTGAGCATGATTTCCCGCAGAGGCCGTGACTACACCGCCATCACCAATTCTATCTTTGTTTTTCAAAATACTATATGTTGCCCCTCTGATTTTGAAGGAGCCTGTTTTCTGAAGGTTTTCCAATTTAAGGTAAATTTCTCCGCCAAACATTTTACTCAAAGAAGGTGAATACACCAGCGGCGTTTTGATTACCTTCCCTTTAATCATCTTTGCGGCCTGCTGAACATTCTCAATGGAAATCATAGGTCAATCCTTTTTTGCTCAACCATTTTTTACCCGGCAATTTGACGAAATCCGGATTTTATTCTATTTATATTAGCAATCGGGGTGTTTTTCTTATAAAGCTCTGAAAATAGCGTAATGAACAATCAGCAGGGAAATCATACGCTGTTTGAATACATTAGGGATCGTTAAGAAAGAACAGCGGTATTTTGTGTTCGTAATTAAAAAATGTTAAACGGGTAGCTATATAAGCTATTTATTTAGAGCCATATTTTCTGTTCTTTCTTTACGAACCCTTAGTTATGAGTTTGTATGATGTAGTCGCTGATTATTCATGGAGCTATTCAATCGAAAAAACTCCTCCAACCTTCATTTGTTTATTTTTATGTATACAATAATTCATTTTGTCTTTCAATGATAATTACTTAAACCTATATTTTAAGTATAAGATCAAAACCATTTGTTATTTTACATGATATATTCTGATTAAAACCTAACTATCAAGGATAAGGTTATGAGAATCAACCTTTGGATTGAAGAACGATTACTTCAGGTTGTCGATTTTCTTTATGCGCGCCTAACGCAACCTATCCCCGATAAAGAAGTATTGAAATGTTGTAAAATTGTCTCACATCGGGGAGAGCATGACAATAAAACGGTTTTTGAGAATACCATCTCTGCGTTTGACCGCGTAAAAAAAGCCGGCGCATGGGGTATAGAATTTGATATTCGATGGACCAAAGATCTGCAACCGGTCGTCTTTCATGATACGAACCTTCAAAGAGTGTTTAAGTCTGATATAGAGGTAAACAAGGTTACACTTGCCGAGTTAAAAAATTATTGTCACTTGATCCCTTCTCTTTCCGAGGTCATTCAAAAGTATGGCAAAACCTTACACCTTATGGTCGAAATCAAGGAAGAAGAATATCCTGATCCCGTATATCAAAACCATGTGTTGAAAGATCTTTTCGATCCGCTGACGCCTCAGGTTGATTTTCATTTCATTTCTCTGAGACCGGAGATGTTCCGGTATATCGACTTTGTACCATCGTCAACATTTCTTCCAAGTGCCCGACTCAATGTTAAACGGTTAAGCAATCTGGCGCTTTGGAG
>JASFLX010000040.1:0-16611 GCA_050117895.1 Desulfobacterales bacterium | reverse complement strand
TTTGGTTTGAATTTATATCTTCACAATTCGCTATCATCAAACCATAAACCTCAATAAATTCCGCTCGGAGATCCTTTTATGCCTTTTATTGGCTGTATTATTCCATCTGATCAGGTTGATGCCTGCAAAATCCATAATTGGGAAGACAGCACGCCGGAAATAGATGGTGAAAATCAGAAGGTTTTTTTGGAATTTAAATCATCATCAACAGGTGATGAAAGCAAATCCTAAATTACTCAAATCGAATTTTGACTCGATTCGGGTAAGAACTTAATACAAAACATGTTATAGGTGAAAAAATGAGCACAAACTCCTTAAAAGAAATTAGAGAATCTTTCATGATCAGCAAGACCGAACTTGCTAGAAAGGCAAATATATCATCAATCACCCTGACACGGATAGAGTTGGGGAAACCAAGCAGAATGGATACAAAACGAAAAATCCTTTTGGCCTTAGGGTTGAAAATTTCTGATAAAAACAAAGTATTTCATTAATAAAAGAGTATTTCCAATTTGTGAAGTTTTAGCGCGAGGGTCCCAAATTTTTAGATAGGCTCTTTTCTGTTTCATTTATTTTCAAATGATTCGATCAGCGAAATATATTTTTCATGGATCATTTTCCTATCGAATTCCCAAAACTCATTAAGCATAGCCTGATCTTCTTGCTCAGAAAAATAGCCTCTGGCCGAAGGGAAAAAGACCTTGTCTTCTTTTTTAATGTGTTTTGGATAAAAGTCTACCAGCAAGCGAAGATTAGATACGATTTCCGTTAGTGCCGATTTATCGCCGTTATTATAACGGTTGTTAGCCTCTACAAGTTTTTGGGTGGTGTTGCGTCCCAAAATGTGTTCTTCAATCAACTTATTCATCAACAGCTGATCTTCTTCAGACAAATCCCTTTTATTAAGTTCTCTAAAAAGAATATCCTCTTCTTTTCCATGATGAGTTCTGTCAGCGTAAATCTTTATAAAATCAACGATTGTATCAATAAAAAGTGGATCAACCTGATTTGTTGTTTCGATTTGATTAAGTTTTTGTTTGATCAGGGCTATCATCCGTTCTATCAGACGGTGCTCGATCATCAGTGGTCCTCGTGATTGCATGTTTCAACTTCCTTGTTTGATTTTGTTCCGAATAACGTTAGGCTAAACGGTCTAAATAGTATCCATCGTTTATTATTTATTTCAATCGATTCTCAAGGAATTTAAGTCGTCCCTTCAGCTCTTTTTCCTGCTTCCAACGTTCAGTGACATCTCTCATGATGGCGGCACTGCCAAAAACTTTATTTCGATGATCCTTTACAAGAACAATGCTAAACTCCACGGACAGGCGCTCTCCGTCTTTACTAAGAGCAGGAACGTTGAGCAGTTCAGTTCCATATCGGGTTTTTCCTGTATCCATGACCCTTTGATATCCTTCCCAATGCCCCTGGCGTAATTTTTCAGGAATGATAAGATCTAAACTCTTACCGATTGCTTCTTCGCTCGTGTAACCGAAAATTGTTTCGGCCCCCGAATTCCACAGCTGTATATTTCCATCTCGATCGGCAAACAAAATACCATCCTGAGAAAAATCTATTATTTGTTTGTATATCCACTCTCGATCGGCTTTAGCTATCAGGGTTTTACTCCTTCCACATATGATTTTTATTGAAATAAAGGCACAGTTTCGATTTGCTTGGACCTTTCTTTCAGTAAGAAATGATATATTAAATCACAATACCGATCCAACTCCAGCATACCTTTGCCGGAAACAGCATAGCGCCAGAATCCATATAGTTTAGTGAGGTTGGTAAGATGCTGACTGTAAAGCTTCCAATTATAACGGTCATGAACTCGTTGAATCCCATTTTTGGATATCGTTTCCCAATAGTTTTTTTCCATTTCGCACTGATCAACAATTTTTTCAAGGCTTCTGGATATCAATTCCGGCTTACTCGTATTAAGTAGAAATCCGCTAACCCCATATTCAATTATCTCAAGCGGTCCGCCAAATTTAGGTGCAAAGGTGGGAAGACCCGAAGCCATCGCTTCAATTACCGTCAGACCAAAGGCTTCAAATAAGGCCGGTTGTACAAAGAACCCTTTATGGTCGGCAATTATTCTGTAGACCTCCCCGGTATCGAGTTTATTGATGCTGGGAAGCCAACGGACTTTACCGTGCAAATTAAACCGTTCAATGAGATCGTATGCTTTTGTAATTTCACTTCTTTCTTCAATGTCTCTGGAATCTTCAACATGAATCGTTCCAGCGGCGAAAATGAGATTACACAATTGCTGGAGTTTTTTACTCATGCCGAATGCATGAATGAGACCAGTGATGTTTTTAATTTTATCAAATCGGGCCATTGTGAAAATAGGTGGCTTATTAGGATCATCCAGCTTTCCAAAGATATCCTTCGATTCATCGTAAAAAAGCCGGTTTTCCCATTGTTGCCATTTATGCTGGATACGCTTTTCCTTTTCGTAGTAAGGAAAATAGAGATCTTCATCAACTCCCGGTGGTATGATATTAAACTTGGGCGCAAATAGATTGATGCCGTTGATAACTTGGTAAAGACCTGGCATGGTAAAAAACTGATAGGATTCGTACTGCCCCATGGTATCTTCGGTACCAATAACCTCTTGAAGTGTGCTGGTAATGATGAAGTCTGATTTGTTCATCGAATAGATGTCGGCCGTATATTGAATCGAAAAATGGTAATCCTGCTCGTTATCTTGCCATTGAATGTCCGAAAAGGCATACTTTGTCTTCTCCAGAGCATGGGCAATGGTGCATTGAATAACATTAAACTTATCAGATAGAAGGGAGGCGACAAGGTTACCGTCAGAATAATTTCCGATGATGAGATCGGGGCGTCCCTGAAATTCGCTGAGCAACTCATTGGCGGCATCATCAGCAAACGCTTCGAGATAAGGCCAAATTTTAAAACGAGATACCCAATGTTTTACAACATTATATTGTTCGTCGCGAAACGGAACTCGCAATATCCACCCGTTATCAGTCTGAAAAATTTTTTCAAGGCGTTGATTGCAGGTTGTGTCCTCTGCTTCCGGAATTAACCGAGTCAGAACGACGACTTTTGGGTCGACTTCGAGCCCTGTTAGTTGAATTTCCTTTTTCAGATGTTTTTCTATTGCTCGAACTTGATCCAGGATATATATGACCTGGCCGCCGGTGTCGGGCTTCCCCAGTGCATTGGTTTGTCCAAACCAACCATGTGGTGAAATGATAGCAATCTTAGAAATCAAAGGCAGGGGTACCCGTGAAATAAATCGCTCCAACAGCTGGTCGGTCGGTTCGTTAATCAGGTCCAGAAGTGTTTGCATAGTATCAATGATCCGCCCAGCGGTGTTGCCCCATCCAACCTCTAAACCAGACCTTTTCATCCGAGCTTTAACGATAGTGAAAGGTGTGTCAGGTTTTTTTCCCTTTAGCCACTCCAGAAGCTGTTCAAGCTCATTATAGAACGAATCTAAATCGTTAATAAGGGTTCCGTTGACGAGCAGTTGCCGGTCGTTATACTTATGCAGCTTAATAAACTCAAACAGCTTCGAATTCCACTCTTCGGGACGGCTGAAAATATTGCTGCACATATAGCGATTCAGAAAGCGAATACCGTTGCCAACGCTACGAATATCTCGAATGGATGGAGAAAAGTCATAAAAAGGCATAAAGTCTAAACGTAGATGGTTATTATCCACTTTTCTCTGCGTTGTATGATAATCTTTTAGATCCAAATAGTCCAGAAGAGAGATCTCTTCTATGTATTCTCCATCCAGTCGGACGAGGTAAAAGCGATATTTTGCCATGGCATAGCGGTGCAGCAGCGCTAAATGGTTATCTGTAATTAAAAGCTCTTGAGTTTTTTTTAAAAAACTAAAGATCGAAGAGTTTTTACGAAATTTTTTGGTTTTTTCATGCTGGTCGCAGTATTGGCGAAACAACTGTATAATCTCATTTCGGAGTAGAATCCTATTAGGTTGGTTTGTTGTAAAGAAAACGAATTCTTTGAAATCCTTACGGTCCTTTTTGTCGATCAGGATGTTTAGCAGATTTTCCATGATATCCTTTTTATTTTTTGGCGGTTTCAATAAAGTTGTACCGATCAATGGCTTCAAGAATGCCTCCGGCAAATTTCTGCTCGGCAAAATAAATATTTTTTCGACCTTTCAATTTTTCTAGTTCTGGACTGTAATTTCCCACAACCGCGGCCAAGGGCTCTCCGCGAAGCATTTCTTCGTCATTTCCGGAGTCTCCACAAACCAGGAAATTTTTCAACGGAATTTCCCACTTGTAGCTCAAATAACGAATGGCCTTTCCTTTTGAAGCTCGGTACGGTAAAATATCCAAATATCTGTCTTGGGAATATATTAAGGTATACTTGCATTTGTTCTGTAGCAGGCGTTCATGAATCATCGCCAAACGATCTTTGGCGGGTTCCATTTCAAAGCCGATCTTAAAGCGTTTTTGCGTCCCGTCATTCTGGTACTTTAAAAAGGGAAAGTCATTCAACAGTGCCATAATTTTTTTTCGGTTCCATTTTGCCGATATGTGGGTTTGCCAACCTTTTCCGTAGTGTAGGTTTTTGCCGTAGTAAATTTCTGAACCGACAGATGAAATGACAACATCCGGTGGTTGAACGCCGTGTTGTGTAAGGTAATCGGTTGCTGACTCGATAGAACGCCCGGTCGCCACTCCAAATCCGATATATTCCCGGTTTTCATTCAGCAGATCCAGAAGTTCTTTCAGATGCTCATTATTGTTGCCAATAAGGGTATTGTCAATATTAACAATAATAAAATAATTGAGTGCTGCCAGCCGCCGGCCGATGGCGTCGGACGGAACCGCAACTTTCATTTCCGTTAATTCGAATTGGGCAGCGATTTGATCGATTTCTTGCATATATGCGTCGGCATGACTTTCCCAAGTGTAATGCTTACGAACATTCATAATGCCGTTTTTGGAATATTTCTTCCATATATCATGGTCGATGATAATCCGTTTGATTGCATCGGATATTGCCTTGGTGTTCGTGGTATCAACTAGTATGCCGCATTGACAATTTTGGATAATATCCTGCGGGCCACCGTCTTGAGGTGCGACAATCGGGAGTCCGGAAGCAGCCGCTTCGATCAGGGTGATACCAAAAGGTTCGGTCAGCGCGGAGTTGACAAAGACGCCTTTTTTTTCAGCGGCGATTCGATATAGTTCCGGCACTTCATACTCAAAGTCATGCTTTTTAGGAATGGCGATTTTTCCGTAAAGATCATACTTGTCCATTAACAGAAGGATTTCGGTAAGAACGTCGCGCTCGTTATCTTCCATTTTGCTGATGTCCTTACGAATACCTGCAAAAACAGCCAAATTGGCCATTGACTGGAGCTCGAGGTCTTCTCCATAAGCTTTGATCAGGCCGGCAATATTTTTACGTTTATCCGGACGACACAGCGACAAAATCAAGGTGCGGTCCGGATGCATGAAAAAGCGATTCAATTCTTCCAATACGGAGGCTTGAGCATACATTTCGACTTCTTCCTTGGTCGTCTCCGGCAGCATGTCATGGTAGAACGGGTAGAACTTATCGATGTCCAGCCCCGGTGGAATCACATGATACTTGGGGATGTTTTTGTTGTGGTACTGTCCGTATTGCGTTTTGACTTCCTGGTTTGTGCTGGTAACAATCAAATCGGATTTTTTCAACGCTTCTTCTTCCATTTCGATACGGAAGTCTATCTTAAACTTTTTGATGATGTCTTTTTCTTTCATACCCTCATTTAATAGCCGATTTAATTTCGATCGGCCGAGGGAATGGCCGGTATAGACACAAGGTACACCAAAAATTTCAGCCAGCTGCATGGCCACATAACCGGCATCCGGATAATGACCGTGAACAATATCGGGAATCCTTTTTTGGCGTTTGATGAATTTGATCGTTTTATCGATATATTCGTCCAGGTGCGGCCATATCAGTTCCTTACGAAAATATTTACGTCCGCCACACTGAATTCTTACGATCCGAAATTTATCGTTTACCTCTTCAATTGGCTGAGCGTAATCTTTGGAGACTCTTTTATCGACAATAAGCCGGGTACACAAGTCCACCTTTTCGACATCTTCACGCTGACTCAGCGCTTTGGCCAGTTCAATCACATACTTGATCTGTCCGCCCGTATCCGCATCGCGGCCCAGTTCCATATTTTCGGATCGAAGCAGACCATGGACGCTAAACATTTGAATATAAAAATTGCGCGACATCATTTTATTCTCCTCGTTTAATCATCGGCGTGAAGGGTTGGTAAAATGATTCGGACTCGGAAATGGCGCCTTCTATCATACAAATATGGGATGCGAATGATGTGGCCCTGCGTAAAATGGTCTCCGGCTGCCACTGTCCAAGGAGTCCGGCTGCAAGCATGGCAGCATAGGCATCGCCGGCTCCCACAGAATCAATAACTTTTTCAATTTTTGTTTCTCCAACCCTAAAGAAACCCTTTGGGGTGTATATCTCACTTCCCCGGTCTCCTTTGGTTAACGATATGACTTCCAAAGGATAGGTATCCATTAAATACTGTATAAAGGTACCGGGGTCTTTTTTATATTGTAAAATACGCCTTACTTCATCGCACTCTTCATTGTTTATTTTTAATATATTTGCCTGAGACAGCGAAGTCATTACAACGGCATCACTGTAACACGCGGGCCGCAAGTTGATATCATAAAAACAGCGGGCAGAAGGCGGTTTGTGTGAAAGGATCCCCTGGATATTGTTGAAGCCCAACGGGCTTCTTTGAGCCAATGAACCAAAATAGATTAACTCGGATTTGTGAATCGCGGGTACATGTATTTTTCGTATAAATTCGACATAATCATAGGCAACATCGGGGGTAATTTTAAAATTTGGCACTCCGTTTTCATCCAGCCGAACTTGAACACTTCCAGTGGGATGGGCAGGATCAATCTGAATATCCTCCAAGTTGAATCCAAATTGCTCCAATTTTCCTAAAATTGTTTTCCCGTCAGCATCGTTTCCAACCCTTGAAACAAAGCGAACCGGGAAACCGAGGTTTTTAAGATGGAAGGCAAAATTAAAAGGAGCCCCCCCCAGACGCTTATAATCCTGGAACACATCGTATAAAATTTCACCGACAACCAGAATCATCGTATGGCCTCTTTTATCCAATGCTCGGTTTCAGGAAAAAAATGAGCCAAACCTTCGAGCACGCCGCCGGTATAATTGCCATTCACTCCGAAAAAATCGCCCTGGGCCAGATACAAACGGTCCATCATCCGCTTGTGTAACAGTATTTCTAAAGCTTCCTTTCTTACATCTTCGGCGGCATTTTTGACCAAAATGGCCTGCAATCCGCTTGTCAGTGCATCCAGATCATTGCCGCTGTCGCCAGCAAAAACGGCACGCTGTTCAGGAATTCCTTGGGCCTGTAAAAGAAATTTTATGGCATGCAATTTAGTCGCATGCTCAGGGAGAATATCAATCAACCCCAGTTCGTTGGGTTCATCAACGCTCCAGATTACACCGGCAGCGATACCTTTGGCCTGGAGACGGCGGTGAATTTTCTCAACAAGGCGATGGTGATTAACCGTTCGTTCAGCATAATAGCTCAATTTATATCGGTTTTGTTTTTCAGGTTCCTGCAATCGTAGTTCATCCAAATCCTCCAGCAGTCCGGTTAGGTCATTCCCTGTCAGGCCTTTCCAATCTTTTCCGATATGCTGAGACCAGCTTGCCGTCATTTCCCACTTGCCGTTCGTAACCCGATAGAGCGTAGTTCCCACATCTCCGATGGCATAATCCGGCACGGGTATGACAAATTCTTTGATGGCATTCAGGATGAGTATTTTATTCCGCCCGGTAACATAAATCAGCGTCATTTCCGGGCGTTCTGCAAGTCGCCACAGCACAGACCTAACCTTGGGCGATTCTTCCTGAGATCCATTGGGTAAAATGGTGCGATCTAAATCGCTGAACAGATATATTGCTGAAGTCATTTTTTTTCTTTTGGTGATTGTTTCATTATTTCTAATCAGTAGGAAACGTAAAAATCAACATAAAAAATATGCCTGATATAAACTAATGCAAGTTTGTAATATAGACTTGTGAGTCAAATAAGGTTATACACATGTTCGTGTCATGGTCATGATTGAAAACCGAAAACTATTTCTTTTTACTCCGCTTATGGCGAGTCCTTTTCAACTTCTTCCTGTGTTTATGTTTTTTTATTTTCTTTCTTCTTTTCTTAACAACCGTGCCCATTTGTTCGCTTTCGCTTGGAACTCCCCATTATTTATAATGATGAATCGAACTAAAAACGGTTCCAAACAATTCTCTTTCACGGCCTAAGCATCCTGTCTTTCACGAACATACTTTTTGAGGTGATAGATTTCCGGTGGCCAATTGTTCGGATCTGATTCTGTTAAGAATATCTTAAGCTGATGTGTATTGATATTTTTCAGTTCCTCCTGGGAAATAGTTCCCACCGCCATCATTCGGAAGCGGGACGGTATGGTAGCCCG
Organism: Desulfobacterales bacterium; assembly: GCA_050117895.1. GTDB lineage: Bacteria > Desulfobacterota > Desulfobacteria > Desulfobacterales > UBA11574 > S5133MH16. Next base: position 8,077 of record JASFLX010000040.1, on the reverse strand, counting down.
TGTTATTTTCTGATTTTTATTCATCATCTTGAGGTTTCAGCAAGTCCTTGTTTTTAATTTCCAATTATTCGACCGAATTTGTTTTATCTCTCCTATCTGTTTAATATTTATAAACAATAAGTTAATGAATATTGTGACCGATTTATATGGGGTAAATTATGTATTCCAAGGAAACTGAATAAGTATTTTTCGGTGTGCTTTTTAAATTCTTATCCTTCCCAAAAGCGGTTAGGAGATTGGATTCGTCAATTCTTCTTAAATGTGCGTTTAATATCGTGAAAGAATTGCGACAGCCATGGGAAAAAAATTATATGTGTTTCTTTCCTGAACGCTTATTCTTGCATGGAAATTTTCGGCAGATAGTTTATTTTTTCTAAACATTCTTTACAAAAAACAGGTTTCTTATTTTTTAGAGCTTTTTGAACAAAGGTATTCAGAGATGGTGCGACAGACATAATACATCTGTTCATTGGTATATTAAAATGGTCGTCAAGGTTATTAACGGCATGACCCCAATATTCGTGAAAGAATACCCGACGGGCAAATGCTTTTTTCTTTTCGAAAGCTCAATTCGATGCTGCGTTTGCGGTTATCAAGATTTTTGCCCTTCCGGGACATCCGATTTCCGGTTCAATCGGTTTGCAGGCACCATACCCATAGAATCCCCTTCCAACAGAATGGTAATTTAATGTTCCATTGCTTTGCAATTTGGGAGAAATTGCCTTGTGAAAAAACAAAACAGTTAGAATATGTGCATCAGGAAATTTTGCGGCAAATTTTTGCCCGACTTCATAATGCTCCACGATTTCATGCAGGCTTTCCGGTTGATGAAATCTTTTTTGATACTCTTGCCACAGTATTTCCATAAGGGATAACGGATCTTGTTTTAAAGCTTCTTGGAGTTTAGGATTTTGCCTGCTGAAGTATAGAAGGGTTTTAATAGAGACAGGTTTGGTTAAGTATTCGAAACTTTTCTTAAAGATTTCTCTGTCTCTATGAAAATAGAACTCCTTATTTTCTCGTACTTCGTCACCATCAAAATGTTTGGTTGCAATGGGATTGAGTCCATTGGTACGCAATAACTTAAGAATAAAACTCGTCATTTTTGATTTAATTCGTTCTTTGTCATCGGTTACCAGCACAACATTTTTTATATTGGGATTGCAGTCGTATTTCATATTTTCTGTGGTTTTGCTTACCGTTAGAATTAGAGTATGGATTCGTTTCATTATAAGATAGAATTTTTCTTTTTTTGTATAAGGCGGTAATGTTCAGAATCCTCCCTGATCATTTTTGCACTGCATTTCGAAGATCTTGCCTCAATACAAGGAATACCCTTATGGTGCATTGTCCTCTCACCGCATTTGGTAAAGATACAGAATCCTCCCGGCCCCATTTCATGCTTGCGTTCTTTCTGCATTCCGAATGACACTCCTTTTTATTGGATCATTTTTTGTATAGTGTAACCAATTGTAAGAAAATTTAAATAAGACGAATTATGTATTTTAAGGTTTATGAACCTGTATATCTTAAATGTTCTAGATATTTGTCATTTAGCCTCAATCAGCTCTCCACCAAGGTTCTCTAACATATCTGAAACCACCTCTTTTCTCTGATTCACCTCAGCTTTGTTTATATTTTTGCAAATCATTTCCAAGGCGGTGTCGGCGACCGTCCTGTTATTTGTCCCGGCTATCAATCTCAGTTTTTGGTAATCTTTTATAGGTACTTTTAGAGTTAATTTTTTAAATTTATCAGGCATTTTTTTCACCATCTTTAATTCTGTATTTACTCAAATATCATTGGATTAGCCTGACGGCTGTTCCGGTTATATTGATTTTAGTCATGATTGCAATGACCTGACCGCCTTCGGTGTCGTGGTCGAAATTACTATACAATCGCGTGCCGATTATGGCGTCCGCTCCTAATAAATACGCTTGTTTTTTTAACTTAAAAAGTGCTCGCTCCACACATCCCCTGTTGTCTTTTTCGGCGATTTCTTCTTCACCTGCACGGTCGTCTTCGGGAATGTCCGTGTTATATTTATATTCCTGGGCGGAGATGACGCCGATATACTCACCGACCCTTTTTATTTCGACAGTATCGGTTGTCGTTACGATAATGTGTTTGGTATCATCTTCGGTAATCACTTCCAATTCTTTTTCAATATATTCTCTTTCCTTTATTTTTCTATGTTCCTCTAGTTTTGCTTTATGTTTTTTTTCTTTTTTCTTTTGCTTCACCTGTTTGGCGCAACTCTCACAGTAAGTGACAAGCTCTATGGTTTCGCTTTTAATTTTTTCAACTTCCTGATCACATCTTGCGCATTTTATATTGGCCATCATCTTTCTCCTTTTAGAAATTTATCACCTTAAAATAATGATTCACTTGGAATCGACATCTGAACTTGAAGCAACCTGTTTTTATCGCAAATTTTTAGATGATATCGATACTATTTTTTGGCGTCATTCATCATAGTTACTTTTAGTTTGTAATATTCGAGTTGTTTTTTATATTTCTTAACAGATAGCTTCAGCAGTAGATTCTCCCTTTCTAAATTGCGGATGTATTCCTTGGTCCAATCAGACCAAGATGGCATGGAGTGGAGATCCGCACCAAAAGGTTCCTCCGGGTTAAATTCGGGACAGTTTTCAATACCATCGACACTCAGATCTACATTGACGACGCGATTCAACCAGTCTACTGTGTTAACCCAATCCGGTGCCAAAATCACCTTTTTGTCTTTTACACCATTTTGGATCTCAACCACTAGGTAACGGATAGCCCAGATGTCATCGTCAACAATAAAATCGCTAACTTTGCCTGCCTTCCCCCTTGTGGCCTCAACCTGATATCCTGTTACTTCCTTTACGGAACGGAGTGAACTTTCCTTTTCACCATTATCTTGAACATTTTCCGGTTCTCGGAACACCCCGGAAGGGGTTGAAATGGTGTTTTCCAGATCGTCTCCCGCCCAATGAGCCGGCCATCCAAAGTATAGACAAGAAATTCTTTCATACTGACGTGATACCGGTTCATCTTCACTGATCGGTGGGCTTTTTTCGATTTGCTCTTTGGTTAAATCGACATGAAAAAGCTGGGCCAACCGGTCCGGCTTTTCGAGTTCGATCAAAGGTATGAGCACTTTATGCCGGTGCAGGAAACCGCCGGTATCGGCCACCATGTATCGAACCATCCAGGGACGATCCTCAAAAAGAAAGTCATCACACTTACCAAATTCTCCGTCCTTTGCCATTAGTTTATAGCCGATAATTTTGTTTACACAGCAATACATTTCTTAGTTTCCTTTCTGCCTTATCAATATCCGGGGGAACACTGTCAACGGCAGTAAGATAATTGTTATATTAATTATATATATTAAAAACTCTTTCAAAAATATATAAACTAAATTTTGTATATATATTATTTTTTGTAAGTATTTTTAGATGGTCAATTATGTAATAAACATTTTGTTGGTATGATGAATCTATTCGGCAATTCGATCCTTGAAGATTGTTTTTGTTCTCCTTAGATCCAACATAACAGAGGCGGGTTCTATTACACCGATGGTGTAGAAGATTAAGATCAGCAGTCGAGTTTTTTTATAAAATCATTGGATCGAAAAAACCCCGATCTCTTATGGCATTGGCTTCCTTTGGAAAAGGATATTTGGATACTGCATGATTGGCCTAAGTTACCAGACCAAAGATTTATATATCCATCCTTTATCTCCATCCGAATGGCGGACATGTATCCAGCTACCCTTTCGATTTATGACTTTAAACGCGACGCCTTTTTCAGTTGTAAATAAGACGCTATATTTGGTACCGGGGCCCGAACGAATATTGCATTTTTCTTGAATTGTGATAACCGATGGAATTTTACGAACAAGAGATCTGTATATCCACCCTTTATCCCCCTCAAAATCAAAAAACCTATACCATGACCCTGTCTTTTTAATAACCCTAAGTGGGTAATATTTGTATACCTGCCAAATGATATCATAGTGAGTTCCAGGTCCTGAACGGATATTTGCTTTGGGGACTGCAACGGTGAGGCGTTCACCGGCATGGGCAATTTTTGCAAAGCCGATAAAAAGTATTGTTATAATCAATGCATTTTTAGTAATTATGAAAATGCATTTTTTTTTCGTCATTTATTCCTCCATTATCTTCCGAATTCAGTATACGAATTTCAATCGGCTTTTGGCTATCCAGATGGACGTCCCGTTGGCAAAACCCAATAACAATAACCGCATTTTTAAACCATTGTTCAATGCGGAATCGAAGATCACTTTCAGTGATTCGGCGTTCCATAAGCCGGTAGATGCGAATTCAGAATTAGATAGATTTGCCTTAAATTTTAAAGTAGCGGACAATAATCGCTAATGACAGTAAAAGCAAAAGCAGCCAAAACAAAAGTGTTAAGGTGATATAAGTCAGTTGATTCAGCTTTTTTTGCTTTTCAATCTGTTGCAGCATTTCTAAAGTCTCCCACCTGCTCTTTGGGATGCGTCTTGGATAAAACACAACAAGTATGAGGACGGTAATTATTCCAATCCAAAGAAACGGCAGCCAATAAATTCCTCGAAAAGAGGGTCCAAAAGGTCTTACCCAAATACCACCGGCCCACGTCGTCAGAAAAATAATCAAGAAAATCCATATCAAACGGGTTCGCTGCTCACCTTTTAAAAATGTAGACATAAGCAATGCACTTAAAAGAACCGTAACGGTTAAAGCAACCAACAACTCGCCAAAAATCACAGTGCCTCCCCACTTGATTTTTACCATCTTGAGGCATTTAGGTTTTATCTCGATTTTTAGGTAACTTCTTTTGATATTTTTCTGTAAAAAGTTTCCGCGTACATTCTATACCATTGCGTACAAACTCTTCGCCCTCAACTTTTAGATATGTCAATATAGTTTTTTGAATATTTTTTTCGTGCCGATAAGGAGCCGGAATTAAATCCATTAATCTTTTAAAGGCTTCCTCAAGGTTTTTGGGTGCGTCAGGATTATTTAACATTTAGCATTCCTTACTATTTCCTTTTTATCTGCCAAGCTGATTTGAAATTTTTAGTGTGTAACAGAAAATAAGTCTTTGTCCCAAAAACCGATGAGCCCGAAATCTCCAGGATGGGTGCCAAAATAACATCCCTCCGGTGCAATATCTTCCAGAATATTGAAAACATCCTGGAAAAGTATCTCTTTTTTGTACTTATATATCTTATCGTTGTTTTTTATCTTTTCAATTTCACGCAATTTATGTTCCGTTTTTGCCAGCTTTTTTGCGGCCTCTTGGCTAAGTACTAATGTGTGTAAAAAATTAAGACAGTCTTCGATCAATTCGCCAACATTTAGAGTTGTATTTTGACTAATTGTACGAAGTCTGTATTCACTTCCCAATTTCATTTTGTCCTCTTTCATACACCCAAAAAGATGGGGTTTTATTTTAATTTTCCCAGGATTTTTTATACTCTCCTATTTTTGCTACATACTTATGTCTCATATCTTTCGAAACAACCTTGGCCATCTTCTCGGGCACCGGGGTAAAATAGGAAGAAAATATGGAGTTTTTAATAATAGGTTCACCCTTCGGGAGAAACGCAGTGAAGGTAAGCAACAAAACAGAAACAAGCAACACCCCTTTGATGATGCCGATACTGGCACCTAAAGTGCGTTTCACCCAAAGCATAAAGTCAATTTTAAGCAAGTAGTTGACAATTAGTCCCAAAATGCTGATCGAAATATAGAATCCAAAGAAAATAATAAGAAAACTCCATAGGTTCACATGTGAAGCATTCGGCATCCAATATAAAAAGGACTCTGCAACTTCCATGTAAAATGCTGAAGCTCCAAAGAAGCCGATCAATACCCCTGTGATTGAAAACAATCCCCTGATAATTCCTATGAAAACGCCTCTTATTAGACAAAAGCATAAAATCATTATAATACCTAAATCAAACAGGTTCATGATTGTCCTCGGTTATTGTCAGTCACTTTTCCAACCCGAAAATTTTGTCACATTCCATCAGACGTTATCTCAATTCTCAATAAAATGTTCTATGAAGATTTTAAAATAAGACAGTTCTTCCTTGCTCCGGACCATGCGATAATTGCCCTGAGCTTCTTTTAACTCTTCATCTTTAATAGTCGCTTCAATTTAAACATTTTTCCCAGACCCAGAGTATTTTGTTGATTTTAAACGACAGCAAAACCAGTCATTTTAAACTCAATCTTCTTAATAAAATAGATGGATTAAGCAAAAATAGAATTAAAGCTCTGTCTTCTCTCTTAGCGTTTCTGCCATATCGGTTTTTTCCCAGGTGAATTCAGGTTCACTTCGGCCGAAGTGCCCATAGGCCGAAGTTTTGCGATATATCGGCCGTAGCAGGTCAAGATATTTAATAATGGCGGCAGGCCGTAAATCGAAAGTTTCCAAGACACTTTCCCTCACTTTATACTCAGGAACCACGCCGGTTCCCATAAGGTTGACCATTACAGATACCGGTTCTGCTACACCAATGGCATAGGCAATTTGTACTTCGCATTTTTTGGCAAGACCGGCCGACACGATATTTTTGGCGACATGTCTGGCCATATACGAAGCACTGCGGTCTACCTTTGAAGGATCCTTTCCGGAAAAGCACCCCCCACCGTGACTGCCCTGACCCCCATAGGTGTCGACAATAATTTTCCTTCCGGTAAGACCACAATCTCCCATGGGGCCGCCGATCACAAAACGGCCGGTTGGATTAATTAAATATCTGGTATCTCCATCCACCATATCCTGTGGGATAATTTTTTTAACCACTTCCTCAATCACCGCCTCTTTTAGGTCCTCATACGAAACTTTCCGTTTGTGCTGGGCGGAGACGATTATCGTGTCCACACGTTTCGGAGTTCCGTTTTCGTATTCGATGGTTACCTGGGATTTACCATCAGGCCTCAGAAAATCCAGAGCTCCGTTCTTTCGAACCGTTGCCAGACGGTGAGTTAATTTGTGGGCAAATATAATAGACATTGGCATGAGTTCCGGGGTTTCATCACAGGCATAGCCAAACATCAACCCTTGATCCCCCGCGCCTTGCTCCTTGAAAAGCCCCTCGTCAACATTGACTCCCTGAGCAATATCCGCTGATTGCTGATCAATACTTGTAATAATCGAGCACGTCTGCCAGTCAAATCCCATTTGGGATGAATGGTAACCGATATCTTTTATGGTTTCTCGAACCCGTTCAGGGATATCCACATAACAGTCGGTTGTGATTTCACCAGCGACCAAGGCCAAACCGGTTGTTACCAAGGTCTCACAGGCAACCCTGCTGTTTTTATCCTTTGCAATCATTGCGTCTAAAATTGAATCCGATATGGCATCTGCGACTTTATCTGGATGCCCTTCTGTAACCGACTCGGATGTAAAAAAGAATTGTTCCTTGTCCATTAAACCCTCCAAAGGTTAACTTTTTAATAGCAATAAAATTCAGATTTAAATGGGCCATTCGGCGCAACTAACACCAAGGTTTTTTAAAAACTCTTCTTTTAACAGCTTTCCAGGTTAATTTAACGGCGTTGTAGATTTCTCCTGCTTTATATGCTGTGTCGTCGGCAATTGTAATACGTGGGCATGGCTAAAGCTGTGTTCTAAAATCCGTTTAGAAAATTTTTTTCCTGTTTCATCCTTCCTGAAGAAACAATGAAAAACAAATACAAAGATCATTACCTAATCTGGTCGGGCAATATATTTAACCCAATGGCATAATGTCCTCTAAACCGTCCCTGGTCTTTTAGTGAAATAGATTCGATTTCAGTCTCCAATTCCATGTAATAGTTTGATACAGAGCTATAGTATTTCATTTTTATGATATCACCTTCTTTAAGCCGACTAAGAATATCGGAAGATTCCTTTACCAATATGAACATGGATCTTTGAGATGTATTCCTGATTTTGAATTGGAAAAGATACGGAAATCCTTTTATCATAAACTCAACGCTGTAAAATATTTCTTGGTGTATCTTGTCCAACTCATTTATTTCTTTGGCTTTTGTGCTCATGTTTTCTCTTTTTGCTATTGACT
>JASFLX010000039.1:0-16722 GCA_050117895.1 Desulfobacterales bacterium | reverse complement strand
CTACACCCAAAAAGTTCAGGGGGTTCATCTCATATCAAATCTCGACGGTGATCGACTCAATTTGGATTCTTTTGAGATCGTGATTGCCCCCGGCGAGAAAATCCTGGTCCAAGGTTGGATGTCTTTAAATAAAAATTATAACTTACGACTTTCTTCCGAGGGCATTTCCCTAAAGAACATAAACGGGCTTCCGTTGGAAAACGGTGATACCGGCAAGATTTCCTTTACGTTCCGGGGACAGGGAGATTTTGAAAATCCTCAAATCAAGGGGAATGTGCTTCTAAATGAGTTGCGATTCAGTAACCAACCTTTGGAAGACGAACGGTTTAAAATTGAAGTTGCGGACCGGACGGCATATATTTCAGGAGGTCGGAACTTTGCTTTAGATGCCACTTATCATCTGCAGACCCAAGCTTTTTCAGCATCCGCCGGGTTTGATAACACTCGTTTAACCCCTTATTTAAAAATTTTCGGACAAAGCAAACTGAATGGTTTCATGACCGGAAAAATCCAAGTCAATGGCAATGCCAAGACACCGGATCAGGTAAAAGGGTGGGCCGATATTTCTCGGATTGAGATTTTTTCAAATCAGACAGAATTGATCCGATCCCGTGACTTAAAGGCATTTTTAAAGCATGGTGGAATTTCGATTCCCGGTGTCCGCCTGAACCTGCTTGAACGGACTGTTATGGAAATTGAAGGTAACATAACACTGAATGGCGACCTTGATATTAAAGCCCATGGCACCATTCCTCTGGAAATAATATCGCTTCTTACAGATGTTTCCCCCAATGCCACCGGTGAAGTGCGCCTTTCTCTCGGCGTGAACGGAAACCTGTCGCAGCCAGACTTGCGTGCTGATGCTGAAATTATTAATTGCGGCATGACGGTTTCCGGCCTTTTACAACGGATGCACGACCTGAACGGCGGTATTCATGTAACCCCCAAAGCCATTGTTCTGGATAACATCCGGGGAATGTTGGACACCGGCAGTTTTCAACTGTACGGTGCTATTGATCTTAAGGCATATCGCCCCTCAAGGATGGAACTCAAATTAAAAGCCCATGACCTTCCGGTTGTGATTCCCGACACCTTGGGAACCCGCTTGAGCGCCGAACTGGATATCAAAGGCGCCCCTGAGAAATCTCTCGTCTCGGGAGACATTCAAATGATTGAGGGAAAGTATTATAAAGATATACGGCTAACTCTTACGGAAAGCCCTAGTAAAAAATCCCGGGAAGAAGCCTCGGTAACACCTGAGATCTCCTGGCCTTTTTTAAAAAATATGAGTCTTGATATTACGACCCGTTACAGAGAACCCTTTGTCATAGACAATAATATGGCCTTATTGGCTATCAAGCCGGATCTTCGCATACACGGATCGTTGAATCATCCTTTGATCAGCGGAAGAGCCCAAGTAGAATCCGGAACCGTCTATTTCCAAAAAAAGGAATTTAATGTCAAAAGAGGTGTCTTTGATTTCACCAACCCGTATAAAATTGAGCCGACTATTGATGTGATCAGCGAAGTAATGGTTCGGGAATGGACCGTTTTTTTGAATATCTCCGGGACACCGGACAATCTTAAGTTTAATCTTTCTTCCAACCCGTCAGAAAGAGAGGAAGATATTCTCTCTTTGTTGATAACCGGGAAAACAACACGGGAACTGATCGCAAAAGAAGGCGGTTTGGCTCGGTCTTCGGGACAAATACTGGCCGATGTTCTTGCTGAAACCGCTCAAAAACAAATCAAGGATGCCACCGGTCTGGATGTTGTAGAGCTGGAATATAAGCAAGGCGAAGAACCTGATGCGTCGGATGAGGTTAAAGTGACGGTCGGTAAAGAGCTTTCCCGAAGAATAACGGTCAAATACGGCGTGCAGACAAAAAATGCCAAGGTCATCCAGCAAGTGATCACGGAATATAAATTTCTTGAGCAATTGTTAATGAACACATTCCAGGATACGGAGGGACATTATGGCGGCGGGCTTCGATTGAGACTCGAATTTCGATAGAAGTGGTTTCAAAACCTCCCCTTAGGCCCAATTCCTGTGTTGGGCCGAGGGATTCAATACTCGAAATATTACATATATTCCTGCGTTTGAATCCCTCGCCCCGCCTTGACTTTGAACCTGATTGAAGGTTTTGAAAGCACTTCTAGTAAAATAATTTCCCGTTTTGTTTATGCTCAAATAGGGTGAAAGATAACTTCAGATGACCCGATTCAAAGAAAAAGACTGGATAAAAATAACCGCAGTGTTGTGGATCCTAATGGCGTGCGTTGCCAAAGATCCTGTATATGCCGAGAGTATGGGAAAGGATGAATCCGGACCCATTGTTTCACGGATTATCATCCATGTTGAGGGGATAAAAGGAGATGTGAGCCCATGGGTTGATCTGGCAAAGAAGCTTATTTTTATCCGGGAGGGAGAGCCCTTTTCCACCAAACGGTTAACGGATTCCCTGGACGCTTTGAAATCGTCGAATCTGTTTAAAGCCATCCATGTCTCTGAATCAGACCGTGGAGAAAAACAATTTACCTTGGATTTTCAGGTAACGCCCTACCCTCGAATTAAAGATATTAAAATCATCGGTGGCTTTCCCCTGTTGGAGCGAGAAATTCTCAACGCCATGCAGTTGTACCCGGGAGATGTATATCATCCGGAAACGTTTTTCGGCAAAGAAACTGTCATTACCGAAGTTTTCAAGAATGAAGGTTACATTGCACCGGTTGTTGAGCTAGACGCCGCAGAAGATCCGGCTGACGGAAATTTTTTGGTTTCTGTCACGATCGACAAGGGAGACTTTTTTCATATCCGGCGCTTTGAAATCAAGGGAAACCGGGCGTTTTCAACCCCGCGCCTTAAATTACGGATTAAAACTTGTAAATTGTGGATGACCCCGGATTTTATGAGGCGTTTTAAGAAAAAAGTATTGAGCAAAGATATTCAAAACCTCATTCGGTTTTACCGGAAAAAAGGATATCCGGAGGTTGTCGTGAACTCCGAAGTTAAAAAGGATGCTAAAACTCAAAATGTTTCTATTTTTGTAACCATTGATGAAGGGCCCAGATATGAGATTGAATTTCAGGGCAATAAAGAGTTTTGGGATATTACGCTTAAAAAAGACCTCACCCTGTTTAAGGAAGGAAACAAGAAGGATTTTGGTCTAAGAAAGAGTATCCGCAAAATAAAGGAGCGTTACCGTAATGCCGGATATAAGGATTGTCGGATAGAGATGGAAGCAGAAAGAAAATTAGATGCCGGCGTGCCCGTGCGGTGCATACGCCTGATGATTCACGAAGGGCCGCAATATGTTGTAAATTCCGTCAACCTTACCGGAAACACTGCGTTTGATTCAAAAAAGATCAAAAAACAAATATTGACCCAAACTCCGGGAGTTATTGCAAGCGGTGCATGGGTTCAGGAAACCCTGGAAGAGGACAAACATGCGGTTACGTCCTTGTATCTCAAGCAAGGATATATGAATACGGTGGTGAAAGATGAAATAAAATCACATAAGGACATTAAAAAAAACAAAACGTATGTAGACCTCACCCTGGATATCAAGGAGGGGGTTCAGACTCAGGTAGCGTCCGTAACGATCCATGGACTGAATGTGCTGTCAAACTCCGAGGCCCTTGAAGCAATCACTTTGAAAAAAGGATCCGTTTTCCGCGACTATATGATTCGCAGTGATGAAAATACGCTGTCTTCCCTGATTTCTGAAAAGGGATACCCTCGCGTTACGGTAAAGGGGAGTGCATTCATCAGCAAGGACGATACCCAAGCGGCAGTAACCTATGAGGTTGATCAAGGACCTTTTGTCAGAATGGGCCAGGTGGCTTACACGGGGAATTTTCTCACCAAAGGACGAGTTATCGAAAATGAACTTGAACTCAATTCAGGAGAACCGTTTTCGCTGAATAAATTTTTGGAATCTCAGCGCAATCTCCGTGATATCGAAGCCCTTGAATCGGTACGTTTTAAAACTTACGGCTTAAAGGAAAAGGAAGATACGGTGAATCTGCTCCTGGAAATGGAAGAAAAAAAGCCATATTATATTCAATTGGGCGGAGGGTATGACACGGAAAGAGAATTTTACGCAGACGTCCTGGCCGGTGACCGCAACCTTTTTGGATTAAACAAGGAGATCTGGGCCCGTACAGAAATCAGTCAAATCGGTTACCGGGGAGATCTGGGAATAGTTGAACCCCGATTTATGGGAACTCGAATCAAGTCATCCATAAACATGTTCAGTGAAAAAAGGGAAGAGTTTAACACAGATTTCGGAACCAAGAACAGGGGCGTTTCAGTATCATTTAACCGCAGACTTTTCCAGAAATTTAACGCCGATCTTTCTTTTGTATATGCATATAAAAAGCAGTATCAGCGGAACGCTGCGCCCATACCGTCAGGAGTAGAAGATGAATATGATCCCAGGGGAATTTTAACCGTAAGCCCCTCCCTGGTTTATAATTCGGTAGACTCCTATATACGCCCCAGAAAGGGGATGTTTTCTTCTTTGCTTATGGATTTCTCTAAAGGGATCACCAATTCTTTGGATAATTTTTTTAAGTATCGTCTCGAGATCCGGAAATATTATACCCCCTTGGAAAATCTGACATTTGCGTTTCGGGGACTTTTTGGAGATATTACCCGTTTTGATGACCGCAGCACGATTCCGGAAGACCAGCTTTTTTTCCTGGGAGGCACATCCACGATTCGGGGGTTCGATGAAAACAGACTTCGATTTGACGCCGGCCGCAAAGCCGTGGGCGGAGAAACTGCAATCTTGGGCAATTTGGAGGCAAGAATTGACCTGGGACCTAATTTCGAGCTTGCCTTTTTTTACGACACGGGCAGCGTCAAAAACGCAATTATCGACCAAGGTTCGGATGACTTTCGTTCTTCAGTGGGTGTTGGATTGCATTATCTCTCACAAATCGGTCCCATGGGGGTCTATTACGGGCACAAACTGGATAGGAAAGCGAATGAAAGTGCCGGAAATTTTCATTTCACAGTAGGGTTTAGATTTTAGTCTAAATTGAGCGTTTCAAATTTTAAAAGGGGATTAAATATCTGTTCATGAGAGCTGAGCGTTTGGTAACGGCGGCGATGACGCTTGACGCCCGCGAAATCTTGCTTTCCCCCTGTAGTTCTGGTAACGCAATAATTGAACCGGATTTCAAAAAAGAAGCTTATAAAAGATTCAATACTTAAGTTTATCAATTGGACTAATCGATTAACAGGAGGTCCGTAATGAAAAAAAGCTTCACCTTCTTGCTCACCATGATCACCGTTGCTTTTCTTATTGCCGGGAATAGTTTGGCCGACGAAGTCCGTTTGAAAAACGGGGATAGACTCACCGGGAAGGTCATCAGGATGGAAGCGGACAAACTGATCCTTAAAACCATCTATGCCGGTGAAATCAGCATCGTCTGGCAGGAGGTGGCCAGCATTAAGACCGATGGCTCAGTGAAAGTCGTGCTCAAGGATGAAACGGCTCTTGAAGGGACCACATTAGCAATTGAGGATGGGAAAATGAAGTTGGATACCGGCAAGCTCGAAGCGCCCGCTTCCTTTAGCCTGGTTGATGTGAAGGCGATTAACCCGGAGCCGATCAAGACCGTGAAAGTAACCACCCGGGCCAATGTCAATATAACCAACGAAAGGGGCAATACGGACTCGGACAACTACTATTTAGACGGGGAGTTTGTGGCACGTACCAAGAAAAACCGTTATAAAATTGGGGGTGAGTTGAGTAAGGAAGAATCAAATGGAACAACAACTTCGCAGAACTGGCTTGCTTACGGAAATTACAGCCATTTTTTGGATAAAAAATGGTATCTATATGCAGACACGCTATTTGAACATGATGAGTTCAAAGACCTTGATCTCAGGAGCACCCTGGGTGTAGGGACAGGGTATCAGATTTTCGAAACCCAACTGCTGAACCTTTCCATATCGGCAGGATTGGCAAAGGTTGACGAGAACTTTGATGTGGCCAAAGATGATGACTACACCGCAGGTCAGTGGTCTGTGAATTATGATCAGTATTTTTTCAAAAAGTTTGTACAGCTTTTTCACGTAAACACCGGATTTGTTAGTCTTGAAGATGCGGATGACTGGTTTTACAGAACGCGTACGGGATTGCGATTTCCTGTTTACAAAGGGTTAACCGCGACGCTGCAATATAACTATGACTATGATCACCAGCCGTCGGTGGATGCGGAAGAAGAAGAGGACACGAAATTCATTTTTCTATTGGGTTACGAGTTTAAAAATCAACCCGACAACTTGACGGAGTCTAATCTTTTTCGATGATTTCCGATAGGTTTTCGTCTTTAACCATATGGAATTTTATAGGTTTTTGTACGTCGAGATGAACATCCCTCTGGGGAAAGGCAATGACGATCCCAGCTTCGCGGAACAATTCGTCGATACGAAAGCGGATTTCGCTCTCGATAATTCGTCTGTCCATAATACGTTCCATTCTGATCCAGAAGTAAAGATCAAAAATTAGGGCATTGTCCCCAAAATCGTTAAAAAGCACAAACGGTTTGGGAGCCCTCCTTACCCTTTGATGCTCGTCGGCAACCTTCAGCATAATGCGCTCTACTTCACGAACCGGAGACCCGTAAATAACCCCTACTGTCACCTGCGCCCTGACCTCTTTGTTTGAATGGGTCCAGTTAATGATATTTTTCTCGAGAAAACTGCTGTTGGGCACCAGGATGTGGACATTTGCACCGGTGCGAATTCGGGTACAGCGTGCGCCGATCTCCTCCACCATGGCGAAGGTACCCTCGATTTCAACCAGGTCGCCAATCTTTATCGGTTGTTCCGCCATAACGATAAATCCGCTGATGAAATTATTGATCAGGTTCTGGGCACCAAAACCCACGCCGATGGCAACGGCACCACCTAAGAATGTGAACAAGGTCAGAGGAATGTTAACCACGCGCAGAGCAAAGAGAATAATCAAAAATACAATAATATAATTGATTATCTTCTCAACGGCCGCAGTCGTTGTCTCCTTCATGTGGACACGCGCCAAAAGCCTTCGAATCCAAAAAAGGATGATTCTTTTGACAAATATAAACCCGATAATCAGAGTAATCAGGGCTATTGCCAGTTTCTTTATAGTGACGCGGTTTTCGTCAATAACCCACAATTCTAAATCCCAGATGTTCTTTACCTTGCCGATCAGTGTGGTCAGCTTTTTCCACAAATCAACGTGTTCGCGTTTGTGGGCAATCTCATCCAGAAGCCGTTGGTTCAACCGTAAAGTTGCTTGCAGCATTGACAAATATTCGAGACCGCCTCTTTCCAATGCTCCAAGCGCACTCAATCGATTTTCCAGCTCGCGTCGTAAATCTTTTGAATACCCCTGATCCAATAATTGTTTTTCCAGGGATGTAATTTGGGGCTGAAGACTGTTCTGATGGCTTTCCTGTAGCCGAAGAGTCCGTTCGATTTTCACGTTGTCGGCTCTAAACTCTCTTTGCCAGGCATCTATTTTTTCCGGATCTATCCCACCTTGGACAAGCGTGTAGCGATTTTTCCACACCTGTTCCTGTTGATTTAACAGGTTCAACATATCTTCTGTCTGTTCCAAAAGCCGCTGGGAGACTTCCCGCTCGGTGTCGGCGGCCTCTAATCTGGCCTTGGCCAATGCAATATCTGTCTTTTTTCTGGCATTCGCGAGTCTTTCCTGGGCCTGAAGCCAGGCGGTTTCCACCTTTATCTGTCTTCGGAGCTGATCTTTGAGTCGCTTTTTTAGTTCATCCTTGTTCAGATTGATGGCTTCGATCTGTTTTTCCAGGTCCGCGTTGTCAAAATGCAAGTTTTTGCTGACCCAAACAAGGTTCTGTTGTGTAACATCCGCATTTTGTTTGGCAAGTCGAACTTCCATGGAGAGATTTTGCTTGGTTGTCCTCTGTAAATTAAAAATTGCCTGGGATAGTTCCAAATCCAGCTGCGCCTGGGTGTACGCCCAGTTTAGGTTAGCAGTATCTTTCCCGGGTTCTATCGACTCCAGTTCTTCTTTGTATTTTCGCAAATCCTGCCGGCTTTCATCCAGCTTGGATTTGGCGTCCGCCAAAGCCTTTTCGGCCAGGCTGACCCCCAAAATGGCTGTTTCCTCCTCATGTTCGTCGGTAATCAATTTATCGAGAATCGTGTCATAAAAACTCAGGGAATAGGGCGGATTTTTCGAAAGTGCTATTTGCTGCTGAGGCCGCGCTTTTTCCTGAAAAAGAGTTTCTTCTTTTTCCAAGGTTTTCTTTTTCTTCAAAGCAGTTAAGAGTCGCTGATAAACGCTTTCTAACTCTTTAAGTTTTACAGTTCGTTCCTGTAGCTGGGAAAGTGTTATCCCCAATTGATGCGCTGTTTGTTTATTTTCAGCTGCCTCGACATCAGACAACCTCTTTTTGATATCTTTAATTTTCAGCTCGATGTCGGCAGGATCGATCTCAGGCAATGGTTTCTGATGGTTCACCAACGTGGGGCTTTGCTTGTTTTCCAGTACTCTGGGTACCGCCGCCCAGGACATCGAAACCAAACCGAACAAAGCGATGATGACATATAAACACAAACTTTTTTTAATCTTAAAATGTAACATGATTTGTGACACTCAACGTTTTAAAATTCAGAAATAATATTGATGATTAAGCCGACATATTTCCTTTTATTCAACAATTACCCTCCAAAAACAACAAATATGAATATGATGCCTTTTAATTATCTGTCAAGCACCCTTAGCACAACAGGTATTAATTATTGTTCCTTTTTTTCTTTTGATTCCGCCGTGGGATCCAGTTCCTTGACAATTTTTGCAGCTTCTTCAACTTTGGCTCTGGCTTTGGCCGCTTTTCGAAAGGCTTTATCCGCTTCTTTCTCAGCATTATCTGCCGCCGTTTTCAATTGAGTCCGCAGGTCTTCTTTAGTATGCCGAATATTGTTTTCCAACTCCAGTAATTTTGCTCTGGCCGCTTCTGCGATCTCTCGAGTTTTGGCCGCCTCCTTTTCTGCCTCAACGGCTTTTTTTTCGGCATCTGCAAGCGCATCCATGGCAACTGCCATATGGCCGGCCGTTCCTTCCTCAGGTTCGGCATCCAGTGCAATGTCCTCGGCCGCAAGAACCATGGCGGTAACCGGCAGCCGAGACACAATTTCCTCAATGGATGCATTAATCGGGCAGGTTATTTGATCCCCGAGAAGACGAAACGGCAAAAAGACCACGGCAGCGTCCGCTGAATGTCGCGAAAGTTTATCAATATCTGCATTTGTAACAATAATCGGTTCGGCCTCGATCCTTGCTTCTTCAAGATTGTTTTTCAAATCCGTTAAATTTTCCGGCGTATCCGCGTTATAACCGACAGCCAGCACACGAATTTTGGCCTCATCCCAGGACCCGCTGCGGGTTAACAAATAACCAAGCAGCAGCATCAGACGACTGGTGGCATCATTTAACCACCACACATCAATCCGCCGATTCTCACCAGAAATATTTTCAAGCGTGTTCCATTTCTCTTCATTAGCATCCAAAACCACGATGTTTCTTCCCAGACGATACGCCGCTCTCAAATTTCGTCCAAAACTGATTTTTCTATGGTCGTTTGTGATTTCCGATTCCGGATCCAGCCAGTTTAGCAGGATGGTGTTGGCTTTTAGGGGTCCGACACCGGTGGACTGGATCAGGGTATTTAAGGCGATATCGAGGTCCGGAGCATAAACCACGAGCGGAAACCCCGAAAACCCATGCGCAGCCATATCCGACCGGAGTTCGGATTCGCTTTCTTCCTGGAGTTTCAACATCTTGATCCCTTCTCCTTCTAAAATTTTGACAACGGTTGTCAGTCCGCTTCTTCCTTCGAGCCATGAGGCAAAGCGCAACAATCCGGGCCGCCGTTGAGCATCTTTGGAAAACGCAAGGATCTGGGGGCGCCAGTCGCGATCATGTTCCGGCTCTACATACGCTTCCAAGAGATTCTCCCTGGCACGTTGTAAATAATAGGATCGACGGCTGTCGGCCCACCTGGCAGGCCCGGCCGTCCGCTTCAGATACTGATAAATCGCAAACAGAATAGATACGGCAATCAGACCGGTTTTAAAATCGATGGCCAGCATCACCAAAAGACAGGCTAAAAATCCCAGCAGACTCAGACGTTGCTCAAACCATTTGAACTTCGGGCGAAAGGAAGGGCTGGCGGATCGAGCTTCGTAATACGTTGCGTAATTGAGCAGGCCATAAGAAATGAGAAAAAACATGGACACTATCCGGGCAATGAGATTCAGCTGGCCCATACTTATGGTGGCCAATGCGATGGCAGCCGAAAGGAGTACACCACGTCGAGGGTTTTCGGTCGGGCCGGAACCTTTGGCAAAGGGCAATAGAAAAGGAAAAATCCGATCCTTGGCAAGAGACTGAAAGATCCGCGGTGCCCCCAAAAAAGAAGCCATTGCCGAAGACAGCGTGGCGGCCACCACACCGGCATCAATAAGAACACTGAAACGGGCCACCTGTTTCATGGCGCCATAGTCTTTCATCAGAATCTTATTGGATAAGACACCGGCAAACAAAAAAGCCGCACCTAAATAAACCAGTATGGATATCCCTACAGCCATAAAAGTTCCCATGGGTAGGCTTTTTCCGGGATTTTTCAGATCTCCGGACATGCTCACTCCTTGGGTAAAACCGGTCACCGCCGGGAAAAAAATAGCAAAAATCACCCAGAACCTGAGGCCTTTGGAGGGAACCGCCCAGTTTTGAACCAGAGTGGCCATTTCCCATCGGGGCAACCCGCCGGCGAAAAAAGAAAACAGCGCGGCAACCAGAAGCGCCATAACTACATACTGAAAACGAGTCGCCCAGTCGGCGCCCAACCAGGCAAAAATGAACAAAAACAATACAGCAAACATCGCGATACTTCTGGGAGTAGTAAATATGCTGTGGGGCAACAGTACTGTCATGGCTTCACCGAAACCGATACAGTAAAACCCGATGGAAACCGATTGTGCCAAAAAAAGAACCATACCAATGGCACCGCCGAATTCCGGACCCAGCGTCCTCGAAATCAAGTAGTAGTCACCGCCACCTTTGACTTTAATATTGGTGGCGATCGCTGATATGGATATGCTGGTCAGAATCGAAATTGCATTGGCCAGAGTGATAATGATCAAAGCGCGACCCAAACCGGCACTGCCCACCACATATCCCAGGCGTAAAAACAGAATGATACCCAGGATGGTCAAAATGCTCGGCGTAAAAACACCGGCAAAGGTTCCCAAGGTCCCTGTTTTGTCGTCCGAAACGTGCTTTACGTGGCGGCTATTCATGTGTTATCCTCGCCCATGCAACTTCTACTACTAAATGATATTACTTATTTGGAATGATTTTCATGATTTAAGCGTTCGATTGATTAAAAAGGAAGTAATGTCATTTGGTTTTTAGCATACAGGCCTTTGTGTGTCAAAACTTCTTAAGTGAAATGCTATCTATTACATCTTGACAAAAGGGTTAATTTTTATTGTATTGATAATGAATCCTTGTTTCGATTTATTAACTTTCATAAACGAAGCCAACATCACAATTTTGCTCATTCTTTAATTGAACTCTTATCCTTATAAACTTGTTATATATATTATTATTTCAAGAGGTTAGAAACAAGTCTTTCCCCTGAACACCTGAACATTAAATATAAATAATTGTCTTAAAGCCCTTTTTAAAGGCTTCGCTCAGGAGAAAACATGAAAAAGAAAACAATTGTGGGCGCTTTTCTGTTTTTTAACATCATTCTTTGGACTTTCGCACCGGGTCACGCTCCAACACAGACGGCTTCAAAGAGCGAAGTTTCCAAACAAACCATAGACACTCAGACTAAAAATGATACCCAAGACCCCGCCCCAAAAATCAAGGCGATGGATAAAGCCGGAGAGAGCATTGGAAAGGGTATCGACAAATTTAGTCACTCGGCTTCTTCAAAAATCGGCAAGTGGATCGAAGTTGATATTTTTGCCGGAATCACCTGGCTCAAACTGCTATTTTGTCTGTTTTTAACCTTTCTGGTGGTCATGTTTGAGCGGCTGATTCGTTGGCTGATCAATTCAGTCATTCGAAAAATACCCCCTGAAGAAGAGACGATTGCATGGCGGAAGCATTTTTTTGAGGCGCTCACCCGTCCGCTTTCTCTCTTTATTTGGTCTTACGGCATTTATGGTGCTCTTTCGCCGCTATACATTCATTTTGCGGCGCCTGACGGAAGCAATCTGGTGCACACCGTTGCGCAAAAGGCGGCGGATATCGGCGGAACCGTCGCCCTTTTCTGGCTTATCCTCCTTTTGGTCGGAATTTTGGATGTGTACCTGAAAAAATGGGCGGCCGGCACCGAAAGCACCATCGATGATATGCTGGTCCCCATTGTCGGCAAAACACTTCGGCTGTTCGTTATTGTTATCGGCGGTATCATTATTGTCCAAACTCTTACCGGGCTGAAAATAGGCCCCCTGCTGGCATCCCTTGGCATCGGCGGTTTGGCCGTGGCTTTGGCCGCCAAGGATTCCATCGCCAATTTTTTCGGAACGCTCACCATCCTGTTCGACAAACCGTTTCAGGTGGGCCAGCGGATCACCATTGACAAATATGACGGGATTGTTGAAAATGTCGGATTTAGAAGTACCCAAATACGAACGCTCACCGGTCACCTGGTCACCATTCCCAATGAAAAACTGGTGAATTCTTCCGTGGAAAACATTGGTGAACGGCCCTATATCCGGTGGTTAACCAATATCGGAATCACATATGATACTCCTCCTGATAAGGTAGAAAAAGCCGTACAACACATCAGGGAAATTTTGGAAAATCACGAAGGGATGAAAGAAGATTTTCCTCCCCGGGTCTTTTTTAACGGCTTCAACGACTGGAGTCTCAACATTATGGTGATTGCTTGGTATCATCCCCCCAATTACTGGGATTTTCAGGAATGGCTGCAAAAAATCTGCCTTGAGATCATGCGCCGGTTCGAAGCCGAAGATATCGATTTCGCCTTTCCGTCCCGCACCCTCTATATGGCCAACGATGACAAACGCCAGCTTAAACTGATGATTATTAAGGGACAGGAATCTTAATACCTTGTATTTTACATGAAAATTATTAAAAATCTTTATAATTCCTAATTGAACAGGTAATACCTTTCGAGTGTGAGCACTAAAATGAATGGATATGATATATATGTCGAAATTTATTTTAGGAATCAATAACCAATAACGATGAAGGAGAAATTTGATGTCTCAAATAAAATCAAATCAAAAAAGTGGCAGACGAAGGGTAATATTTTCACTGGAATCTCCCGATGCCGGTGAGGTCATCTTGATGGGAGATTTCAACCAGTGGAATCCCAAAAAGCATCCCATGAAAAAGGACGACAACGGAGTGTGGAAAAAGACGACCATGCTTTTTCCCGGAAGATACGAATACCGATTCCTGGTGGACAATCGATGGGCAAATGATCCGGGAAATAATCAGACGTGTCTCAACCGTTTCGGAAGTAAAAACAATTTCATTGTGGTGCCGTCACCGTAAGCAATTCGCCCTGGATGATTCAATGATTAAAACGGCGATTCTGATGGCTCCTCGGCTGCATGCTCAATAACCCGTGAAGGGCTTACAAATCAATCGGCACTTAAACTTTTAGACCGTTCAAACACTTAACCCATAATCTAACACCCGAAAACATCATTATTCCCCCTTATTTTAAAAGGAATTGAACCCATGAATCCTGAAACAATTGAGTTTCCAAATCTACCTGAACGCTTGAGCGGACTTGGAGAACTGGCGGATAATCTCTGGTGGAGCTGGCATCCCGCAGCAAGAATGCTGTTTAAAATGCTCAATCGTCAGGCATGGAAGGAGAGCGGACACAACCCCGACAAAATGCTGAAAGAAATGCCGGCTGAAATTTTGGAGGCAGCCGCTGCCAACGACGATTATTTGCGAAATTATGATGTGGTGCTTTCACAATTTCACCGGTATCTGTCGGACAAATCGTTCCGATTTTTGAACAATTTCCCTTATGATCCGAACACTTTTGCCGTTGCCTATTTTAGTGCTGAATACGGACTTCATCGCTCCTTGCCGTTTTATGCCGGCGGTTTGGGATTTCTGGCCGGAGATCATCTCAAGGAATGCAGTGACCTGGAAGTTCCCCTGGTGGCCGTGGGTTTCATGTATCCCCAGGGATACCTTCATCAACATATTGGCGAAGACGGTTGGCAGGAAAATATTCATGAAACCATCAACAGAGAAGCCACACCGATTTCCAGGGTACTTGATAATGAGGGGCGGCAACTTGTGGTTCGGGTTCCTTTCATCGATCCGTCAATCCATGTGAGTGTTTGGAAAGTAAACGTCGGTCGTATCTCTTTGTATCTTTTAGATACGGATATTGAAGACAACGATCCGTGGAACCGCGGTATATCGGCCCGTCTTTACATTGGGGACATCGAACAGCGACTGCGCCAGGAAATTGTTCTGGGTATCGGTGGCGCCGAGGTTTTAGAAGTATTGGGAATCAAACATCACTTGATGCATCTTAACGAAGGGCACGCCGCCTTCGCAATTCTGGAGCGCATTCGTGACCGGATGCTGATAGGCATGCCTTATCCTGAGGCTATTGAACAGGTTAGAAATACCACGGTTTTCACAACGCATACGCCGGTTCCGGCCGGTCATGATGTTATCCCGTTTCACTTGATGGAAAAGCATTTTCATGCCTACTGGCCCGCTTTGGGCTTAGATCGCGACGCCTTTCTTCAGCTTGGGATCCACCCTGAGCAACCCCATGCAGGCTTTAACATGACGGCTTTTGCCCTCAGAATGTCGGCATATCGAAACGGTGTTAGCAAACGGCATGGAGAAGTGTCCAGGAAAATGTGGCGAAGTCTGTGGCCAAACAATCCCGAGTCAGAGATTCCTGTGGATCATGTCACCAATGGAGTTCATGTCCCCACCTGGATTGAACCTCGAATGAAACGCCTTTTCGACATCCATTTGGGTCCTGAATGGCTGACCGATCATGACAATCCCATAGTCTGGGAACTGATCGACAAAATCCCGGATGACGCGCTGTGGCGAACCCATTACTGGTTAAAGATCAAGCTCATCGATGCCGTCCGGGAGCGATCACGCCTACGCTGGTCCGAAGATCGCGTCAGCCCATCCATCGTTATTGCCGGTGGAACATTGCTCGATCCGTCGGTGTTAACCCTGGGTTTTGCCCGACGTTTTGCCACCTACAAACGGGCCGACCTGCTTTTTTATGATATGGAGCGCCTGAAAAAACTTCTCAACGATCGATGGCGGCCCATGCAGATCATCTTTGCCGGCAAAGCACATCCCGCCGACGACCCCGGCAAGCAGATTATTCAAAGAGTGTTTAATGCCGCGCGTGATACGGAAGTCGGAGGGCGCATCGCCTTTGTGGAAGACTACGGGGAACAACTGGCGCAATACCTGGTTCACGGAGTGGATGTGTGGCTGAACAATCCGTTGCCTCCCAGGGAAGCCAGCGGAACCAGCGGCATGAAAGCAGCCTTGAACGGAGTGCCCCAGCTAAGTATAATGGATGGTTGGTGGATAGAAGGCTTTAACGGTAAAAACGGCTGGGCATTCAGTCACAAAGAAGTCGATGGTAACCGGGATGCTGCGGATGCCGCAGAACTCTACCGTATCCTTGAAGAAGAAGTGGTTCCAATGTATTATAACGTTTCGGATGACGGAGTTCCTCTGCACTGGGTAAACGTTATGAAAAATACTATTAAGAGTAATGCCGCAAAATTCTCGGCCCGACGAATGGTGAAGGAATACATTGAAAAATTTTATAGCAAAGGCCTTGAAAACTTTCTATCGTATCAGAGTGAAGGCTAAGTATTCCAGGACACAGGGGTATAGTCCATGAGCTTGAAAACGAAAAAAGACAAGAAATTAAGATAGGGATGAATGTTTTGCTTTCCGCCATCCCTGCCCTGTGGAATGCAGAGCCTATTCCTCTGAGGTCAGTGGAGGGCAAAAAAATCTCAGCGTTTTCTACGTCTCGACGGTAAGTAGAGATTATCCAAATTATAATACGGGAACATATTTAAGAATACGCATATTAAACAGGGAGACACGATTAAATGGAAAAAAATATTGGTTTTATTTCCACGAGATTTTCCGGAACCGATGGCGTTACCCTGGAAGCCAGCAAATGGGCCCAGGTGTTTCGGCAAATGGGACACCAATGCTTTTGGTTTGCCGGTAAGCTGGACAAAAGCCCGGAGCGAAGCATGCTCGTGCCCGAAGCCTTCTTTGAGCACGAAAAAAATCAGTGGATTAACGAGCGTATTTTGGGGAAAAAAGCACGTTCATCCGAGGTTACCGATGTGATTCAAAACCTGAAAACATTTCTGAAGATTCGGATAAAAGAATTCATCCAAAGATTTTCCATTGATATGCTGGTACCCCAGAATGCGTTGACCATTCCCATGCATGTTCCCCTGGGCATGGCCATTACCGAAATCATTGCCGAAACCCAGATTCCCACCATCGCACACCACCACGATTTCTATTGGGAGCGGACAAGATTTTTCGTCAACGCCGTGGGAGATTACCTTCGCATGGCATTTCCACCGAATCTGTCCAACATGGAACATGTGGTCATCAATTCCGCAGCCCAGGAAGAGCT
>JASFLX010000038.1:0-16820 GCA_050117895.1 Desulfobacterales bacterium | reverse complement strand
CGAAAATATTGTCGATTGTTTTGGGGGGAAAGCCATACCCCTTTATGATCTTGAGAACCAACCTTTAACCATAAACATACTGGTGAATGCCACCTCTGTTTCAAGTCCTGATGAGTCGCCGGAGATGGCTTCATTGCTTGAAAGATTCAAGGTAAAGGGTTGCGAATTGGTGCTCGATCTTAACTATGGCCGAAGTGAAAATTTTTGGCGGGATCTGGCCCGGCGCAACAAGGCACAGTTTATGGATGGTCTATCCACACTTGCATACCAGTCCAGACGCACACTGGCCCTTTGGACGGGAATTCAGGCACCTCCTGAGGAATTTCTGAAAGCCATTGATGAGTCTGTTGATTAATGGCCTTTTTGCCCAATCTCTGGGTTATGCTCAAAAAATAATCCTCGGAATATCAAATATATGCCTGTGGTTATTTTTTTCGCATGCCTTGAGCTTGAACAAAAATCCTCATTAATCAACAGACTCATTGATAAGAAATTGTAAAATGGAATCCCTTCAACCCCTGGTACAAAATCGGTTTCTGGGAAGGAATGGTTTGCGCCGGCTTATTTGGCGGGTTCGGCTTTAATCGGAAGAAGAACTGTAAACTCTGTTCCCTTGCCGGGAACGCTCTCCACATTAATCAGGCCGCCCATTGAATCTATAAGTCCTTTTACGATGGGTAGCCCAAGGCCGGTTCCGGTAATGTATCGGGTATTTTCGTCCTTGACCCTGTAGAATCTTTCAAAAATCTTGTCCAGATATTTATCTGCTATACCAAACCCGTTATCTTTAACTTTTACACCCACGTTGATTCCCGCCAAATCAACTTCCACTTCAATTTTTCCGCCTTCCTGGGTGTAATTAATGGCATTGGTGATCAGATTCCCAAAGATGCTTTCCAGAGCGATGGGATCGGCGGTGAGCTCGGGAAGCGGTTCTTTTGGGAGTTCAAGTGAAATAGACTGATTCTTATTTTTCGCCCCGGTTTTTAAAAAATCTACAATATTTTTAAGGAGATCTTCAAGCCGGACCGGTTGAGGCTCATGGCAGATAATCCCTTCCTCAATACGGGAAAGATCCAGAAGATCTCCGATCAAAGCAATCAATCCTTTGGTTTTTTCCTTGGCTCGTGCAAGTATATGCTGGTCTTGTGCAATGTTTTCACCGACCATTTCTCTGATTACCAGAGCAAGCTGCTCATGGATCGTCGAAAGCGGAGATCGCAATTCATGGGAAACCTTGGCAACAAATTCCGATTTAAGCTGATCCAAAAGCTTCAGGGCTGTGATGTCCACAACATTTAGAACTGCTCCAAGGCATTCCTTTCTTTCACCTAAGACCGGTTGTCCGGTTGCCATAAGATATTTTTCATCTGAAAGAGAAAACTCATAGTCAGGAATATCATCGTAGTCCACGTGTTTTCCCTGCGAGATTTCCATTACAAGATTACACAGTTTTTTATCCGGAATATAGTCTTCTATGGGGTTGCCCGTTTTAGAGACCGGATCAAGATCAAGCAGCTGTCTGAAGGCCGGATTCATCAAGACCACCAGGCCCTTGGAATTTGTCACAACCACACCGCTCGGAAAAGATTCTAAAATAGTATGTATTCGGCTTTTCTCTGTATCCAGATCAGACAGCGTCCTTCTTCTTTCCTCCTCCAGCTTTTCAGCCTCCCGCCTGAGGTTTATCTTTTCCCATGCACGATTAACGACAATACGCAATTGATCCGGCTCAAAGGGTTTGGAAATAAAATCGTAAGCACCCTGCTTCATGGCTTCAATGGCTGTTTCTACCGTGGCGTATCCTGTAATCACGATGACTTGAATTGTTTCGTCCAGAGCACGAATGTGTTTGAGAACCTCCAGTCCGTCCATGCCCGGCATCTTCAAATCGAGAAGCACAATGGAAACTTTTTCCTTTGCCAGGACAGCCAGCCCTTCATCCCCACGAGATGCCTTCAGAACCTGGAAACCGATCCGAGTAAGGATTCGTTCGGATGCATCCCGGATATCCTGTTCATCATCCACAACCAATATTATGGCGTCAGATTTTATCTCCACTTTCTTCTCCTTGGTTTTCCTTATCTGCAACGGGAAACTCAATAATAAATGTCGTTCCTTGTCCGGGCGTGCTTTTTGCCGTGATATTGCCGCCGTGATTTCTCACGATACTGTAAGCCAGACTGAGACCCAGACCGGTCCCTTTTCCTTCTTCCTTGGTGGTGAAAAACGGCTCGAAAATTCGGGGAAGAATATCTTCGGGTATTCCAGGACCTGTATCGGATATTTCTATGCAGACCCGGTCGCCATCCGGCAAAAAACTGCTTTTTACCGTGAGCCTCCCCTTTTCCTCCATGGCCTGGGCCGCATTGAGAATGATGTTCATAAACAAATGATTAAGCTGCTGGATATCAGACTGAACAAGGGGGAGTGAAGCGTCCAGGTCTGTTTCTATCTCTATATTTTGGAACAGGGTCTGGCTTTCGAGCAAAAACAGAGTCCGGGAAATCGTCTGGTTGACGTCATGAGGTCGCATTAAATGGCGGGTTTGTCGCGTGAATTCCAGCAGTTCCTTCACCGTATCACGGCATCTTTGGGCATCTTTCAGGATGCGGCGTAAGTCTTCCTGAGCCCCCTCTTCAAGATCATATTCTTCCTGGATAAGCTTGGCAAACAGCGTAATTCCCCCCAGGGGGTTGTTTAACTGGTGGGCAACTCCTGCGGCCAGTTTCCCCAAAGAAGACATCTTTTCCGCCTGCAGGAGCTGAATCTGGGTATTTTCCAACTCATTTTTTATTCGAAACTCCTCGCGCATATCACGAAAGAAACCGATGGTCGCTATTTCCTGCCCGTTTTCATAAATTATGGATGCATTCAGTTTGATGGGAATGATTTCACCGTTTTTGGTTATAACATCTGTATGATATAATTTGAGTTTTCCCTTTCCGCCGTATTCTTCGCTTCTAAGGTTTCGCATAACCTCAAACGCTAGGTTGCCGGGGTAAATATTTCGAACATTGAGACTATTGAGCGCTTCATCTTCAGTGTATCCGAAAACGTTACCGGCAGGATCATTGAATATAAGAATCTTGCCTTTTTTATCCGCGGCAATCACGCAGTCCACAGAGCTGAAAATGAGATTGCGCAAAAAGGCATTTGAGCGGTTCAACTTTTCTTCAAGTCCTCCTCTGGTGGGAAGATCAAAATCCATGCTTACAAAGGCTTCAATGTCATCTCCTGAAAAGATTGGATACGCAAAATAACACGGCATTTCATCCAGATCCAAAGAGTTCCCCTGCTTGGGCGTTAAAGCGGGTCTTCTTTTCCTCTTAGCCTCTTTTATCGAACAATTATTACAGGGCAAGGAGCGGCCGTATAATACTTTGTAGCAGTGTTGCCCGATAATTTCAGAATCAATTGTGCCATCAAGTTGTGAGCTTGAGGCCAGGATTTTGTATTCCGGTGAAATTACCATGAACCTTCTGTTAAAAGCGCTGATCGCCTTGAGCAAATAATCTTTCTGTGTATCTTTATCCATATACGGCTCCATCTCGGCACATCTGCAACTCAATGGGCTGGTATCAGATGGTTTAAAAAAATATCAGGATGGTACAAGTAAATTGACAAGTTAAATTTCGCCAAACTCCTTAACAATCAATCATATCCCCCATCGGAAGTCAACCGAGTATTCACATTTTTGCCGCCACAAAAACTGATATTTTCAAATAGTTGTGAAAAGGTTTAAGCAACTTGTCCGTGTTAATTTTTGCGGGTTTCAGGCAAAAGATAAACACAATTCACAACATTCTGGAACATTAAAATAGTGGACAATTTGGATTCGACTTGACCTGCTAGAAATTGAGCGATATAAAGCAAACAATACAATCATGAAAGAAAAAAATCAAACAAACAAATATGGTGTGGAAAAATCGCTTTTTTTATCCAATGGAATGGCCCAAGCCATTAATCTTGCTATCGTGGGCGGAGGCAGAGCCTGCAAATTCTTCATAGAGCTTCTCCAGAGTGAACCCTTACCTTATCTAAACATTAATATATTGGGGGTTTGTGACATCAACCCGGAGGCTGAAGGTTTTGTTCTGGCCAATAAACTGGGAATATATACCACCCATAATTTTAAGGACCTTTTCAAGATTAAAAATCTCAATAGCATTATTGATCTGACCGGCAGCAGACAAGTGTGGCTCGAAATCGTACGCTTCAGACCTAAAGAGGTCGGAGTACTGGAACACAACATTGGCGGTTTAATGAGAAGACTTTTCGACGTTAATCAGAGTCTTGAATCAGCAGAACGGCAATTGGTTATTGAAAAGACATTTTCAGACTTTCTTATTCAGCAAAGTACGGCTGCGATTGTGATTTTAAATACGGATTTTACGATCGTTGAAACAAATGAAGCATACTTAAAGGCGGTTAATAAATCCAAAGAAGAAGTTATTGGAGCAAACTGTTACGAAATCTCCCATGGGTTCAGCGCACCGTGTTCGAGTTACCAGCCCGAAGTGGAATGCCCCATGGTGGAAACTCTGAGAACCGGTATGTCTGCACATGTTCTCCACGAGCATCACTCCCCGGAAGGTCAACCCAAATACTGCAATATCGTCACTTATCCTTTAAAGGATCAAAATGGCGAAATTTTTCGTATCATCGAGGTATGGCGGGATATCACAGAGGAATTGTCACACCGATGGGACAAGAAGGTGAAAGAATTAAAATCTGATCTTCAAAAAGTGGTTCAAGAAGATCGCATTATTTCGCTGGGCAAACTCGCGGCCAGTTGTGCTCACGAAATTAACAACCCCATTCAGGGATTATTGACATTCAGTCATTTAATGCAGGAAATCCTGGCCCAAGGTAAGCCGAGCTCTGAGGACCTGGAACAATTTAAAAAATATCTGTCTCTCATGTCCAAAGAGTTGGAGCGCTGTGGAAATATTGTTTCCGGTCTCCTTTCATTTTCCCGCGAATCCACCATTGAATACAATATGATAGATCTTAACGAAGTTCTCGAGGCCGTCTTAACCCTGACGCAACACAAGATGAAACTTAAAAATATTCAAGTTATTGCTAAACTATCTCCAAAACCTTTAATGGCAAAAGGAGATGCCAACCAATTGCAGCAATGCTTTCTGAACCTGATTTTTAACGCGATTTCGGCCATGCCAAATGGAGGGGAGCTGTACGTTATTTCCAAACCAGACAAAGCCCAAAAAAAAGCTTGTATAGAAATCCGAGACACCGGATATGGAATCCCTGAAGAAACCCTTGACCATATTTTTGATCCATTTTTCACCACAAAGGAAGGAGGGGAAGCCACCGGGCTTGGACTGTCTATCGTCTATGGCATCACAAAAAATCATGGGGGCAATATCCAATTGAATAGCAAGGTCGAGGAGGGGACTTCAGTTGTCTTGGATTTCCCCACCCATTAACCTCTTGTGTCCTGTGACGGAGGAAGACTATGGATGAAAAGATGAGCATCATGGTCGTGGATGATGAAGAAATCGTCCGGGAATCCCTTTCCCAATGGTTTAAAAAATACGGCCATGTGTCGGAAACTGCGTCATCGGGCTTCGAGGCTTTGGATAAATTGGAAAAGCATCCTTTTCAGCTCTTGTTTGTGGATATAAAGATGCCCGGAATGGACGGTATAGAGCTGCTGGAAAAAGTAAAAACAGAATACCCTGATTCCATGGTTGTCATTATCACAGCATATGGATCCATTGAATCGGCGGTGAAAGCCATGCGAATTGGGGCCAGCGACTACCTGCTTAAGCCCTTCAAGCCGGATCAACTTTCCCTTGTGATGGAGAGGATCTCCCATCAAAAGAGACTGTTATTCGAACACGACTATCTGAAAGGGCGTTTGGAGAAAATTACCCGGTTTGATAACATTATCGGACAGTCTCCTGCAATGGAAGAAATTTTCAGCCTGATCCCGGAAGTTGCCCAGAGCGACTCTTCTATTCTGTTGATCGGGGAAACCGGTACCGGGAAAGAGTTAGTTGCAAAAGCCATACATGCAAAAAGCCGTCGATCCCATCTCCCCTTTATTGCGATTAACTGTGGTGCGCTACCGGACACCCTTTTGGAAAGTGAGCTTTTTGGGCATCAAAAAGGGGTTTTCACCGGAGCAACCCAAGCCCGTAAGGGGTTTTTAGAGGTGGTTTCAGGGGGTACCCTGTTCCTTGACGAAATTGGAGAGATCAGCCCCAAAATGCAGATCGATCTGCTGCGCGTTTTAGAGGAAAAAAAGATAACCAGTATCGGGAGCAGGAAGCCTGTTGATGTAGATTTCCGCCTCATTTCAGCCACCAGCCAAGATTTGGGGAAAGGAATTGCCGACGGCTCTTTCAGAGAGGATTTTTTTTACCGAATTAATGTCATCATGATCGACATCCCTCCGCTAAAGAAAAGAAAGGAGGACATTCCCTTACTCATTCAGCATTTTCTTGAAAAGTACGGCCATGAAACCACAAAGCATGTCGATCGCGTCAACCGTGATGCAATGGAACTCTTAAAACGCTACGACTGGCCGGGAAATGTCAGGGAGCTGGAAAATGCCGTTGAAAGAGCTGTGGTGCTTTCCCAATCCCGGACACTCGGGATTAAGGATTTTGCTTTCCTTCGGTCTTCTCCCACCCCCTTATCAAGGCCACTGTCCCTGAAAGAAGTTGAAAAGCAGCATATTCAACAGATCCTTGAAGAATACGACTGGAATGTGACTCAGGCATCCAAAGCCCTGGAAATCAACCGGGTTACCCTGCATAAAAAGATTAAACGGTTTAATTTGGAAAGGAGGACTTAACCCAATTTTCCATGAGTTCAAACAAAAGACTCGTCGGCGTGGTTCCTCTTGGAGAAGTTCCCGAAATTGCCCTAAAGGTCATCGCGGCACATATCTCCGGCTATTTGAATCTTTCCGTACAGATCCTGCCGCCGCTGGAACATCCTGAGTATGCTCTTGATGAAAAACGGTTTCAGTACAATGCGGGCATTATTCTCAAAGCATTTGAGTCTGAGAGGTTTACAGATTATGACAAAGTCATCGGTGTTCTTAAGCTGGACCTCTTTATCCCCATTTTTACTCATGTATTTGGCGAGGCTAAACAGGGGGGAAAATTTGCACTGGTTTCAATGTTCAGACTGGGAAAGAATCCGGATGGCTCTCCCTCCCCAGCATCACTCATTTATGAAAGGACGGCGAAGGTTGCCCTTCATGAATTAGGCCATCTTTTCAATCTTCTCCATTGCCAGGAGAAAAAGTGCCTCATGCATTTCTCGGGAGGTATCCAAGACCTGGATGAGACACCCATTTATCTTTGCAGATATTGCTCAACTTTTCTTAAAGACCGTCTTCTTCGCCGGTCCGATAAGGAAGAATCGCTAAAACAACCTGATAAAATTCCTTTAAATCTTCTCAGTTCTGAGAAACGTTTTCGCCAGTAAATCCCATCCGAGCTCAGGAAAATTACCGAGCACGTCGCCAATGGGCTGACCACCTGTGGCTGCCAGTTGTTCATATTCCGGTCCCATGAGATTCAACAGCTTCTGGCTTTCTTGTTCCATCCACTGAATGCTCTCATTGCCGTAATAGAGCCCCTTTAAATTTTTTTTAGGCATATCCGGTTCCAGTATATATAGCCACCCCTCATGGTAAGGATCTTCATGGGTGATTTCGGGATGCTCCCGGACCTTATGGTTTACCGCCAGAACCGTACCGGTTACCGGGGACAGGGCTGCAGCTTTATGATCCCCTCGACCGAACGTCAAACCGACCTGATCTTTTGTCAGGGTGGTCCCCAGAGGCGGAAGGGCGAGAAATTGCAATCCACCGAATAACCTCACCAAAAAATCATCAAATCCCACTCTGAGTCGTCCCCCATGATCAAAACGAGCCCAATTGTGGCCCATATGATAATAATAGCCGTCGGCCATTCGATAACCTGACGCCAAATTATAGCTGGGCGGATTGTGGAGTTGCTCAAAATCGAGTTCATCCAGCGTCTGGTCAAAAGGACAATGATAACATTCGTAGTTCAGGGGGCAGATCTTCGGGGCATCGATACGTCCGGTTAAGTAATGCCTGCAGGGTCGCTCTGATCCCTGATACCGTGTTTTTAAATGTTCAACCCAGGCGGGTTCTTTCCGTTCTGTTTCGGCCTCGCGTCCGGACTCCATTGTACGCCGCATTCCCATGTCAAAAGGGCAATTGTAGCAATCATAAGCATTGTCGCATAACCGAAAATTGACAATTCCGGCTTTCATCCAAATACATTCATCTTCTATCACCTGGAATCCCATAACCCGCTTTTTTTTCTTTTTTTGATTTTTCACATCGATTGTTTTCATTTTAATCGTCTCCTCTCACTTCAAATGATGATTCCTGTTGGTTTCTTTAAATGCAATAAAGATGCCACAGATGAGCCGACAGGTTTTTTTGAAGTTTTCCTCTTGAAATCATTGAAATTTTGCTTATATATATAACCTTAACTAATAAAAAGAGGGAGTATTGGAAGAAACGGATATGATTAATATGGCTACACAACAAAACAATATAACGCGAATTGTATTGTATATAGCATTAATATCAATAAGTTATATGACTGTAGCTTTTTATGCGACGACTGTAGCAATTATTTACACAAAATCAATAACTATTTATCAGGTTTCTATGCGCCATCTCAATCAATTATGGGGCTCATCGGTGATAAAATGTAAAAGATTTGACTGGTTGAGTATATGAAGAACAGGCCAAAAAGCTCAGAGAGCTTTCGGTTGCCACCCGAGAATCTGTTGTCGTTCACGATTTTCAAATCACCAAGTTGTCGCATTTCAGAGACGTAGTTTCGTCAGTCGTGTTCATCAACTCTTATTCGACCTTCACTCTTACTTTATGCTTTTTTTAAGTACGTTCATGGGTACTGCAATAATGTGGGTTTTGCCCTGGCCGGTAAAAATGTTTCCTTCAGCAACAGCAATGTAAAGTTCATTACCATACATAAAAATGGATTGGACCGGTCCCTGGAACTTAGTGGTCAGCAACCTGAAGGCGTATGTTTCGTTGCCGGGGCAAAGGAGGCCGAGACCGCCGTTTTTGGATCTGCCGCCTACAATCCTCCAGATACCGGTCTGGTTGGATGGTACGACTGCAAAAAGGACATGGTCTGCGCTAAACAAGGCCGATTGAGGCCATACCGGTACGTCTTTAGGTGGGTTGGATTCATTGACAAAATCGTCAATAAGCATGATTTTTATGGGGTCAAAAGGTGAGGGGGATTCCCATTTCTGTTTGTTGGCTTCATATATAACCAGCTTTCCCCCAGGATTATAGTAAGCCGTTTCTTTAATTTTGTTTTGGTCCAGGTCAGCCATAATCGCTCCAAACAAATTGAAACCCGTCGGAGTATAGATGGAATCATGTTGCGTAACTGTGCCGGAATCATCTATGGAAAGGTGAAAAACTCCGGAACCGAAAAAACTCTCCTCATCAAAGTTCTGGCCGATTAAAGATTCATTAACGCCGTTTCCGTTCATGTCCTGAAATTCCAGAATATAGTCGATGTCCTTAGCAAGGGCAGTAAATCCATCTTTTGTGAATTTGAGAATTTGCGATGCCATACCTTCTTTCTTGACATAGATGTTAAGAGCTATGAGTCCGTTGGGCCCCAATGACATATTAACCACATCACCAAAACCATTATAGGCGAGATGATATCTTTCCTTGCTTTGGATGGCCCGGGCATACAGGGTTTTATTGCTGAGGTAAATGAGATAGGGTCTTTTTACTCCGTCAGATTCTATTATCCCCACGTTGTTGACAATATGGTCAATACTGGTGACGGCTCTGTAATTTTCTATTTTCAAATTTGTACTCAGGCCAGGGATCATTATTCCCGGCGCGCAGGTGACGGTTTTTTGCTTTCGGTCGATTTCTTTTCTTTCAGTCACGGGTGGCGTCAATTGGGTGATCACAGGTTGGGGCAGACTTCTGGCAGAAGTCATTTCATCATGTATCGACAATATTTCACCACCACTCCAGATAGTAACTCTTCCCTTATCCGCAACGATTATCACACCCTCAGGAAGTTGTGTGACATCAGCGGAGGTTTTAATGCTCTGGTATCCCTGCCAGTCAAGTGACGGAAGATTGGCCCTGATCAGTTCATACAGGCGGAAGGAGGAGCCGTTAACATCCTGAAACATGGTTTTGATTTCGCGGTAGCGTTTTGCCGTGATTCCTGATTTAATGTTGCATGATTCCTTAAAGCATTTAACTGATATTTCCGAAAAGTGTTTTTCCACTCTTGTAACTTTGCAAATAGCAAGAGGTACAGGCAACACACCGAGTTTTTTGCCTGTGATAGGTTCAATTACCTGCTTATCCGTGGAATACACGGTCCAGAGATTGCCCTTTTTGATGTTATGGATAGTTCCCATATTAATAAGGTATCGTCCGTCCGGACCTTTAATTACCTTGGCTTCTAATGGGCCAAGCTCTTTTACGATCTCGCCCACGGTGATCTTTTCGGCATAACCGCTGTTAAAAGACATAAAGACAAAAATCATTGCTGAGAATATAATAACACGCATAAAAAGGTTGTTCAAAATGATACCTCCCAGGATCTTTAAATATTAAAAGACAATTTTTTCATTTAGAGTCTAACCTATAGGTTTGTAAAAGATCTTAGTCAAGAAGAAACTGGGCGGATGTCAATAGCATTTCAAGATGTCAGGTTTTAGAATTTCAGCTTTAGTTTGATGACTGTTTTTGACAATACCTAATAAAATCTCTGCATGGTAAGAAACTACAAGAAATTATTTCAATATTGACTATTTTTTAAAAAGTCCGTTATAATTTTTAACTTGAATATTGTGGGATAAATGGCACACTTTAATATATAATATAACGTAGTAGCTTCTATAAATGTAACTTTTCAATAAGATCTGGTATATTAAATGATGATATTGACCCGCCTCAATAGTTTATTGAGAGGTTACCCATAAATAAGGTTTTCTTCGTGCTATTAAAAAACTTATTTAAATACTGGACATATCAGGTATTTTCACCTGGAACAGTTTTAAGAGAAAAGTACGAAGCGTTCAAATCACTGCTGGCCCATGATAAGTGTGCCCATGAAGTGATGGCAGAGCTGGAAGAGATCTATTATAACCGGATCAGGGTTGATTTTCAGGTTATTGCGAAAAAATATGACCGGTTGGCCGAATCCGTATCCGGCATCGTAGAAGATCTGTCCAAAATGTGCCCCTCCCGTTATCTGAATCTCAGGGACTATTTCAAGAAATTCGATTTCTATATCAGATTCATGCTCGCCCCGCCGGAGGTTAATTTTTCTCCGCCATTTACCGTTCAACTGGAGGAGATATCATCAGACAGCCGTTTATTGGTTGGAGGGAAAGCACTCCATTTGTCTGTTATTAAAAAAGACCTTGGGCTACCCATACCCAGTGGTTTTGTGATTACCACCAATGCTTTTTTTTATTTTGTCGAACATAATCATTTGAGAAAATTAATTGATGAGAAACTTGCCGGGCTTGATATCCATTCCATTCCATCCCTGAACCATACATCTGATGAGATTGGGGCCTTGATCATGAACTCCCGGATTCCTCTGGACATGGAAAATGCAATTCTAGATGCATTTAAGGCCTGTCAATGGACAAAAAATCGAGATGTCAGGATTGCCATACGGAGCAGTGCCGTGTGTGAAGATGAACAATCGTCATTTGCAGGACAATACCTGACGGTTTTAAATGTTACAGAAGAAGACATTCTGGATGCCTATAAAAAAGTAATCGTAAGCAAATATTCTCCGGGAGCCCTTTATTACCGAATCAACTATGGTCTGTCAGACATTGAAACCCCCATGGCCGTTTTAGCCCTTGAAATGGTGGATGCTACGGCTAGTGGTGTAATCTACACCAGGGACATTGACGATCCCACATCAAGTTGTTTAACGATTCATTCTATATGGGGGTTGGGTGATTTATTGGTTAACGGAGAAGTTACACCGGACGTCATAACAATAACTAAAACAGAAACGCCCACAATTGTCATGGAAAAAACCGGGGTTAAACATAAGCAGATGATCTTGGCACAAAAAGGGTCAACGAAAGTTGTTCCGGTCCATGATAGCAAACAACAGATTTTTTCCATAGACCGTGATTCTGTCTTGAACCTGGCCAAGTGGGGGACCACGCTCGAAAGTTTCTATGGAGAACCACAGGATATTGAATGGTGCAGGAATCATTCAAGCCGACTTTTCATTCTTCAATCAAGACCATTAAATATAAAAAAGGATATTACTACTCAAAAAGAGTGCAAATCTAATAGTATCAAAAATAAGGTGCTAATTTCTGGTGGAGAAACTGCCTCATCAGGAATCGGTGTCGGACGTGTCTTTAAAATCAGCCGCAAATCAGATTTGGAGACCCTGCCCAAAGGTGCCGTTCTGGTGGCCAGAACTGCTTCCCCTTATTATGTACCTGTTATGGATAGACTCACCGCCGTTGTAACCGACACAGGAAGTACCGCAGGGCATTTTTCGTCTGTGGCCAGGGAATTCGGTGTGCCCACCCTGGTGAATACGGATGTTGCTACGACCCATTTGCTTCCGGCAAGGGAAATTACGGTTCATGCGGACAACAAAATTGTTTACGACGGTATTGTCAGTTCATTGATGGAGCATCCCTGTACACAAAGGAATCTTTTAACAAACAGTTCCTTTATGCGTAAACTAAGATATGTCATAAGTTTTGTCTCTCCGTTGAAACTTGTGGATCCGGCTTCCAAGTCCTTTAAGCCGGAAGCGTGCAGATCGTTGCATGATATTATCCGATTTTCCCACGAGAAAGCCATACAAGAAATGTTCTTCATGGGTGACCGAAAGGGCGGACGAAAAAAGGGGGCGAAAAAACTCATATCCAAGATTCCCATGCTGTTTTATGTCCTTGATGTGGGTGGCGGGATCGACCAGAAACTTACCGGTGAAAAAGAGGTAAGCATGGACGCGATTATAAGTGCTCCCATGAGAGCTGTCTTTAGCGGTCTGTCTCATCCGGATATACACTGGTCGCAGTTTACCCATTTTGACTGGGAAGAATATGATAAAATCGTCATGAGTGGTGGAATAATAAGCGCGGATTCAGCCCGATTCGGAAGTTATGCCGTTCTTTCAAGTGATTATTTGAATCTTAACCTGCGATTCGGCTATCATTTTGTTATTCTGGACACGATTTGCGGAGACAAAGCAGACGAGAATCATATCCTGTTCAGATTTTCCGGCGGCGGTGGGGATTCCTACGGCAAATCTTTGCGGGCCGGCTTTATCGGTGGTGTTTTGGAGTGCCTTGGATTTATGGTGGATATCAAGGGAGATCTGGTGGACGGACAGTTTAAAGTAGGTAACCAAGAGGCAATATTGGAAAAACTGGACATGGTGGGGCGCCTTCTTGGTGCAACCCGCTTGATGGATATGTATCTTAAAGATGCTTCCATGGCTAGGGGTTTTGTGGATGATTTTATGAATGGACGGTATCATTTCAGTTCTGTTGAAGATTGACTATTGAAAATTTCTATGTGTTTTAATTGCCTGGCTCTCAAAAGTGGTGGAGAAAATGTCTGAATACCGGCTGACGTGGGTAACTTCCGATCTGGCCGTGGGCTATGCGCCCATGTCATACGCTGAACTCGAATCCATAAAATCACAGGGCATAGATGCCATCGTCAACCTATGCGCGGAGTTTTGTGATTTACATGAAATTGAGGAGGAAAGAGGCTTTGAGGTCTATTATCTGCCCATAGTGGACGAAACCGCACCCGACATGGAGGAGATGGAAAAAGGGCTCGCCTGGCTGGATGAAGCGATTTATTTGGGCAAGAAAATCCTGATTCACTGCCGCCACGGGATCGGGAGAACCGGCACCTTTGTCACCTCATATCTTCTAAGGAGAGGGCTCGGTTTAAAAGTCGCCTCCAAAAAACTAAAATATACACGCGCAACTCCGGCAAGTTACAGCCAATGGAGACTTTTGAAAAAATATGGAAAAAAATCCGGTGTGTTAAAGATAAGAGAGCCCTCACTGGAAAGCAAAAATGTCGTTGATCTGAGCATATATTTTACAGAATATGAGGCGTTGGTTCAAAAAATAGATGAAGATGTCAAGATGGCCGGTCAAACCAACGATGAGATGACTACTTGCGGGCTTAACAAAAATGAATGCTGTTTACGTTATTTTGACCTCCAACTAATAGAGGTGATTTACCTGAACAATAAAATGAACCGGACATTAAAAAGTAATGAACGGTTGGAAGTCATTCAAGAAGCCGTCCAGGTTTATAAAAAGACAAGAGCCTTGCATCGTAATTTGGATAATAAAGGAAATGATCCTGAGGTAAACAAAAAGAATTTGATTGCCGCCTACAACAAAGAGAAGATTTTGTGTCCGTTGAACAGAGGGTCGAAATGCTGCCTGTACGACTACAGACCCATAAGGTGCAGATGTTATGGTATGCCCGAAAAGCGGATTGATCTTAATTTCGTCAACACCATGCTTTCTGATATCTCCCGAAATGTCTTCTTTGCATTTTCAGGATCATTTCTTGAAAAAGACGCCCTTACTTTTTCAATGGCGGAAACGGTTTCAGGGAAGTTTGTACAAGAATATTTTCATTACCTGGCCTATCTGGCCACCGGTTCAACCGATTAATCTTTTAACACATCCGCCACCTTTTCCTCCAACTCATCCTTGTCTATGGGTTTAACACAGTATTCGCTTGCACCCAGCTTTAAGGATTCCCGTGCAGTCTCTATGGTCGGATAACCGGTCAGCATAATAACACGTATTGAAGGAGTTATCTTTTTAAGCTCTTCCAACACCTCGACACCACTAATCTTTTTTAACTTAATATCTAAAATAGCAAGATCTATCTCATTGGATCGAGCATAATTCAGAGCCTCTTCCTCTTCAGTAAATGTAAAAACCTCATGCCCTTTTCTTTGTAGAATTCTTTTGATGAGATTTACAGCGTCCAATACATCATCCAATGCCAATATTTTCGCCATTACCTTCTCTCCTTTTATATTCTTATACCATCCCCTTTATTACATACGACCGGCAACGGGTAAATGAATGATAAAAACAGCACCTGGCTTATCCACGCCATTTTTTTCGTTTGCTAACTGTGCCGGACTTTGGACTTCTATGGTTCCGCCATGCTCCTTGATAATACCAAAGGTTACCGACAATCCCAGACCCGTGCCTTTCCCGACCCCTTTTGTTGTAAAAAAGGGATCAAAGATTTTTTCCATATTTTCAGATGCAATGCCTGTACCCGTATCGGCCACAGAAATGATCATCTCATTGTTGTGTTTATTAAAACGGGTTGTAATACTTATGGCGCCGTCGCTTCCAATGGCATCATAGGCATTTTTGAGCAAGTTAACGAAGACTTGTTTGAGCTTTTCTTTGTCTCCCATAACCGGAGGTAAACTTACGCCATAATTTCTTTCGATAATCACCCGTTCCAATTTATAAGTATGTTCGACAACAGCGACCACTTCTTCAATGGATTGATTTATGTCGAGGGGGGTCACAATACTTTCCATCGGCCTGGAAAATCTCAAAAGATCAGCCACAATTTTACGGCATATTTTTGTTTGTTTCTCAATGGTCTTGATATCTACATATATCTGGCCATCCTTTTCCACATCTTCAAGTAGAAGTTGGGAATATCCCAAAATGATACCCAGAGGGGTGTTAATCTCATGGGCGATACCCGCGGCCAACTGTCCTATGGACTCCATCTTCCGTGCCTGGGTAAGCTGTTCCTGAACCCGTTTGAGTTCCGTAATATCCCGCCCGCTGCACAGAAGCCCTGCGACATTGCCGTCCGCTTCAAAAACGGGAATTTTTACCACATGGAGCCATTTTTCACCTTTGGAACTCGAAATTTTTTCTTGTTTAATTAGAGGGTTGCCTGTATCGAATATGGCCCGGTCCTCTTGACGATAGATTTGGGCCAGCTTCAAAGGAAAGAGGTCAAAGTCGGTTTTCCCGACGATTTCATCTTTTTTTTTGCCAACTATTTTGCAAAATGCCTTGTTGACGGACCGGTATACGGATCGATGATCCTGCAGTGATACGAAATCGGGAATAGCATCCAGTATGGTCTGAAGCAATTCTCTTTGTTCATTTAATATTTTTTCTGCATGCTGCAAATCAGAAATATGGACTTTTAACGATTGTGTCATGGTATCGAAACTTTCGGCAAAACTCTGAATTTCATCCCCCGAGCATTTTCGGTAAACCAGACAATTCTTACAACTCGTAATCTTTTTGGCATATTCGCCTTCGACACAAGTTGGGCACAGGGTGCCCGCAATGTACCAGCAACGAAGATGTAAATTTCCGTATGCAGGGCACTCCTGTTTGTTACAATTCATAATGTCCCAGCAGTTTTTCTTTAATACCGGCGCGGTATGTATGTCCAGATTGCCCTGCAATGCCTGTTCTGATGAGTCCTGAAGGATTTTGATGCGCCGGGTCACGGGACGGGCAAGGAACGTCACTACAAATCCGGCAATTAAAAGGACAAATCCGGTGGACAGGAATGCACTGAGCATGATGCGGTTTATGGCTTTCTGGACTCTAGTTCGAAGCAGTCCCAGGCGTACGGTTCCAAGGCGGTCCTCACCGATAAAAACAGGAACAGCA
The DNA here is from genome assembly GCA_050117895.1 of Desulfobacterales bacterium. GTDB lineage: Bacteria > Desulfobacterota > Desulfobacteria > Desulfobacterales > UBA11574 > S5133MH16. Next base: position 65 of record JASFLX010000038.1, on the reverse strand, counting down.
TAATCATAAATAAGCTGCTCGCCGGTATCCAGCAGTCGCATCGAAAATTTCTGGTGATCTGAGAC
>JASFLX010000037.1:0-16875 GCA_050117895.1 Desulfobacterales bacterium | reverse complement strand
GAAGAGAACGATCAACAACGGTGTGTTTCTGTTTCCAAAAGACTGAAACCCTTCAAGCCGTCAGTCGGTTATAGAGAGAAACACGCCGTCGTTATGCTATGCCGAAATCAAATTCGGATCTCCTGATATTGTAACAGCCTGTTTTTGAACAGTTAATCTTTTAATAACAAACCAAGCAAAATAGATTAACAGCAGGGACAATACAAACCATAAACCGGCTCCGACAAAAAACAGTTCTTGGTTTAACCCTTTAACCTTAAAAATATATTCCTTTCCGAAAAGTGTTATAAGATTCTCAAGTTTGTATGCTTCATTCACATAGGCAAAGAAGCAAAATATAGGCAATAACCGGGTTGCGAGACTGATTAAAAATCCTTCAAGAAAATAGTCCCAATAGATCTGATTCAGTTTTGCCTGGTCTATGTTTTTGGCTAGGAGTTTGGCTTTCTCAGAATCATCACATTTTAATGCCTCCTGGCGAATATTAAACCAGTGTTCAAACTCCTTTTTTAATTCCCGGTATCGTTTGGTTTTAAATGTTCCGGTCAGAAATTTTGTTATAATCACCGTTAGTAATGCAATTGTGAATATAGTGAATGCCGGACCCAGAGCATTAAGGGGGGCGAATACCGCATCAAGAAGACTTGCGACGGAATGAAAAAAATCTATAATTTTAAACCATACAATATCTAAGAAATCTTCCATAGTTTGTCCTACTTTTCATAACTTGTTTATATCCAGATTTCGAGCTTGAGGAAGCGGAAGAACAGGAAAAACAGAACAATTGCCAATGCAATCTTCAGAGTTTTTTCACTGAAGAGCTTCTGAGCACGGCTTCCCAGCATGCCTCCAACAAAACCGCCAATAATAATAGCAATAAAAATATACATGTCAGGCCAATATTGATTCACCGCATAGCCGATAAAAGAACCGATACTGGAGAAGCACGTCCCAATAAGGGCAATGGGTACCGCCACATACATGGGGAGGGCGGCAATGGTTGTCATGATAGGAACCAACAGGAAACCTCCGCCGATACCGAATGACCTCGCAATTATACCGACAAAAACGCCGATAATGCCGAAAAGAAGGGGGTTAATTGTAAAATCTTCCCCCCAGAACTTAAACTGATAATTGGTGAGGCCTGTTTTGACCGGTTCAATCTTGCCCATCACGGCGCTGCGCCCTTCAGCTTTAGCCCTGGCAACTTCTTCATTGAACTTTTTCACCATGGCCTTGATAGCCTTTCTTTTTTCCATGACCTTTGGTGTTAGTTCATACAGGGTTCTGATGCCCATCAGCACCACCAGAACGGCCAGCCACTCCTTGTATGATGACATGGGCAGATATTGGGTCGCATACTTTCCCAGCCATATGGAACCGAGTAAAATACCTGCGCCAAAGGAAAGGCCTATAGGCCATGCCACACGTCTTTCAACAATCGCATACCTGTAAAATGACCCTAAAGGAGAAAACAAAGTTAACCCCACGTTTGATGATCGAAGAACGTTGGCCGCATTGATACCGATAGGACCCATGGTATTTACAACCATAACCTGGTAGGCTGACATGAGCATACCTCCGGCCGCGCCGATCATAGAAAACCAGGCACCCACAATAATAGCGCCAATGATAATCCATATCGGGTTCATGTAACGCCCGCCTCTTTTCAGCCAGAAACCCTTTGGTGCCAAATTATAAGACCCGATTTTAGCGCCGTTTATCGTAACATCAAACTTATAATTGGGAGGGGTGTGTCGAAAAGATTTAAAAGAAGCCTTAAATTTCCCTGTAATTTTGTCCAGATGGATTGACGTGCCCTTATCCCAATAATTCCCGGACTTGCCGAAATCTCCCATAACACTCCGTGCAAAGATGACGATTTTGCCTACTTTTGTCATTTCTTTGGTAACGGTATTAATGCCGTAATCGCTTTCATGCAGGAACTTAAAAAAATTCCACTGCTCTTTGGTATTCAAACCCGGCAACATGCTTTTGGCTTCAGCATCGAGTTCTCCAAACGGCGATAACTTGAACATGGTGGTTGAATAAATTCCACCCATAAAAGACGGGCCGCCAAATTTCTTATCAACTTTCTTGCCAAATTTACCCGGATCGGTTGTCACCATATAATAAAGAATAGGAACTGTTGTATCATTATTAAAACCGATTTTTTCGCCCTCTTTTTTTAATTTTATACTCTCATGAACACCGGTTGTGTCTTTAGGTGCAAAGGCCTCTTGAGATGAAACAGCGATGTAAAGATCCTGACCGGGATCAATGCTCCCCTCTATGGTTACCATGTCGCCGGCCCGGTATTCCGATGCGGAGATGGTGGCCGAAGGACTGCAAATGCCCGCACCCGTGATAATAAAAACCAAACTGATTGATAATAATACTATAAACAATAAAGACTTTTTCATTATTCTCCTCCTTTTAAATTAATAAAATTATTTGCCAGTATTGCGCCAAGTCCGCTAAGGACCGCCCCGATGGTCATTAAAAAAATTAACTCATTAATATAAATGGGATAAAAACCCATGAGATTGAAAAAAATGATATTTATGAACAAAACAGTAATGATGACCATCAGAATACCGGAGCCTACGGCGGAGATTCGTCTGTATTTTAAGCGATTGTTTGTCCTGTTTATCAGGTGATGCCCTGTTAATGCGGCATTGAAACCGATTATCCAGGGCAGAAGTTTTTCGATTGTACCGTAAGACATCAAGGTCGTAAAAAAAACTACAAGAAGCAGCGACCCCAAGCTCCCCACAGTGATAGAATAAGCAAATCTTTTGAATAGATTTGATTTATTCATTATCCGCAAACAAACATTTGTATATTCCATATGATTCGTAACCCTCCCGTTTCATCCAAATTTACCTCTTCTCATGTCATATGTTTGATCGCCGCAGGCGATAAAAAAAAACTGTAAACTGTAAAATGTATGTGAATATGTGTGACTGAATAGATACTTTCATATAGCAAGCTATATGCCACCGACATGCCGGCATGGCGATTAAAATAAACGAGATTTGAGTAAAATATAATTTATAATATTAAATCAATAAGATATCCTGAATGTTGAGGGAGGGGAAAGCGTTCCAACAATTTGTGTCAAGAATCTTGAAAACATGATGGACTGCCATAAAATAATTGCGCATACTTCTATTCAATTTATTAAATTTTAATTTCAATATGTTATGAGTGCAATAGAAATGTGTCAGTGCAATAAATAAAATGCATAAATTTAATCCTTTTTACAATTTTTCTGTGACATACGCGCCATGAAATTTGGCAAAGAATTCCTTTATCTTACTGAAAATAAAATATATTATTAGGCAATGAAATCCTTTCAAAAAAGTTGCTATAGGTGATCCTTATCGCTGGTATGAATATTGCTTTTCAATCGTTCGTATATTGAATGCCCTGTTTTAAAAGGAGTATGGTTTAGAAAAAAAACTATAACCGTTTTCTTTCGATTTCGATTATTATAATGTTATTAATAAATACGGAGGAATACCATGGAAAAAGAGGTATACAGCTTATGTTTTATGTGTTCCGTAAGATGTCCGATCAAGGTGCTGGTTAAAGACGGGCAAGTCAAATGGATAGAGGGGAATCCCCATGTGCCCGGCATAGAGGGAAGTCTGTGTCCCCGCGGTGCTGCAGGGATTTCTATGCTCTATGACAATGAAAGAGTGAAGTCACCCATGATCCGGGTTGGGGACAGGGGGTCCGGGCATTGGAAAAAGGCCAGTTGGGACGAGGCCCTTGATTATGTGGCGGATAAGCTGAAGCAGATCATTGAAGCGTATGGAGGTCATAGTGTTGCCATTGGCGAGCGCACGCAACTGGCGACCCATGTCACCAAAACGTTTCTGAAAGCCATTAAATCTCCGAATCATTTTACCCACGATGCGCTTTGCAAAGGCTCGGTAAATACGGCCTGTCGCTCTCTTTTCGGCTATACAGACGCCCAGATGGGCGTGGATTACGCGAATACAAAACATATTGTTCTATATGGCCGCAATTTGTTTGAATCCATCGCCGTCAAAGAAGTAAAAAATATGATGAAAGCATTGGAAAAAGGCGCAGAGATAACCTATATCGATCCCAGGGTAACCGTAACCGCCACCAAGGCCCGTCGGTACTGGCAGATCCGTCCGGGCACCGATCTTGCGCTCAACTATGCCCTTATTCATATGATACTTAAAGAAAAATTGTACGATGCTGAATATGTTGACAAATGGGTCTTGGGTTTAAATGAACTGCAAGATTTTGTTAATCCGTACACACCGGAATGGGCTGAAAAAGAAACTCACATTGCGGCCGGGGCAATCGTAGATCTGGCACGAAGGATCAGTAAGGAAAAGCCCCATGTCATTTTTCATTTTGGCTACAGAGGAGCGAGTCATACAAATGAAATCTATATGCGCCGTTCTATAATGATTTTGAACGCTCTCATGGGGAGTGTTGAGGCAAAAGGCGGTTTCTTTTTCAAGAAAGGCCCGGGAGAAGTGGGGAGTGAGCCTGCAAGAAAGCTCACGGAACAAGAGTTTCCCGAGATTGATGTGCCCCGCTTTGACAAGGTGGGCACACCGGATTTCCCGCTGCCTGATCCCAACCACGGTGTGGCCCAAATGCTGCCACAGGCTATCCTGAATGAAGATCCTTATCCCATAAAGGCGTTTATTGCCTATCGTTTTGAACCCTTAATGTCCATACCGGATACGAATCTTACCAAAAAGGCTTTAGAGAAGTTGGATCTGATCGTCGCTATGGATGTCAATTACAGTGATATTGCATGGCATGCAGATGTAATTTTGCCGGAATCTACCTATCTTGAACGAACGGACTCTATCCAACAGGTTAATGGACTTAAGCCGCAGATGTTTTTAAGAAAACAGGCTGTACCTCCCCGCTATGATACCCGTGAAGGGGCAATGATCCTTAAACAGATCGGTGAGCGCATTGGCATCGGAGAAAATTTTCCTTATGAAAATATGGAAGAACTGGTGCGTTGGCAACTTGAAGGAACAGGCTTTACTTTAGAAGATTTTGACTCAAAGGGATTTGTCGCTTACGGTAAAAATCAGATTTTTTGGGATCGCAAAGAGGGACTTAAATTCAAAACGCCGTCAGGTAAAATCGAATTTAAATCATCCCTTTTGGAAAACGCGGGATTCGAATCTTTTCCGGCCTATGAGCCCATACCGTCGCCACAAAAAGACCGGTTCAGACTTGTGGTCGGTCGAAATGCCCTTCACACCCATATCTCGACGCAGAATAATCCATATTTGAATGAACTTTGTTCGGAAAACGTGATCTGGATCAACAAAGAAAAGGCCGAAGCGCTTGGCATTGCGGATGGTGACACCGTTGAAGTGGCTTCCAGGGTTGGAAAAGGTAAAATCAATGCGTTTGTCACCGATCTCATCCATCCGGAGGCTGTTTTCATGCTCCATGGTTTTGGTCATGAATCGGAAAAGGCGACCCGATCTTATCAAAAAGGTGTTAACGATGCACTTCTCCAGGAGAATATTTCCGACAGGATCGGCGGTAGCCCGGCGTTTCATGATACGTTTGTAACCATAACACCCGTATGAGCGATTGATTTTACTGATACCGGATTTTCTATGGATTAAGGTGTTATAAAAATCCATAGATTTTCAATAACCAATCTTAAATCCCAATCGGAGGATAAAAATGAGCAAATACTTTATGTTGCAGGACCAACAGAAATGTATCGGTTGTCATAGCTGTGAAATTGCCTGCAAAAGTAACAAACTTTTACCGCCGGAGGCGAGGCCTTGCCAGGTAATCACCGTAGGTCCCAAGCTTTTTGACTTCAGACCACGGGCATCTTATATATTTATGCCCTGTTTTCATTGTGAAAATCCGTGGTGCATTGCTGCATGTCCCACCGGAGCCATGCAGAGACGGCCACATGATGGGATCGTTTTTGTGGATCAAAATCTCTGTGTCGGATGCAAGACGTGTATTTCCGCCTGTCCTTGGGGGGCTCCCCAATGGAATCCCGAGACGGGCAAAGTGGTTAAATGTGATTACTGCATGGATCGGATCGACGCCGGTTTGAAGCCGGCATGTGTTACGGTTTGTCCTACAGATTGCCTGAGTTTCGATGTGACCGAGAAGATGCCGATCATCAAGCGTAAGCGTTATGCCGTTGCCATGGCGTCTACGAAAGGATCAATGTCGCTGGAATAATCGAATAGGGATTTATGGGTTACGAGAGTTGTAGATGGGAAAACAGGAGGAAAACATGTCGAAGTTAACCTGTCCGGTGAATAACACACTTAACCGATTGAGCGATATCATTTGTTCCAATCGTCTTAAAAATCCCAAATCTCGACGAATCGCTGAAGAGATTCTGGAACTTATCAATGATATCGCCTGGGGAAGAGCGGGTGACGAACATCTCCCCGCCATCGAGTCTTTGGCACAAGAGTTAATCCAAGAAGGGCCGTCCCAATCCTGTGTTGAAACCGGCACAATGGTTACATCTGATGTGGCTAAATATCGAGAAGTGTTTATAAGCCATATAGAAACCCATAACTGCTCCACAGGTGACTGTATAAAACTGGCTCCTGCGCCATGCCAAACCGCCTGTCCAGCAGGAATCGACGTTCCCACGTATATCTCTCTTATTGGCATGGGGCGTGATGAAGAGGCCATCGAAGTCATCAGAAAGGATAATCCGTTTCCATGGGTTTGCGGATTGGTTTGCACCAGGCCCTGTGAATTTATGTGTGTTCGAAAGCGAATCGACGCACCGATTTCAATCAAATTTTTAAAAGCCTTTGCGGCGGAAAGGGCCATGTCCACACGGGGGTATAAAAATCCTCAAAAAGAGCCGGATAAAAATAAAAAGGTATGTGTCATTGGTGCAGGCCCCGGTGGGATGAGTGCCGCCTATTATCTTGCCCTTAAAGGGTACCGGGTCAGGGTCATCGAAGCATTGCCGGTGCCCGGTGGAATGATGATGGTCGGGATTCCTCGTTACCGGCTGCCCAGGGAAGTTATTGATCGTGAAGTAAACATGATTAAGGAACTGGGGGTTGAATTCGTATTTAACACCCGATTCGGCACGGAGGTTACATTCGAGCAATTGAAAGCCGAGGGATTTGATGCCTTGTTTTTTGCTATCGGTGCGCATAAATCGTATACCTTGAATATTCCGGGAGAAGAAGAATTTCCGCAAGTTGTCGATGCCATAAAATTATTAAAAAATGTTGCCCTTGGCGATCGCCATGTTCCCGGAAAGCAAGTTGTCGTTATTGGAGGAGGAAATGTTGCCATTGACGCTGCCAGAACATGCCTGAGGCTCGGAAGTGAAGCGGTGACCATTGCATACCGGAGGTCACGCGTTGATATGCCTGCAGATGAAGAGGAAGTGGAGCAAGCAGAGGAAGAAGGAATAAATCTTTCATTCTTGACCATTCCGGTCGAAATCGTGGGTGAAAATGGCCATATAACCGCCCTTCACTGTCACAGGGCTGAAATTGTTACCAGAGAGGACAGCAACAGAAAATATCCGGTGCCGGTTCTTGGAAGTGATTTTTTCATAGAGGCGGACACCATAATCACTGCAATCGGTCAGCAGGTCGATCACACGGGCATGGAGTCTCTTAGAGATCTTGATTGGACCAGACGGAATACGATCAAGGTAGATATGGTCAGCATGGAAACCTCCAAAGAAGGTGTTTTTGCTGCAGGAGATTCGGTTACCGGCCCGGCAACCGTTATTGAAGCCATCGGTGGGGGAAAGAGGGCGGCAGAGGCCATTGACCGTTATCTGTCCGGGATACCCCAACCCAAAATGCCGCCGGTCCCCATCCGGCGGGGTCGAGAGGAATGTTTGGAAGTACCGGCAAGCACCAAGATGATTTTGAAAGCACCACAGATGCCTTTGCTGAATATCGATAGAAGACGGGTGACCTTCCAACAGGTAGAACTGGGCTATTCTGAGAATATGGTCAGAGAAGAGGCCCGGCGATGTCTGAGATGCGACATTTGCCGTCGCTGTGGAGAATGTGTTGAAATATGCCGGGATAAGATGAAAATTGATGCCTTGAAGCTGGGATATCTGGACTTTGATCACCCGGTTCAAACCGATTTCAGGGTTACTCAAGAAAAATGCATTACATGCGGGGCTTGTGCCACCAACTGCCCCAATGGGGCCATGATAATGGAAGACAGAAGAGGTGAAAGAATTCTTTCTCTGTGCGGAACCATATTAAACCGTCAAAAGCTGGAGTACTGTGAGATATGCGGTGCGGTTTTAGGACCGGCCAGGTACCACGATTATATTAAGGAAAAGATTCAGGGTGTCGTTGCAGCCACTGATGACCGGGTTATTTGTAAGAGATGCGCCAGAAAGGGAACCACAGACGTTTCGAAAATGAAAGTTCCCCCCTCTCATATATAGAGCTGCCTGATCCATACCGCTTTTTCGATGGGTTGTGGATTATTTTGCCCTAAAAAACGAGTCCTTTGGGCCAGGTCAGAGTTTTCCGGCTCTATCTTAAGAATAGCTACAAGAGTTTGAAGTGAACTAAAGTTTAAAGTGAGCTAAAGTGAAGAAAATTCGCCAATTATATAAAATCAGCGGAGCGAAGGGTCACCATAACCCCGGAGGAATTGGACAAGCATTAAACAGGGTAAACTTTAGACACTTTTAACTTGTAGTCCTTTAACTGTAATGGATGAAATCACCACCGGCCATAAGGAGAAATAAAATGGTTTTTCGCAGAGGTCAAAAGGTTGAAATATTTAAAAAGTCCCAAGATGAAGGATGGGAAACCTATATGGATGAATATATCGGTTGCCATGGCATTATCGTTGATCCGGATACCGCCATTAATGATCCGGATGCATTAATTGAGATCAGTTTGGAGGGTAAAGGGACCCATCGATTTCCCCAGGATTGTATTCGTCTTTTGGAAAATAGTGGTCAGTAATTCGTCGATAGCTGAAACGGACGACAGACCATGCATAAATAGGGGAGTTGCTTCTATGGTTAAAATAACAATTAACGGAAAGGAACATAAGGTAGAAGAAGGGCAGAGATTGCTCAAAGTGTTTCAAGAAATAGATATCAAAATTCCGTTCCTTTGTTTTCATCCATCCCTTACGCCTGCTGCATCCTGTAAACTTTGTGCCGTGGAAATCAAAGAAAAAGGCAAACCCCATGCCGTCAAGCTGGCATGTGCGGTCAAAACAAAACAAGGCCTGGATGTAACCACTGAGAGTGCCATGATACATCAGCATAGAAACAGGGCACTGGGTCGTCTGTTCACAATGGCTCCCCAATCAAAAGCACTCATGAAAATAGGGGCGGAATTTGGTCTGACCATGGGCTCTGTGCCGGATGGGTGTATCCGTTGCCGTCTCTGTGTAAGAGTCTGCAAAGAAGTTATCGGTGCCAGGGCGCTGAAAATTGTCAATAGGAAAGGCCGGAATTTTGTGGTTCCTTCGGACAAAGGGGAGTGTATTGGTTGCGGCACCTGTGCCAATATTTGCCCGACAGATGCAATAAAGATAATAGATAAGGGTAACGTGAGAACGATGATGGTGGGTGATCAAATCATCGCCAGGCACCCGCTGTTAAACTGCGAAATGTGTGGAAAACAGTTTGCTACGCCTAAATTCATGAAACATGTGGAGCATCGTGAGGAATCTCACATAAATGTAAAGGAACATCATGATCTTTGCCCGACCTGTGCCAAACTCTACGCAAGAAAAAAACTGACTCCCCTGGTTCCGCGTCTTGCAAAGACATATGTCGACAAACCCATCGACTAAGGCTGAAAAAATATAACAAATAAAGGAGGGAAAGACATAAATTTTTCGACAGGGAATTAATGAAGCATTAATTTTTTTAAACAGGAAATCAGTGGAGGAAAAGATGAAAAAAGGTTGGTTTAATCTTATGGTAGCAGCAGTTTTATCACTGGCGATTGGGGGAACGTCATATGCATTCAAGTTTGATTTCCATGGGAAAATGTGGCAGGTGGTCGGGGTCACCGATAGCTATGACGCTATGAAGGGTCCCCAAAAAAGTGGTCCAACCGATTACTTCAGTTATAACGGCGGCCTGAATAGTAAGGGCATGTCAGATTCAATGTATAATGTCATGAGCGAAAACGACGATGCCTTCTTCGGCCTTACCAAGGCAAGGCTTCGATTTGAAGGCACAACCGATGACGGACTGGCCAAGGTGGTTTACGGGCTGGAGGTGGGAACCGATAACTGGGGCAACGACGATTTTGACCTCTCTGGTGACCCAGAGAATCAGGAGACCCGGTTTGCTTATGCTGAAGTGGTCATGCCAGTTGTCGGAGGCAAAATCCGGGCCGGCCTTCAGCCCACCAAGATCAATCACTGGGTATGGACGGAAACCGCTCCGGGCCTCACCTACCATAGTGATTTCGGGGCTTGGAAAACAATGGCGGGCTGGTACCGTGGTGAAGATGACACAACCGCCAACATTGAAGGAGACAACGACTATTTTGTAATTAAGGCGGACAACAAACTGACTCCAAACACCACGCTGGGATTTTTCGGGATTTATACGGATCTGGATAAAGATGATACAGAGCAGGGTGATTTTTACGATGGCGAATACTATTACCTCGGTCTAACCGGTAAGTATAACAAGGGAGCACTTTTCGGTGATTTTGACTTCATTTATCAGGGCGGAGACATTGATTTCGACGACACCACAATCGATGATCTTGACCGATCCGCCTGGCTGGGCAACCTGACCGTTGGGTTCAAGGTTAGCGACAAATTCAAGATCTCCGGAAACATTCTCTATGTCAGCGGCGACGATGATGCCAATGACGACGATGCAGAAAATTTTGACGCCATCGATGTAGACGTCAAAATCGGCACAATCTTTTTTAAGGATTCCATTATGTCCGACTGTGACAGGTTCATCTCGGATGCGCCGTATATTATGGATAAAGGACTGATCAACTATGCCATCCAGGGTGAATACCAGATTAGTGCGAAAAACTACCTCAGGGCTGCGGTTCGGTATCTCATGACCGCAGAAGATCTGGAATTAAAATCCAATGAATCGGATGATGATCTCGGATACGAAATTGACCTGTGGTATGCTTACACGCTAAACAAGCACGTTGATTTGATAATAGATGCCGCTTATCTTTTCGCCGGCGACGGAGCCGATCATCTTGCGGAAAGCGACAATTATGACAGCGATGACCTGTATAAATTAGCGGCAGGAATCAAGATCAGTTTTTAATTCGAATAAAGGTCGGTATCATGTTTATCGAAAAGATCAAATTATTGGGCCCAAATCTTTCAGTAAAACCGACCGAATGTTCGTGAACTATTATGCCGGAGTATCAATTTGCGTGGTGAGAAAAATGCTTGATTTATTATGACACTTTGTGGTTTTAATTAGTTTCAATCCAGAAATTGCCCTTTTCCGCAATCTCTGCGTCAATCTGCGGAATTACTTGTGCGACGTACCACTTGTACGCCTCCGCGTAATTCCTTGTTTTCTTTGACCTTGCGAAAAACTGCTAATTTCTGCATTGGAAACTTAATTTGTGCCCATTATAGATTTATGAAGGGCACTAAATAGCTGAAATCAAGGAGTTTTTTATGGTATTTACGGCGTTTCTTTATGCCTCTCTTATCATCTTCGCCCTGGGCTTGATTATCAAGATTTGGACCTGGTTTTCACGCACAATCGGAATTTCAGCCAAACGGATTTCAACATTAGAGAGGGTGTCTTCAGCGGTTAAAGGGATCTTAGGGGTTGTTTTCAGTGGAAAAATTCTAACCCTTATCAAAGTGTTTATTCTTGATGTGGTTCTGCAGGTAAAAATTCTCAAGGAAGATTTTCTCCGCTGGGTCATGCACATGTTAATCTATGTTGGTTTTATGCTGCTTCTTCTGATGCATGCCCTTGAAAATTTTATCTCCGAACCGTTGTTCACGAATTACTATTCGACGGTCAATCCCTTTATGTTTTTAAGAGATCTGTTCGGGTTCATGGTTATTGTGGGAATCGGTATCGCTATATTTCGGCGGTTCATTCTTAAAGTGCCCCGTCTGAAAACAAACGCCATGGATTATTATGCCATTATTATTCTGGCCGTAATTCTGATTTCGGGAATTGTTTTGGAGGGTGCAAAAATAACATCCTATACCGAGTATCAGTACATGTTGGAAGATTATGCTGATCTTGAAGACCCGGAAGAAATCACGGCGCTTGAAAGCTACTGGGTTCAGAACTTTGGCACGGTCTCTCCCAACGTACAGGCGCCCTTTGACGAAGACGTTTTGTCAATGGGTAAAGACCTTCACGAGGCCAGCTGTATGGACTGTCATTCTGCTCCTCAGTGGGCGTTTACCGGTTATGCCACGGCTAAAATCATCACACCGGTGGCTTTGGCACTGGATCGGGCGGGGACCTCTACGATTTTGTGGTATATCCATTTTATCGCCTGTTTTATGGGCCTGGCCTATCTTCCTTTCAGTAAAATGTTCCATATTTTTGCCACACCGGTAAGTTTGCTGGCCAATGCGGTCATGGAAAAGGATACATCCGATCCGGCAAATATCGCCACCCGGCAAGTTATGGAATTGGATGCCTGTATGCACTGCGGCACTTGCAGTCTGAGGTGTTCCGCCGCGTCGGCGTTCGATGTCCGGGGAAACGATTATATTTTGCCGTCGGAAAAAATGACGTTTCTCAAGACCCTGGCGGCCGGGAAAAAACTGAGCGATCGGAAACTGAGTGCCATTCAGGAAGGGGTTTATCTGTGCACCAATTGTGATCGCTGCACCGTGGTTTGTCCTGCAGGGATCAATCTTAAAGAATTGTGGTTCAATGTGAGAGAAAATCTGGTTCAAAGAGGATATCCTGAACCGCTGCTTCTTTCTCCATTTTCTTTTTACCGGGGCCTTCATCGGGAAAATATATCCACAGAAGATTATGGCCGACCCCTGGCAGATGCCAATCGGGCCGTTGCCGGCAAGTTTGAGCAGGTAATGGATCCAAGCATGCCCATTTCTTTTAAGGACAGAGAAATCGTGGAATTAAATCAGCTGCCGAGCACCGGCACCTTCTCATACTGTTTCGGCTGTCAGACCTGCACCACGGTGTGTCCGGTAGTGGCCGAATATGAGAATCCGCTGCAAACGCTCGGCTTGCTGCCCCATCAGATCATGAACTGTCTGGGTTTGGGACTGGTGGAGATGGCCACCGGGCCCCGGATGCTTTGGGATTGTGTCACCTGTTATCAGTGCCAGGAAAATTGCCCCCAAAACGTAGAGGTCACGGATATTTTCTTTCAGTTAAAAAATATTGCCGCAAATAACGTCCGGAAGTCTTCCGAAGAAAATTCCTCTGATTTGGAAGCAGCATGAGCCATGTGCCGACTAAATCAGTTGAACGCTCAAAAATTAAGAAGGAAATTCACATGAGATATGCATTGTTTTTGGGGTGTAATATCCCTGCACGGGTCGATCAGTATGATACATCTGCCAGAGCGGTATTACGGCAGGTCGGCGTACAACTGAAAGATATTCGCGAATTTGGTTGCTGCGGATATCCCATGCGCAATGTGGACCAAAAAGCATTCCTCCTGTCTTCGGCCGTCAATCTGGCACTGGCTGAAAAAGCGGAACTCGATATATTGGCGCTTTGCAAATGTTGTTTCGGCACGCTTAAAGAAGCGGAACATATCTTGAAGGAACACGGATCGCTTCAAAAAGAAGTCCATGGATTGCTTGCTCAGAAAGGTCTTGAGTATACCGGAAAGATACAGATTAAACATTTCCTTTCGGCGTTGTATCACGATGTGGGTTTGGATACCTTAAAAAGCAATATCACCCGGCAATACAAAGATTTTAAAATTGCCACTCATTACGGGTGCCATGCCTTGCGCCCCAGCAAGATCACCCGGTTTGACGACCCGGTTGCCCCCTCTATATTCGACAATCTCGTGGAGGTGACGGGTGCCAAGAGTGTTGACTGGACCCGGAAGCTGGAATGTTGCGGGGCTCCCGTACTGGGGTTTAATGACGATCTTTCCATGAATTTAACCCAGAAAAAAATTTCATCCGGCAAAAAATCAGGCGCCGATTATTTGTGTTCCGCCTGTCCCTATTGCCATCTGCAATTTGATACGGTTCAAAAAATGATGGTCTCTAAAAATGGAAACGATCCCCTGGCTTCGGTTCTTTATCCGCAACTGCTCGGGTTGTGCATGGGCATGGACGAAAAAGCCCTTGGAATCCATATGAATCAACTCGATATCAGTGGTGTCACATCTTTTTTAGAGCCCTAATTGATCGAATACATAAAATTTTTTCTCATGTTGTTTACGATCATTTAGGGTAGAATCAGGAGAAGAGAATGTCGAATAAAAAAACAGGTGCCGTAATGGTGGTTGGCGGCGGAATCGCCGGAATGCAGACCGCATTGGATCTGGCGGATTCCGGTTTTTATGTTTATCTGGTTGAAACGTCCGGGTCCATCGGTGGGATGATGTCACAATTAGACAAGACCTTTCCCACCAATGACTGTGCCATGTGAATTATCTCACCCAAACTGGTCGAGGTCGGCCGGCACACCAACATAGAATTGTTGACCTTCTCGGAATTGGAGAGCGTTTCCGGCGAGGAGGGAAATTTCAAGGTAAAAGTCAGAAAGCGTGCGCGCAGTATCAATATGGATCTTTGTACCGGGTGTGGTGATTGTATCGAAAACTGCCCGGTGTTGTATGAAGCGAAGAGTTAAATCTTTTACTCACCTCGCGACATACGGTTTTCATTTGGTGCTGCCATTTTTTTCTCATGAAATTATAGCCCGCTTTATTGTTTTGTGAGGAAAATGTGAGGAGGGGCATACATATAAAATCATGGTACCCAAAGATAAAGGTTCAATGCCCATGGAGCATTTGGTAGAGATTGATTGGCAAAAGGTAGATGAAATAATTGAGAAATATAACGGCAACCGCGAAGCCTTGTTAATGATCATGCAGGATATCAGCGATATATATAATTACGTGCCTCCGGACGTGGTTCCTGTTTTGGTCGACAAGTTAGGGGTAAAAGAGAGTTTGATTTACAGCGTGGCGACTTTTTATAAAACCATTAGTTTGGAGCCCCGAGGAAAATATATTGTTAATGTGTGTACCGGTACGGCATGCCATGTTCGCGGAGCAGATAAAATTATGGATGCCTTGGAAGAACATCTACACATTAAGGAAGGCCAAACCACGGATGATCTTTTGTTTACCTTGCAGGGGGTGCGTTGCGTTGGTTGTTGCGCATCAGGACCTGTTATTACCGTAAATCAGAAAACTCACGGTGGCCTCGACCGTGCCAGTGCCCTGGGAACGATCAAATCCTACGAATAGTGTGTTTCTTAACGGCATGTATCATGGAGGCTATACCAGACCATGACAAAATTAGAAAATAGAGAAGCCCTAAAAAATTTACGAAATTCACTTCAATCAAAGTTTCAGGACAGTAAAAAGAAATTAATTTCACTGTGTGCGGGTTCGGGCTGCGGCGCCTATGGTACGGCACAAGTGCATGAAAAACTCATGGCGGAACTGGCCGAGCAGGGATTGGAAAATGAAGTGGAAGTCAAGCTTTCGGGATGTCATGGTTTTTGTGAGAAGGGGCCGATCATGGTCATCCATCCCGAAGGTATCTTTTATCCCCAGGTTCAGGAACAACACATTCCCGAGATTGTCGAACACACGGTAAAGAACGGGGAGCTGGTCAAATCGCTGATTTACAAAGATCCGGTTACGAAAAAGAAATTTACCCATGAAGAAGATGTGCCTTTTTATAAACTCCAAAAGAGAATCATTTTCGGTAATAACGGTATCATCGACCCGACCGACATCCGAGATTATTTTTCGGTGGGTGGTTATGCGGCGTTAGAGAAAGCCCTTTTCGATATGTCGCCGGAAACAATTATCCATGAAGTCAAAAAATCAGGGCTTCGGGGTCGCGGCGGCGGCGGATTTTCCACGGGAATCAAATGGGAAACCTGCCGGAAACATGAAGGCGAACGCTATGTTATCTGCAATGCAGACGAGGGCGATCCCGGTGCTTATATGGATCGCAGCCTTTTAGAAGGCAATCCCCACAGCGTTCTGGAGGGGATGATCATTGGCGCTCTGGCCATTGGATCCAATGAAGGTTATGTTTATGTTCGCCATGAATACCCGCTGGCGGTAAAAAACTTTTCAATGGGATTGGAGTCGGCCAGAGAGCTGGGGCTTTTGGGTAAAAATATTCTCGGCACCGGGTTTGATTTTGACATTTTTATCAGCCGTGGCGGCGGCGCCTTTGTTTGTGGTGAATCCACGGCCTTGATGGCATCTTTGGAAGGCAACCCCGGGCTGCCCCGTGCCAAATATATTCATACCGTGGAGAAAGGCTTTCGACAAAACCCGTCCCTGCTCAATAATGTGGAAACCTGGGCAAATGTACCGGTGATTATCAATAATGGTGCAGATTGGTATGCTTCCATCGGCACCGAGGGCAGTAAAGGAACCAAAATATTTTCTCTTGTTGGAAAAGTGATGAATACGGGTCTTGTAGAAGTTCCCATGGGAACCAGTTTGCGTACTATTATTTTTGACATTGGCGGCGGTATTCTTAAAAAGAAAAAATTTAAGGCCGTTCAAACCGGTGGTCCATCAGGAGGGTGTATTCCGGAAAAATACCTGGATTTGGGCATCGATTTTGATGAGCTGACCAAAGTGGGCTCCATGATGGGGTCCGGCGGCATGATCGTGATGGACCAAGACACCTGCATGGTGGATATATCCCGCTATTTTGTTG
>JASFLX010000036.1:0-16981 GCA_050117895.1 Desulfobacterales bacterium | reverse complement strand
ATGAACTCGTAAAAAGTCCGATTTAGACGGTTTCGTAAAAAGTTCAAATTCAAGGCGTGCAAATTTTGTAATCATGAGGCGTACTTTTCGTACGTTGAATGATTGCGAAATGCAGCACAACGCAGAAGTTGGACTTTTTACGAGACCGTCACGATTTAGAAAAAATGGGTGCGGTATAAATGGAAGATTTCCGCTTCTTCGTCTTCATGCAGAAGCCTGAGCGGCGCAACTTTCATTTTGCATCGATAATTTGGTGATGTTCCGTACAGACGACAGATCAACGGCCGGACAGGATAGATAGAACAACCGGTTTCATTTAAATAGGGGCAGGTGTTTCCATGAGCCATTCCAGGTTTCATTGAGTTTTTTTGAAGGAACGCTTTAAGCCGTTCATCCTCAACTTTAGTTCTGGAAGGCACGCCAAAGTTTTTACAGCATTCATGACAGCCATCAGTACATTGAAAGTCCGGAATTAGATTGTAAATATCCTCAATGTCCATTAAAATTTTCCCCTTGTTTTTGAAAAAATCTTTAATTTAAAATTATATGGGTCATAATATTGAAAAAAGTCAACTGAAAAAATGATTGTATCTGCAAATCAGCCTTATTATTTTCCGTATCCCGGTTTTTTTTACAAAACTTATCTTTCTGACGTTTTTGTAATTCTGGATGACGTTCAGTTCCCCAGGGGAACCACCTGGACAACTCGAAACAGATTTAAAAACGACCAGGGAAGCCTATGGATGACATTGCCTGTAAAAAAGAAAGGCTTGGGTTTGCAAAAAATCAACACTGTCAGGATAAACCACGACGGTAGATGGGCAAAAAAACATTTGGAAAGCTTGAGACATGCTTATGCAAAAGCTCCATATATTAAGGACCATCTAACTTTTTTAGAGGAGATTTTTTCAACAAAATTCGAAAAACTAATCGATTTTAATCTTAAGATCATCCGTTATTTGATGAAACATCTTCAGATTGAAACAGAGATCATTTTATTGTCCGAACTAGAAATAAAGGCAAAAGGAAACGAGCTTCTCATAGAGATGTGCAGGAGATTGGGAGCATCGCAGTTTTTGGCCCAGAGCGCTGCCAGAAAATACTTCGATGAAGACAGGTTCAAAGAAGCGGGGATTCGACTAACGGATGTTAAACCACCATCACTGGTTTATCCTCAACTCTGGGGGAGTTTTATTCTCAACCTGTCCGCACTTGACCTTGTTTTAAATTGCGGATCAAAAGCACACGACATCATGATCAGCAATTAACCCATATTTTCCATAAAGAATTTATCTTTAACATACAAACAGCAAATGAAATTAAGACAGAATCTTCCATTCAACAAAGTGGTTCTGGTATCCGCGCCCTGGCCCCTATACAGCCGTCCTTCAATTCAAATCGGCACGCTGAAATCCTATCTAAAAAAAAAGTTTCCTGACCTGAAGGTGGATGCGCATCATTTTTATTTAACAGTCGCCGAGGACATCGGATATAGACGCTATCAAGCAATTTCCGAGCGGACATGGCTTGCGGAAACCATTTATGCCGCTCTGTTATATCCGGAGCGACGTGAACATATAGAAAAAATCTTTTATAAACAAACTGCCGGTAAATCTTTGTTGCGTAAAATTCCTTTTGAAACTTTAACCAAACAGATTCAAAAAATTTCTGAGACTTTTATACATACCATTGACTGGGGAGAATATGGTTTGGCGGGTTTTTCCATATGTCTTTGCCAGCTAACTTCTTCGCTTTATTTCATCAGGCAGGTTAAAAAGCTATTCCCGAATCTTTTTATTGTCGTGGGCGGGTCCATGTTCACCGGTGAGGCGACTCGGAACCTGTTTAAATTTTTTCCTGAAATTGATATTGCGATCAACGGTGAAGGTGAGCTTCCCCTGAACCGATTGATTGCTTATCTTAACGATCCGCAATGTAAAGAAATGCCTCCGTTTGAGGGAATTATCACACCAAAGTCCGATGAAAAAAAAACACCGGCCGCGTTTCATCAGATGAATTCGTTATCCGATCTTGTTCCTCCGGATTACGACGACTACTTTGAATTGCTTCAATCGTTCGGACCGGATAAAACTTTCTTTCCAACACTTCCCATGGAAATTTCAAGAGGTTGCTGGTGGCGCCGCAAACAAGAAGGTCAAAGATATACAGGATGTGCCTTTTGCAATCTCAACCTCCAGTGGACCGGTTATCGATCAAAAAAACCGGAACAGGTGGTTTCGGAGATTGATCATCTGACCACGAAGTACAAAACACTTTCCGTTGCCTTTATGGACAACCTCCTCCCTTTGAAAACATCCCGGGATATTTTTAATGACATCTCAAAGCTGGGAAAGGATTTTCGCCTGTTCGGAGAAATCAGGGCCACCACGTCGGAACCCGTATTGAAAGCCATGCAGGCCGCCGGAATGCAAGAGGTCCAAATCGGTATAGAGGCACTCAGCACACGGCTCCTTAAGAAACTCAATAAGGGAACCACGACAATTCAGAATGTTGAAATCATGAAACATTGCGAAATGATGGGCATTAAAAATTCATCGAATCTAATACTCTATTTTCCGGGAAGCGACCCGGAGGATGTGGACGAAACACTCCGAAACCTGGATTTTGTTCTGTGGTTTCGTCCGCTAAAGATTGTTCATTTCTGGCTCGGGCTGGGAAGCCCCGTATGGCAACACCCTGAAAACTTCGGACTCAAATCTGTTTGTAACCACAGTAACTATGCGGCCATATTTCCACCTGATGTTTTTAAATCCATGCGGTTTATCATTCAGTCCTATCGAGGTGACCTCGTGAGACAAAGAAAACTATGGAAGCCGGTCAAAAAAAAGCTGGAAGCCTGGAAAAAAACGTATGGGGAACTCCATAGGAGCCCAACATATGAGAACATCTTAAGCTTTCGTGACGGCGGAAACTTTCTGATCATACGCCAGAAAAGACTCGACGGCCAATCCCTGACACACCGCCTGAAGGGGACGTCACGGGCGATTTATCTGTTTTGCTGGCAGCACCGGTCGTTAAAAAGAATCCTTGCCCGTTTCCCGTCTGTGGCTGCAGACAAAATTGAACCTTTTTTAAAGATGATGGTCGATAAAAAGCTGATGTTCCAAGAAAACGACAACTACCTGAGCCTGGCCGTGCCGGCCAAGCAGAAATGTCACGAACAGTAGCTAAAAAAGTTTCCATTTCATGTCATAATTTCAGGTTTGGAAACATGACAAAAATATGTTATTTGAACACATTGAGTATTTTGAGGATTAATCCGCCAAAATTCGGTGGCGGGTTAAAATTTGGATCTAACGCAGGGCTTGGGCAAAAGGGAGCGTTTTGCAAAGGTTTCGAGGCATTATCCCCGTTCATTATATTCTTAGAACAGATTCAATGGGGTATTAAGGTTGCTTCTTAAGAAGGTAAAAAGGAGAAGTTTATGGGTTTTCTCGGAAAGGTAATCGGAGGAACCATAGGATTTGCTATGGCCGGTCCTCTAGGTGCAATTGCCGGTGCTGCACTTGGACATGCGTTTGATACCGGCGGTCAAACCTACTACACAACAGAACGAGCCCGTCTTTCAGCCGGTGAAGAGGCCCAGTTCACCTTTTTCGTTGCAGCGTTTTCCATGCTCGCAAAGCTTGCCACAGCAGACGGCCGGGTATCAAAAGAAGAAATAGATGCCGTTGAAAATTTTATGGTATACGACTTGAACCTAAACCCTGAAAGTAAACGACTGGCCACAAACATTTTTCATACCGCTATTGATTCTCCAGAGAACTTTAATGCTTTTGCCGGCCAGTTTTACAACCAATTTCGATCTCAATACCAAATGCTCGACCTTATGATAGATATATTACTCAGAGTCTCTGTTGCTGACGGCACGTTGAGCCCAAACGAAGAGAAGCTTATCCTGTCCGCTGTGAGGATATTTAATTTCAACGATGAAAAATACAGGAAACTAAAATCAAAATATATCCAGGATGTTGAGAAATATTATGCGGTCCTTGGATGTAACAGAAACGACTCAAATGAGCATATAAAGAAACAATACCGAAAGCTTGTGTCTGATTATCACCCTGACAAAATCGCATCAAAGGGGTTGCCTGAAGAATTTGCAAAATTTGCCAGTGATAAATTCCGTGAAATCCAGTCAGCCTATGAAGTGATAAAAAAAGAAAAGGGTATCAAATAGTGTCCATCCAAAGGAAACAAACATGCAAAGTAAACACATACAAAACCGCACGGAATATGGCATAACCCGCAGAGAATTTCTATGGATTTCTTCGATGTCCGCAGCAGGTTTTATGGTCGGGTGTGCAGCAAACCCGGTGACCGGCAAACCTCAATTCATGATGGTATCGGAAGATCAGGAAATTAAGATCGACAAACAAAACTCCCCCCATCAATTCTCCTCGGACTACGGTCCTCTGCAGGATACCGCCCTTAATAATTATATCAATCAAACCGGCAAAACCTTAGCCGCCCGAACCCACCGTCCCCACATGCCCTATTCGTTCCGAGGCGTAAATGCGACCTATGTGAATGCCTATGCCTTTCCCGGGGGAAGCATCGCTGCAACCCGGGGAATTCTGCTGGACCTTGAAAACGAAGCACAACTTGCGGCTCTGCTGGGCCATGAACTCGGTCATGTTAATGCACGTCACACTGCTGAACAGATGTCTAAAAGTACCTTGATAAACCTCTTTGTCGGGGGTCTCTCAACAGTTGTAGGGACCCAAAGCTCCGGCCTTGGCAAGCTGGCATCACAACTGGGGATGGTCGGCGCCGGAGCGCTCCTCGCATCCTACAGCAGAGATAACGAACGCGAAGCCGATGCCCTGGGATTAGAATATATGGTTCGATCCGGATATAACGCAAAGGGATTTGTGGGACTGATGGATATGCTGAGACGCACGTCCAAATATAAGCCCAGTGCCATTGAATTGATGTTTGCGACACATCCTATGAGCGATGAGCGGTACCGTACTGCTGTGGAAGCCGTGGATACACAATACCGGTCTTCGCAGAGCTTTTCCCTGTACCGAGATCGCTACATGGACCATACGGCGAAACTGCGGAAAATTAAATTAACCATCGAAGAATTACAAAAAGGCGAAACCCTGATGGCCAAGAACAAATATGGTGAAGCCGAAATCCATTTTTCAAAAGCCTTGAAGCAAACCCCTGAGGATTATGCGGGACTTGTCATGATGTCTAAATGCCAATTGGCCCAGAAACATTATGCCGAATCCGGATCCTTTGCAGAAAAAGCAAAAATGGTCTATCCACAGGAGGGTCAGGCATATTATCTTTCCGGATTTACTAAAATCAAGCAAAAAGATTACGCCTCAGCATATGAAGAATTTAAATATTATGAAAATTTACTGTCAGGTAATCCGAACATAATTTTTTTTAAGGGATTGTCTCTGGAAGGAATGCAGCATATCAAAAAATCGGCCAACGATTACTATAAATATCTTCAAGTTGTTAACCAGGGCGAAAAGGCAAAATATGCCTATCAACGTCTGGTTAAGTGGGGATACATCAAAAAATAAGTCTCGCAATATACCGCATTTTTCATGAAAACTTCTATACAAAAAAAAACACCCTGTTCGGATCATCGGATTAAAAGGCGATGTCTCTCCTGCGGTACAGATGAAAATCTTGGCCGGCGAAAGTATTGTTCTATTGAATGCCGACAGAAGCTCAGGTATGCGCTTAATTTAAGAACCGGTTTGCTCAAGACATTAAATACCCGCTACGCGACCTTTTATTTTACTGACATTATGATCGTTATGGATGTTCTTCCTTATAATTCCAAAGAAATCTTTAGCTTTATCTATCCTCGTTCGATCGGGAAAAAACCCGCCGAGGACTACTGTATTATGTCCGATATTCTTGGAAATACATGGTGGGCCGAAAAAAAACGAACCAATCGAAACTATCTTGCCACTCGTTTTTTGCTCGAAAAGGCAAAACGCAATGATCCTGCATTCTGTTCTGTAATGCCGCCGGAAATAAAAATTCCCGCCGTTAAAAAGGCGTCGCTGATGTACTTGAAGCTTGATAAGTCGGATTTAAGCTCTCCGGAACTTGAAAAGACAATAAAAAGTGCATTCCGGCTTCAGGTAAAAAAACACCATCCCGACCTTGGAGGAAAAACAGATACATTCAGAAGAATTCACCAGGCATATTTAGAGCTTATCTACTGGGCTGAAAATCCTTCCTATCTCAAACGTCGGGGATTCCCGGACAAATGGTTTTACGATAGCAACAAAAACAAATGGTTGCAGCCAGCGCCCTATTTAAAAAAAAACAAGCGACATTGACAAATTCGTAAGGGTTCGCGAAAAAATAAAGTTACAATAAAGTTACGAACTCCACAAAAACACGTCAGATTGAGGCGGAAGAGCGCCTCTATATCTTGTAGCGCTCAGCAACAATTTGCTCCACTTCCTCTTCCGTCGGCATGGTATCACGGTAACCGGCCAGGTACTGGTTTCTGAACCATCTAAAAAGAGATACGGTCTCGTTTACAAAGACAAGCTCAGGAATTACGTCACCTTCCTGAACCTTGATATGACGATTGTACTGACCCAGCATACTCACCACATCATAGAAAGTGGCCGGCTCTCTTTTGATACCCTTTTTAAACGACTTCCCTTTGGCCGGATATGTTTTGTCCGGATCGGGGTTGGCCGATATGTCAAGCTTATGAAACGGTCTTCTGACCTGTATCTGCCATTTCCTGGCCTCATTCATCATCCTCGAGATTAAAGGACCCGCCCAGTCATGGCTCTGGTGGCCCTGCGAACAGTATGAGAAAAATTCCACCACGGACGGGCCGCAATAAGCGATGGCCTCTTTTAATATCTTGATGGCGTAAAACGGATTGTCCACGGTGAGTTTGGCCGAATAGACATGTGAAATTGCCGTGGCCTGGCTGACGATCCGACGATGCAGGGTGGTCTTGCCGGCATGTTTGACCCCTATCGGAGATGTTGATCGGTCACAGCCGAAACGGGTGGCGCCCGACTTTTGAGCCCCGGTATTCATGTATCCTTCGTTATTGTAGATCACCCAGGTAACATCGAAGTTTTCGCCCAAAGCATAATTGAAGGGACCGTTGCCGATGTCGTAAATGGCGCCGTCGCCGGCAAAAACGATGATCTTGGTCAATACATCGTTGAAAGCGTTATGATATGCCTGGTCCATACTGAATTTAGCCCCGAGAGCAGCAGCAGATGCCGTGCCGAAACCGTAGTGACCCGACTGGTAAATCCGGGTGTTGAAGGGATTGACCAGTTCGGAAACCTGGTTGCAGCCCGTAGAATTGATTGTGTAGATGCTGAACCCTCGGTCGATCATATGATCTATGGCATGCCGGTTTATATCCGACAGAACCTTGATCCCCTGGTAGAAGGTCTCGATCCCTTTGGGACTGTTGCGCAAACTTTCTAATGCAAAAAAGGTCAACAGGTTGATCGTACCCTCGCCGCAGCCCGGACACAATGTATGTTTCCCCGGATAAAGCTTTGAAAAAACAAAGAGAACCTGGTGGTTTAAGGCCATCCGGTCCACATAACCAGCTGCATCGTAAGTATTGTCTAGATCCTGGTATTTTTTGGGTAAAAAATCGGTATCTTTTAGTTTTGATTTGTCCACCATGGTAAAGGCATTCACCGGACAGACCTGGGAACAAACCCCGCACCCTTTGCAGGCGGCATCAATAACGTTGAGGTTCATGGCGCATCTCTCCCAGGGAATGCCCCTGGGCGGTTTCTTGAAAACTTTGAAATGGTCGGCCGCATCGTTCGGAATGGGCTTATCTGTTATGGTGGAATAGATCGCTGAATCCGGGCACAAAGCAGCGCACATGCCGCAGGCAATGCATTTTTTCGCATCCCACACCGGTATCTGGCTCCCGATATAGCTCATGTCTCTAAACCTGCTGGTGGCCGCCGGAACCACGGGCAAAAATCGATCCCAGGAAACATTTTTACCCTCCAGGATAGGTTTAACCATATCCTCCTCAAATTGTTTCTGATAATTTTTGATCAGATTAACGGGCTTGATGGTACCCATCTCATCTTTTGGGGAAAGCTTGGTTCGCAAACCGGCAGTTCCGAATCCTTTGCCAAAATCTTCGGGTTTAACTACCGTTGCCGGCTTCTGGCTTTCCGAAATCCCGGCAAATGCCCCGGCATTTTGTTCGGGTGTTGAGGCCACCCGTTTTGCCCCTTCATTTAAAAGTGAAATATTCGATTCAACAATCTCGCGGCCCTTTTTGGGTCCCAGTTTTTGCTCAAGTATGTTTTGAAACCTATTTCCGAATTCATCGGCGGGAAGTATCTTTGTCTCACCGTTTATAAGACCCAGCATCATGGCACCGGGCAGGTTCCGTTTGAGATGCTTGAGAGCAGCCCGGGTTGCATCCAGGACGATTATTCTGATATTTCTCTTTGAAATAAGCTCGCGCATTTCACGGGGAAAGGATCCCATGATTTCATCTTTTGTTCTAGAGCTGTTTATAACAAGAAGACCATTCTCATTCAGCCCTCCCAAATAATCCCTTAAAATCTCTCCGGAGAGAAACTTATCATTGAAAAATGCAAGAACATCGTGCTCGGTTAGCTCCGAGGAATTGCGAATCGGACCAGAGCTGATTCTAAGGTTCATAAAAACCGGTGCCCCTTTCCTGGCAGCACCGTATCTCGCACCGGACTGGATGTATCTTTTGCCGTTATCATTACCTTCCGCATAAATAAGCGCCGCCGTCTCTAAGGCTGTCTTAACGCCTTCTGCGCCGATGCCGATAAATGTCATTCCAAGCTCACGATTTTTGAAGTCCGGAAGTGGTTTGGGCTCTAATGCATAAGGTCCTTCAATTCCGACAAAATAGTCACGGAGAAAATGCTTGCGTGTCTTTCCCTGAAAACATGCCCACATATTCTCTATAACCGCAGCAGCGTTGTATTTGTTAAAATCCTTGCTCCCCAGTCCGTACACCCCGTGCAAAAGGGTCGGCATGTCGGTACGGCCGTAGATTTTATGCTCCGGCCTGCCTTCGCGGCCGGCCCGAAGAGAAACCTGGAGTGCGGACTGTATATCCGCTAAAAGAAGCTGGTTATGGGCCATGCCGGATCGTTCCAGAACGGTGACCACCTTTGCATTTCGCATGCCATAGGCAAGCTCCTGAAAACAGGGAGGGTTGAAAAGTACCGGGCGAACCACCCCCACTTTCACTCCCTTCACATCCCGGTAGTAATCGACCATATCTTTGAGAACACCGGCCGCCGATCCCAGAATTACAACCACCATTTCCGCATCTTCGGTGCGGTAGCATTCCACCGCCTTTAAATTCGTCCCCATGATTTTGTTCATCATGTTCATGGCGGCGATAAGCCCCCTTTTTATAAATCGGTAGGCAAGATCCTGGGCGACCTGACCTTCCATGGTAAGATCCACGTCGGTAAAGGTGCCGGTTAAGGTCTTTTGCTCAAAATCGGGCTGGTATAATCTATTGGGAAGCCCGACAAAATACCTAAGAAAATCGTCTGAAAGCACTTTTATGTTCTCTAAGGCATGGGACTTGATAAACCCATCGCCGATGACCATACACGGAAGCATTACCTGGCGCAGCTCGGCGGTCTTAAAAGCTATCGGCAAAAGATCATGGAGCTCCTGGTTGTCCCCGGCAACCAGTTGAGCCCAACCGGTATTGCGAACACCGTAAAAATCAGTGTGACCACAATGAATACTTAAAGATCCTTTGTTGACCTCCCTTGCCATAATCGTCATCACCACAGGCAAGCGTTTGCCGGCCACTGAAAAGAGGTTTTTGGTCTTTAAAACCAATCCCTGGGAAGAAGAGTTGTCAACGTAACGTCCTCCCTGGGATGACATGGCCTCCACCGCAGCAATGGCGGAAAGTTCATCACTGGGTTGAAAATACATGAGTTCAGAGCCAAACAGGTTCTTTTGGCCCTGAGAGGCAACGCTGGCAAAATTTTCGGCAATGGGAGTGGACGGCGTGATGGGATAGCCGCAGAGACCGTCGACAATTCTGGTGAGAATCGAAAGCGCCGCATAGTTGCCGTCCATGATGACTTCTTTTCGCTTCCGAATAACACTTAATTTTTCTTCAGGAATATCGGCAAGGTCAAACTCAAAAAGTTTTTTAGCATCGAACCGCTCCCACTCTGCCTGCCAGTCCAACTGAACTATCTTTTCTTTTTCTTTCTTCCTGCGATAGGGAAGCTGATCTAAAAGAGTGAATATGTCTATCTGTGGTTTCATGGATCGTTACTCCTACATTGGTTTTATCAATTTCTCATGTTGCAAAAATCCTGATATAATCGATTTTTTCGGTTTTAGAATTGATGTAATAAATTCTTTAAAATTGATAATATGTTAAAAAAGCTTGCTTTGACGCTCACAATACCCGGGAATATCTTTAGCCTCGATTTAAAGACACTATAATGGCCAGTATCAATAGAACGGGTCTTAAACGGATTTCTAACAGGTAAAACATTTCCATTTTTGGAAGATAAGGCTGCGAAGGAAGGATAGGATTCCTTTCAAGCCAAACGTGAAGGCCTTCCTTGTGGGAAGGCCTGTTGACATTCGCCTTGATCAAGCTAATCGATTGTTAATATATTGGAATAAAAAAAATTTGTCAATATTTAATATCGGATGTTTTGACAAATTCAACCGCAATTACATAAAATTTCTTGAAAAAGATAACCGTTAAGTGATAAAATTCGTATAACACAGATGCTTCCTATCGGGAATAATACAATTTACTTCGACGGTTCACTGAAAACCATCCTTTTTAGCATCCTTACTTAAAATAACAACTGGGGGATGTTCTAATGATAAAAAAACCAATCTGTAAAAAAATAACACCCGAGTTTAACCAAACAGATAAAATGAATCAACAGCGTAAGGAGAGAAAGGCGGTATTACATGAAAAAGGCTTACAGCTGGAAGCAATAGTGGAAGCTTTTGATGGGCTGATATATTTATGTTCCCAAGACTACCGCGTTGAATTTATGAACGAACATTATATCAAACAGCTCGGTTATGACGCTACCGGGCAAGTATGTTATGAATCGTTACATAATCGTAATTCTATCTGCCCATGGTGTCTTAACGACCGGATATTTAAAGGTGAAACCGTTCGGTGTGAAGTCTTAACTCCAAAAGGGAACTGGTATTATGTGGTCAGCACGCCCATATACCATTCAGATGGATCTATTTCCAAGCTGGCTATGATTATGGATATTTCTGACCGAAAGCAGGCGGAACAATCTTTGAAACAAAAAATAGAAGAACAGGAATTACTTTTAGATAACATACAGACCCAAATCTGGTATTTAGTAAATGCAGAAACATATGGTGCTGTTAATAAAGCCCATGCAGCATTTTTAAACTTAGAAAAAAAAGACATAGAATACCAATCTCTTTACGATATTTTGAGTAAAGAGGAAGCTGAGACTTTTATCGCCAACAACGTGAAGGTGTTTGATGAAAAAGTAAAGAGTTACACTGAAGAATGGGTTATTAATGGAAGAGGAGAAAAACGATTATTATCGACAATTAAAACCCCAAAACTGGACGACAACGGAAATGTTGAATACGTTGTTTGTTCAGGGGAAGATATTACCGACTACCGAAATTCAGAAGAATCTCTTCGACAGAGTAAAAAGCGCCTTGATCTTGCCATGGAGGCTACCAGCGATGCATTATGGGATTTGGACCTGATTACAAACAAAGCTTTTTTCAATCCTTGTTTCTATACGATGCTTGGCTATAAACCCTATGAAATGCCACAGAGTTTCAATACATGGAAAACTTTGATCCACCCTGAAGATATGGAATCAGCAATCAACAAAATTAATGATTATGCCAAAAAGAACTTCGGTTCATTTGAAGTAGAATACCGCTTGAAAACAAATCAGGGGGGGTGGCGATGGATTATGGCAAGAGGAAAGGTTGTTGACCGAAATGAAAATGGTACGCCCATCCGGATTGTCGGAACCCACGTGGATATTACCGAGCGAAAGCTAAATGAAGAGGCCCTGAGAATCAGCGAGGCCCGTCTGCGTGAGGAAAACTTGCGACTGAGAGCTTCTTTTAGAGGGTCTACCCAGTTCGGCAGCATTATTGGAAAAAGCAAAAAAATGCATGATGTCTATGAAACCATTCTAAAAGCCGCCCTGTCCAATGCCAATGTTATTATTTACGGGGAATCCGGCACCGGTAAAGAGTTGGTGGCTCAAACCATTCATGATTTGAGTAATCGTGGCAGCAAGAATTTTGTGACCGTTAATTGCGGCGCCATTCCAGACAACCTGATTGAAAGTGAATTTTTCGGATACAAAAAAGGGGCATTTACCGGAGCGGATATTGATAAACCCGGTTATTTAGATATTGCCGATGGCGGAACATTATTTATGGATGAAGTGGCCGAGCTTGACCTTAACATGCAGGTTAAATTGTTGCGAGCAATTGAAGGTGGGGGATATACACCCATAGGAAGCAGGGAAATCAAAAAACCGAACATACGTATTATTTCAGCCACCAACAAAAATTTAAAGGATTGTGTGGAAAAAGGCGCCATACGTGAGGATTTTTACTATCGAATACATATCATTCCCATCACCATCCCGCCATTAAGAGAACGTAAAGAGGATATTTCTCTGTTGCTCTACCATTTTTTGCATGCCTATTGCGATGATGATAATATACCCTCAATTCCCAAGGATATAATTAAATCCATGCAAAGCTACGATTGGCCGGGCAACGTGCGGGAACTCCAGAACGCGATACATCGATATATCACTTTAAAGGAAATCGACTTTTTGGATATATCACAATCCAAACCGGTCAAAACGGAAATTATCGCAGAAAAATTAATCCTTGAAAACTTCAATAATCTAAAGTTACGAACCGCCAAGGAAAGTTTCGAGAAAAAATATATCGAAAAATTGCTGCATGAACATCGTTGGCACAAAGCCAAGGTCGCATCGATTCTGGGTATCAACCGCAGGACACTGTTCAGAAAGATAAAATCGTACAGGATTCAATAATCCCATATTGGGATTTTTTTGTCCCATAACCAATATTATCTACACTATCAACAAGTAATGCCCTGTTTTTATTATAATGAGACATTTTTGCCTCTAGTCCAAAAAGCCCCAATCATTTTCACACTGCATAGTAATGCTAATTTATCGTTTTATTTCCAATAATTAGGCCTACACAATTTTTTGGCACAATTCTTGCTGAATATATTTAGTGGGAAAGAAGCCGAATAGGGTGATATAAAGATTACGGTAACTAATGGAATTTATAATTGAATCATACGGTTAGAGAGGTAAGCCAATGGAAACTAAGGCAAGTTTTGATTTGGGCAGAATGAGGCTTTCAGGCAACCAGGCCATCGCCCGGGGAGTCTTAGAGGCGGGTGTCCGAGTGACCACGGGTTATCCCGGAGCACCCATTTCGGACCTCCAGGGGAGTTTCGAACAACTGGCGGGGAATATCCCCAAAAGAAATCCTTTCACCATCAGGGTGGGTGAGATGTTAGATCAAACCGGCTATCAGCTTGCCGCTCACTGGGGAACGACCACCAACGAAGACAACGCCGCTGCTCTGGCACTGGGAGCCGTAATCTGCAAAGGGGATTTTAAAAAGCGGGAGTTCCTTACCAAAAAAGAATGGGACCTGGTTTATGGCGATACGGTATTTGCCAAAGATAAGGAAAAGCGAATTCCCGTAGGGTCACGAGTGATGTGTTCGTTTAAGCACCTGGGCGCAAATACTGCAGCGGATGCGCTTCGGGTTGCGGTTAATGTTGTTCCGTATACCGGAGGCTTGGGTATTGCCTCAGGAGATGATCGTCAGGGCACATCTTCACAGACCATGCAGGACAATAAAATCCTCTTCGGATTTCATTTTAGAATTCCTACCCTGGAACTTCACTCCCCCAGCACAGCCCACACGACCGTTAAGAACTGCTATCGACTCTTTGAGGAATTAGGTGTTCCGTTTGCGGTAATCATGAACTATGATCTTTCCTACCGGGAGGTTTCCGTAGACCCGGTGGTGGAGCTGGACATGGAGGTGAATCATCGGCAAAAAGGCTTCACAAGAGACCCCAAACATTTGGTTACCATCGGCCCCCATATCCGCCCCAGAGAAAGAAAATTTCATTCAAAACTGATTCCCCTATTCAAACAAAAGATTATTGAGAACTTCGAACTTCTGGGAAACCGGGTCAGGGAATACGGCACTGATCCCAAGGTCATAATCCTAGTGAACGGTCCCTTCAGGGAAGACTTTCGACTGGTGGATGACGATCCGGCTCTGAGGGATCGTCTTTTAAAAAAATACGGGGATATTGTCGTAATAAAGAGCAACCTTGTGTTTCCCCAACCCGGCGCCCTTTATGAGGATCTGGTTTCAAAGCATCCTATCGAAAAGATCTATGTATTCGAGGAGGGCTATGGTCGGGTAATATATCTTCAACTCTTAGAGCTGGTAAACCGTCGGGAACTCGAAGTAAAAGTTTTGGACCGAGGCATTCCTTACGAACCCAGGATATACGAACGGTTTTCCTATATCGATCATATTTTGAATGGTTAAAGGAGGTACCAATATGACTTCCAAACAAAACCTTGCTCCAAAAGACAAAGCAGCGGATGAGATAACCTATCTGCGACCGGTTTCCAATTGCTCGGGCTGCGGGGATACCAAGGTTTCCTGGTCCGTGCGTGAGGGCATGCGACGGTTTAACCGCCAGCTGAAACTTAAAGGCAAAGACAAGTATGAACTCATTTATGCAGCGGACAGAGGATGCGGCAATCTTCAGGGCTACCACGCTTACGGCATAGTGGATGCAATCTTTTGTATGGGCACCGGCGCCATAGTTGGTGACGGGATCAAAGAGTCCTGTTCCGAGAAACAGATAGTGGTGACCGCATCAGGAGACGGCGCTTATAATTTTAATATCAGCGGTGTCAAATTCGCCGCCAAAAATAAAAAGTTCGGCGCCATTAACGTCATCTATAACAACTACAACATCCGAATGACCGGTGGCCAGATTCCCCTGGAGGTGGACTTTGACAAAGAAGGTCCGGCCTTAGGGTTTGAGGTAATCCATATAAACCCATACCGTGTGGATGACAATGCAGAGCTCTTTAAGGTGCTTTACCACCGGTATCTCAACAAAGAAAAAATAATGGTGGTGGCAGACGGGGTCTGCGTGCTGGACATGGGAAAAACTGCCAAGGATTCTGGTATCCGGATGGGTCATTTTATAAGGTCCGATGAGTGCCTGGATCTTAAGTTCGCCAAAGAGAGAGCGCGCGTAGCCCGGGAGGAGCCTGAAAAACTCAAGGATTTACCCAAGTTCAAATGCCGGCTTTGCGGTATCGGGCTCAGGTGCCATGCGCTTCTCGACAACGACCCCGGCAAATGTTTCGGTTGCGGGGCGTGTATCCAGTTTCCCTGCCCTGTCGGCGCTTTGAGTTTCGAGGGCCCAAGCTTTTCGACTTCAATTAGCATCGACGAACTTAAAAAGACTTAGGAGGAAGGCATGGCTAAAAAAAAACAGTTAACCATTACCAATCCATCCATCGGCGGTTCCGGCTACCTCACACTGTCAAATATACAGGCGGACGCAGCAATTGAAGCGGGTTTTCATGCAGCCATTCACCAGTGCCGGGGGCTGGCTCAGGCCGGCGGTCCACTTTGCGTGGATGTCATGATTCGTGAACATGAAGTCAAGGGCTCGGTGCCCCATTCCGTGGACTATGTCAACGGATTTGATCTTTCCGAGGCCTGGCGAGCCGTCTATACAGCGGGAGACTTTGAAAAATCCTTTCCCAGGGGGCTGACGGTTGTGGCCGATTTCTATGTGGATGAGCCGATTTTGGTTACTGCCAGCCGCAAAGGCCCGAGATATCTTACTCGGGATGAATATCTTAAACGCTTTGAGGAAGTCATCGACCAAGGCCATGACCTGAGGCTGGTGTTTTTTGACTTTAAGAAACATAAGTTTCTGACGATTATGAAGGGTCCGTTCTCACTGGGAGTTATCACGGCGGATCTTAAGTTAAGAAAGGACGATCGATTTATAACCCTGACCAAAAAGGCGGCCATACAGGGAATATTCAATAACGTGCCTCAAAAGAAGGATCCCGCCGCCAATGCAAAGATACGGAAACTCAACAAGAAGGTTTTTGAAACCGGATACGCGGCCAGGAAAGAGTTTGCCGGATCACCGGATGAGAGAATCATCCTAATTTAACCATCACTTTTTAATAAAGGATTTGTCTTGTTATTATAACACTTAAAAATTAGGAGGGTGTTATGACATGTGATAATAGATGCGAAATTGTGGAGTGGAAGGCATCAAATCCCCATTTAGTACAGGAAATTGCGTCTCCAAATGTAAATATGGATAGCGCCCGGCTTTTAAAAATGGCCAAAGACCAAATAATTAAAGAAAATACGATCATCACGGCCACAGGATG
Organism: Desulfobacterales bacterium; assembly: GCA_050117895.1. GTDB lineage: Bacteria > Desulfobacterota > Desulfobacteria > Desulfobacterales > UBA11574 > S5133MH16. The sequence continues at coordinate 428 of JASFLX010000036.1, read as the reverse complement.
TTCCAGCGGATGTGAATGTGTCCGCACTGGAGACCCGGAGCGTGTATGGAGCGGGGACAGGTATAGAAAAACAGTCATCACCGGAAAATCATCTGACGGGAGCGAATGGAAAGCAGAATTCTTATTCAAATTGAATTTGACAAAATTCAGATACTCCGGCGAGTGTGTGCCGATTCAACAACATATAGAACCGATTCATGTCGACATTGAGCCCATGCCGTAATAAAATCCAACCCCAAAAGATTACGATCAAATAAATCTCAACAGACTGAAGTCTTTTGTTAATTCATAGACCTCATATTATGTACAATGCTCTTAGTTAGTGTCCATCCATAAACGGCATCTTTCGGTCCCCGGCGGCGTTCTCGCTCGTTTTCAATCCTCGACATAGCGCGCTATGCCTGTCGGAGATCCCGTGATGTTTTCGG
>JASFLX010000035.1:0-17014 GCA_050117895.1 Desulfobacterales bacterium | reverse complement strand
CAAATGAGTTTCTTGATTTGCGTGTCCGCCAGAAGGGTTATCTGAGCCGTGGTCCTGGCCAGGGCTGCCCCCAGGGCGTTCGCCACTTGGAAATGATCCGGCACCCGGCATTTCATCTGAAACATATCCTCAATATAGGGTTTAAGCGTTTTTGCCGGACCACCAATAACCATTACCTGTTCGGGTTTGACCGGATCGGGGTGCAGCATTTCGTGTATGGTATAGACGGGGCAACTGTTAACTTCATGAATAAAATCGTCACAAGAATCCTTTATTGTTTTTACCAGTTCACCGACAATGGCCCGGGCCAGTTCCGGTATTTCTCTTTTCATTTGGCGGGCCAGCGGAGTAAGAGACTGTTCGGCCTCATTCAAATTCCCCTTTTCAAATTCACCGAGGACACATAAAGCATCCATTGGTGTGGGCTGGGGACCCCCCATACACACGGGTGGTCCATAGCGATGGGGACCGACTCTCAGCCCGCCATCGGATGTGTGAACCTGAGAATCACCTCCGGCACCCACACTGACCATCTTGAGGCCCCTGACCAATGTTTTCAATCCACCGACACATACGCCCCGGGGTTCCAGCACGGGAACGCCATCAATAAGAATTCCAATATCTGTTGTGGTGCCGCCCACATCGAGCAAGAGCGTTGTTCCTGAATTTCTCTTGAGGGCGATGCCTCCCATCATACTGGCCGCCGGTCCTGATAAAATGGTTTCCACCGGAAGCCTGTCTGCAGCGGATGAAGAATAGGTTCCGCCATCGGCCTTTAAAAACAGGATGTTGCTGGTTATTCCCAATGCTTCCAAAGCATTTTTTACTGAACGGACAAATCTTTCCTGGATGGGCATTACGGCGGTATTAAAGTAGGTGGTATGCAGTCTTCGGGGAAAATTGAGGCTGCCACTCATGCGGTGACCCATGGAAACATAGTGAAACCTATCCGCTATCAGGGAATAGATCGTCTTCTCATGGGTTGGATTACGCACCGAAAACTTCCCAATGACACCCACGCCTTCCATACGGTTTTTCTTCAGAATCTTTGTAACTTCCAAAATCTGATCTTTCCGGACCGGGATGTACTCTCTGCCCCGGTGGTCTATGGCCCCCTCTATCAGATGAAAATCATTTGACAAAAAATAGTTTCTCGGATTCACACCCGGGCCGGCAGATACAATCATTCCCGTGGCAGCGTACTTTTTTTCAATGATGGAATTGGTTGAAAGAGTAGTGGACAGCACGACCCTTTTCAACAAATTATAATCCACACATAGGCCTTGAATGGCCCCGATGATTGAATCAACCAGATTTTCTCCGGTGATGACTTTAGCGGTTGCTACAATTGCATTATCCTTGACACAAACTGCATCTGTGTGAGTGCCACCGATATCGATGCCCAAAATCATGTATGAGTCCTCATTGAGAAGTTGAAGAAATTTTCAGCCTGCATATATTCTTATAAATTCCAATTGGATATAATCAAGTCCATAAATTAGCCTCAACCATATCCGCATAAGCATCAATTATTAAATTTCTGTGCTTTTTCTCGATTACATATATTTCAACAAAGGAGTCTTTTAACGCTATTTTAATCTCCTGACAAGACTTTTTGCTTTTCGTATTACAGCGCCGGGAGATGTATGGGCACTCAAAATGAAACATTATTTTTGAATGAAATGTAAATTCAGGCCGTTAATCTGTTTTTAAACCAACCGGTCACGCTTTTCGGGATAGACGTATTTGATCTCGGTAGAGCGGAGCGACGGCGTGTATCTCTTGAAAACCGACTAACTGTTTGAAGGGCTTTAGCACGCGTTAACCCGAGCCCAATGAAATTATGACTTAAAAAATCAATAGGGTAATTTGGCGACGAATTGTTCTTAATAACTCCGCCGCGGCTCGGGCTTACGGGTGCTTAAGCACAAGTTTCAGCCGGTTGGAAGGAGATATACGCTGTCGTGGAGCGTTCTCCGTGTACAGGAATTCAAATGCCTTTGCCATTTCTCACTTTTTTTCCGTCTTGACACATACCATTCATTTATTTATAAATCTGCTTCTAATTTAAAATTCACACGCTAAGTTTCGGGTTAGGATTTTTTTATGCCATTTAAAAACACTTGGGAATTTATCAAAAAACTTGAATCTGAAAACGAACTCAAAAGGATCTCCACAGAAGTGGATTCTGTATTGGAAGTCACTGAAATAGCAGACAGGATGAGCAAAACCCACGGGCCGGCACTTCTTTTTGATAAGATAAAAGGATCAACATTTCCACTTCTTATCAATGCCTTTGGAAGCTTTAGACGCATGAAAATGGCCCTGGGGTGCAACGCCTTTGAGGATATTGGCCGACGTATAGAGGAATTAATTAAAATCCGGCCTCCCGGCAGTTTTACCCAAAAAATAAGGATGCTTCTTGACTTGAAAGAGCTGGCCGGCATCTCACCCAAAAAAGTGAAACATGCCCCATGCCAGCAGCGGATATACGGTCCGGAAGGACCATTGCTCGACCTGCTTCCCATTCTCACCTGCTGGCCTCAAGACGGCGGTCCTTTTATTACCCTTCCTGTTGTCATTACGAAAGATCCGGATACCGGGATTCAGAATATGGGCATGTATCGTATGCACAAATACGACAATGCCACAACCGGAATGCACTGGCAGTATAACAAGGACGGCAGCCGCCATTTTGACAAATACAAATCCCGGGGAGAGCGTATGGAGGTGGCTGTGGCACTGGGCGGATCACCTTTAGTGACTTATGCGGCAACAGCGCCTCTTCCTCCGGATATGGATGAACTTTTGCTTGCGGGGTTTATCGGCTCACGTTCCATTCAAATAACCCGGGCAAAGACCATTGATATCTTTGTGCCGGTGGAATCCGATTTTATTATTGAAGGATATGTGGATCCTGATGAAGAACGGATTGAGGGTCCTTTCGGGGACCATACCGGGTTCTATTCTCCGGCGGATTTTTATCCGGTATTCCATGTGACCTGTATTACCTGCAGAAATGATGCGGTTTATCCTGCAACCATCGTGGGAAAGCCGCCCATGGAAGATTGTTATATGGCAAAGGCCACGGAAAAAATTTTTCTGCCTCTAATAAAAATACTGGTTCCGGAAATTGTTGACATGGAACTTCCCATGGAAGGTGTGTTTCACAACTGCGCCCTGGTATCCATTGACAAGAAGTTTCCCGGACAGGCTAAAAAAGTGATTAACGCGCTCTGGGGAATGGGTCAGATGGCTTCAACCAAATATATCGTAGTATTTGATAAAGATATGGATCTACGTGATTCAAGAACCGTGGTTTGGAAACTTTTGAATAATGTGGACCCAAAAAGAGATTTGCTTTTGTCGGAAGGTCCTGTGGATGCGCTGGACCATTCAGCGCCGTATCCTAATTTTGGCGGGAAAATGGGAATAGACGCGACAAGAAAAACCCGTGAAGAAGGAATGGGTCGGGATTGGCCCGAAGAGATCCGAATGTCTCAAGAAATAATCGAAAAAGTAAGCCGCCGATGGAAAGAATATGGATTTTAAGAAATTTTCGAAGCTTATTATGATCGAGCAAACCCTTTTTGCTTTGCCGTTTGCACTGATCGGTGTGCTTTTTGCCGGAGGCGGCACGGTTATGACCTGGTTCTGGGTGATGGTCGCCCTTGCTGCAGCCAGAACCGCCGGCATGTCATTTAACCGAGTCATCGATGCTGAAATCGATGCAAAAAATCCGCGGACCAGCGACCGGCCACTCCCAAAAGGAGACGTTCAGCCCGGGGTGGTATGGATAACGGCTTGTCTTTCCTCGTTTATACTCATCGGCGCTTCATTCATGCTGAACAGACTCTGTTTTTATCTGTCTTTTCCGGCCGTGTTCATGCTGTTTACCTATTCTTATTTTAAACGGTTCAGCGCCTCTTCGCATTTTTATCTCGGTTTGGTTGAAGCGGCTGCTCCCATTGGAGGATATATTGCAGTTACCGGCGAGTTTACACGGGTTCCCTTTGTCCTGGGGTTCATTATAATGGCATGGATTGCAGGGCTTGATATTGTTTATGCCATCCAAGACATGGAATTTGATGTTAAAGAAAATCTTCATTCCATGCCAGTCCGTTTTGGAAAGAAAGGGGCGCTTGTCATCTCCACAGGTTGCTATTTGGTCTCTATAATCGCCATGATCTATGCGGGATTTCTCACACAAAAGACCATCCCATATTGGACGGCAGTTGTACTGGTCGGAATAATATTTTTTTACCAGCAAAGACTGGCGAGGAGTAAAAATATCTCTTTGGCCATAAGGAATTTCTTTAAAGCCAATATATACATATCTCCCATACTCTTTTTCGGAACCCTCACGGATGTTTTTATAGGGAAATTTTTATGATAGTTGTTGCAATTTCAGGAGCCAGCGGCCCGATAATGGGCGTTCGCTTTATTGAAGAACTCCTTAATTCGGAAGAAAAGGTTGCCGCAATCGTCTCACAGCCGGCCCGTCAAATTATTGAATACGAAATCTTAGGAGAAAAGCGATCCTTCTCATCCTTGGAAGAACTGCTTTCAAGGCGAGGTTTTTCCGGAAATTATGATCTGTTGAGCGAGTTTAAAAACAACGATTTTTTTGCTCCGGTTGCCAGCGGTTCTACAAAATTCGAAGCAATGGTGGTTATTCCCTGTTCAATGAAAACCCTTTCCGCCATTGTTCACGGATATGCAAATTCACTGATCACCAGAACCTGTGATGTGGCTTTAAAGGAAAAGCGAAGATGCATCATTGTTCCCAGAGAAACGCCACTTAGTGTTGTCCACACCGAAAATATTCATCGGGCCGCTCTGGCCGGTATTGAGATCGTTCCGCCGGTTCCGGGATTCTACACCCGCCCCGAATCGGTTGATGATGTGGTTAACTTTGTTGTCGGCAAGGTGTTGAACCTTTTGGGCCGGGAGCACGATCTGTTTGAAAGCTGGGGCAAAAAGGAACCCTAACATGGCGCTTCCGGATAACATACAAAATAAAAAACTTCGCAGCATCGCAGAAAAGGTCTGCAACAACATCCCGGTAAGCAAAGAAGATGCTCTTTACATGCTTACAACGCATGACATCCTGGATTTGGGTGCTATTGCTCATTATATCCGCACAAAATTTCATGGAGATATTGCCTACTACGGGGTGAATATGAATCTCAACTACACGAATATATGTGAGTTGCGATGTCCCTTATGTGCGTTTTCATGTAATGAAAATGATGAAAAAGCGTTTTTGCTTTCTTCTGATGACATTGAGCAAAGGATATCCAGTGCCGCTCGTTCAGGGATTGATGAAGTTCATATTGTGGGGGGGCTTCACCCCAATCTTACCATCGACTATTTCGAGCAGATGTTACGGATAATTAAAAACATAAAACCGGATATGCATATCGTCGCATTTACTGCGGTTGAATACGATTATTTTGCGAAAAAAAACAAAATTCCCATTGAAGAAGTTTTTAAACGATTTATGGATGCAGGCGTTGAAGCCTTGCCCGGAGGCGGGGCTGAAATTTTTTCTCCTCGTGTTCGGAATATCATAGCACCAAAGAAAATATCGGGAACCCAATGGCTTTCTGTCATGCGCACCGCCCACAAAATGGGTCTCAAGACCAATGCAACCATGCTTTATAATCATATCGAGACAGCCGAAGATATTGTGGATCACCTTTCGCAGATCCGTGATCTTCAGGATGAGGCCGGCGGTTTTAAAACCTTCGTCCCGTTACAGTTTCATAGTGAGAACACCCAGTTGGAAGTTACTCGCACGACCACCGGCTACGATGACATCCGGATCTATGCGACCAGCAGAATTTTTCTCCATAATGTGCCCCATTTAAAAGCATTGTGGATGTACTTGGGTGATAAAATGGCCCAGACCCTTCTCAGGTTCGGAGTCGATGATATTGGCGCAACGTATCATAATGAAAAAGTGGTTCATGCCGCGGGTGCCCAAACTCCCGATTTTGGATCGGAGAGTTTTCTAAAAAGACTGATCCATAACGCCCAATTCATACCTGAACGGACAACCGCAAGTTACCGCCCCTTAGGTGCCGGCATGGAAAAGGAGTGGGTATGAGGCTTGGCTATATCGACTATCTCAACTGCTATCCGTTCTATTTTCGAATGTTTGAGAAAAAACCCGTCCCAAAGATCAGCATCTATCCGGGTTATCCGTGCATCCTCAATAAAATGATGGCCCAACGGCAGCTCGACATGAGCCCCATTTCCTCGGCGACCTGTGCGGAAATTACCGATGATGTGTGCGTGCTTCCCCAATTCTGCTTAAGTTCGGTAGGGTATGTGGGATCGGTCATTCTGATCAGCAAAATCCCCATTGAAGATCTGAACCGAAAAAAAGTGGGCATTACCCGTGCGTCACATACTTCCGTGGTGCTTTTGAAAGTTCTGCTAAAAAAATATTACCGGATAGAACCGTCCTATATACCCACCGAACCCAGGCCGGTGCTTAAAAATATGGACGCCGCCCTGATTATCGGTAATGATGCAATGGCTATAACCTCTGAGCCGGTCTCTTATATTTATGACCTGGGCGACCTGTGGCTTCGAAAAACCGGTTTCCCCGTGGTATTTGCCGTGTTTGCGGTCAGACAAAGCGTTGTTGAAAAATACAAACTCCGAATAAAATCCGTGGTCTCTTCATATCACAGGTCATTACGCTGCCTGGAAGAAGAAAAAGAAAAGGTGGTTTCACTGGCAAAAGCAAAGTATCCGGATATTATTTATGACATAAACGGCTATTTTGATCTTTTGCAGTTCAAATTTGATGATCATTTAAAAAAAGCTTTAATGTATTATTATGCAGTGGCAGGAGAGATGGGGCTGCTCAAAAAAGTAAACGGATTAAGCTATTTGGATGTTGAATAGGGGAGCATTACCGATTTGTTAAAATGGTTTTCACCCATTAACTTATTCATTTTTTGAGGGAAAGCCTTGCAATCAGGTGTCAGGTGTCAGGAGTAAGAAACGAATTAGCTGATACCTGACACCTGACACCTGAAAGTTTTGGATAGAAATTAACAAACTGGTAATGCACCCTTGAATAGTAAAGGAAGACGTGATCGAACACAACGAACTTTTCCATAAAATATACCATGGAGACAGAATCCCCCCTGAAGAAGCTCTTCATCTTTTTTCCTGGGACCTCATTGACCTGGGAAAAGCCGGAGATATGAGAAGAAGATTAGCCTACCCCAAAGAAGACGTCGGATTCATCATGGATCGGATTGTTAATTTCACCAACATCTGTGAGGCGGCATGTGCTTTCTGCGCATTTCATGCCCGGGCCAATCTTATTCCATCTTATGAGCTGACAATGGACGATATTTTACGAAAAGTTGAAGAACTGATTGCCGTCGGAGGAACCCAGATTATGCTTCAGGGCGGACTTCACCCTAACTACACTCTGAACAAATATATTGATATGGTAGACACCGTAAAAAAACGTTTTCCGAAAATTTACCTTCACTCCTTTTCTCCTGCGGAACTTGTACACATGTCACGGAAAAGCGCTTTGCCCGTAGATGATGTTGTGAAGGCGTTAAAAGAGGCGGGTCTGGATTCCGTGCCGGGGGCGTCAGACCTTTTGGTTGACAGAGTACGCAAAAAGGTAAGTCCAAAAAAAATCACGGTGGATGAATGGCGGGAGGTCATATACTCTCTTTACCGAAACGAAATGAAGTCCTCAGCAACCATGACTTACGGAATGGGAGAGACCCACGAAGAAAAAATAGAACATCTTAAAATCATACGCGATGTTCAGGATGACACAGGAATTTTACAGGCCTTTATCCCCTGGTCATTTTCTCCTTCAAGGACACGAATGGCAAATATGCTTCCGGCAACCGGTATCGATTATCTTAAGATGGTTGCAATTGCCAGGATATTCCTCGATAATATCGTTTATATCCAAGCCGGATGGCTTACCGAAGGTTTGAAGCTTGCACAGATTGCACTGACAATGGGAGCAAACGACATGGGCGGCGTGCTTATGGAAGAGAATGTGGTAAAAGCAACCGGAATAAAAACCAGTACCCACCATCAAGAGCTTGTCCGTATCATTAAAAACGCCGGCAAGATTCCTGTGCAGAGGGATTCTCGGTATCATGAATTAGTGTCCATCCATAAATGAGGATTTTTGTTCAAGATCAAGGCATGCGAAAAAAATAACCGCAGGCATAAGTTGATATTCCGAGGATTATTTTTTGAGCATAACGCAGAGATTGGGCAAAAAGACCATTTATGGATGGACACGAGATAAGGAGGTGCGGGTAACACCAATTCTTATGATTACCCTCGATCTTGCGTTTTCAACCTGTCCTAACGATACATTTATATTTCATGCCATGCTTCACCATTGCATTGATACCGGAGATTTAGATTTTATTCCACATATGCATGATGTGGAGACACTCAATAAAAAGGCTTTTTTTAAAACATTTCATATTTCAAAGCTCTCATTTTTTGCCTATCTTAAGCTAAAACAAACCTATAAAATACTTGATTCAGGTTCTGCACTCGGATATGGTTGCGGACCTCTTCTTGTGGGAAGATCTTCTGATTTTTCATTACCTGAAGCAAAAGTCGCCGTACCGGGTGAATATACCACCGCATATCTTCTGTTGAAGTTGTGGAATCCTAAAATCCGTAATGTTGAAATCACCCGGTTTGATAATATACTTGAAGGGGTCAAGATCGGAAGATACGACGCTGGACTGATCATTCATGAAGGCCGGTTCATATATCCGGAATATGGCTGCGTCGAAATAATCGACCTGGGTAAATGGTGGGAAGACGAAACAGGGCTTCCCATTCCATTGGGGTGTATTGCTGTGAAGAAAGACCGCCCGGCCATCGACTTAAAAGATGATATTGAATCCATTCTTCGAAATTCGGTTCAATATGCTCTACAAAACAAAAATGCATCCCGGGACTTTGTAAAATTGCACGCACAGGAACTGGATGATCCGGTTATTGACGGGCACATAGACCTGTATGTCAACAATTTTACTCTTTCGCTGGGAGATAAGGGGAAAAAAGCCATACAAACCCTTGAGGAGATGGCGCGGTGGAAGAAGATACTGTAACGGCAATCGTCATGGCCACCCTGCTTGAGGCCAAGCCTTTTGTCCTGGGTATGTCTTTAAAGCAGCGCCGAAAAAAACCTTTTGCCGTATTTCAGAATGATCATATTTTATTAATTATTTCAGGTGTGGGAAAGGCAAATGCCGCCATGGCGACCGGTTATTCATGCGACAAGTACCACCCGGTCTGCGTTTGTAATCTCGGAGCAGCGGGTGCGACAGATGTTTCACACCCTCTGGGAGCCATCTTTCACATTAACAAAATTGTTGAATATGACAGACATGAATTGACAACAAAAACACCGTGTATTCATAACCCGGATATTTTAAATGGGTTTCAAACGGCGACCCTTTCCACCAGCGACATGGCGGTTCTTGCCCCTGATGAACGTAAAAAGATTTCCATGAATGCAGACCTGATCGACATGGAAGGTGCTTCAGTGGCTCAAGCGTGCAGAAAATTTAATACAAAATGTTTTATTTTCAAATTTGTCAGCGATACACCGGATCATGCAAGAAGTGAAGATATTGTGGAAAATATCAGATTGCATCGTTCATTTTTTTATGAGTTTTTTATCCGATCGGTTATGCCGATTCTTCAAATACGTTAGCATGGGGACAGGTGTAAATCAAGGCCGCTGATAAACGCTCTTTGTCTATTGACAAACCTTGGCTTCGATGTAAGGTGTCAGGGTCGAAAAACTTGAAGAGCTGAAACCTGAAACCTGAACACTGACACCTTACAATTGAACTCAATGATCAACAGTCTTGATTTACACCCGATTCGGGCAGAATAAATCCAGCAATTTAAGACACTTAAAGGAGGAATTTTTGATGAATACGCTAAAATGGAATAGTGCGCCCAAGATGCAAATTGATACAACCAAAAAGTACATAGCGAAAATTGAGACCAACAAGGGCGTTATTGAATTAGAACTCTATCCGAACCATGCACCCAAAACCGTCAACAATTTCGTATTTTTGGCCGGAAAGGGATTTTATGATGGCCTATCGTTTCACCGGGTGATCAGCAATTTTATGATCCAGGGCGGAGATCCCACAGGTACCGGTGCAGGGGGTCCCGGCTACAGTTTCGAAGATGAAGTAGAGGATAATCCGCTGACACACGAAACCGGTGTCATTTCCATGGCCAACGCCGGGCCGAATACCAATGGGAGTCAGTTCTTTATCACGCATTCACCACAGCCGCACTTGAACGGGAAACATACGGTATTTGGAAAGGTCTTCGGCAGCCAGAATGTCGTGGATTCAATTCGACAAGGTGATAAAATGGAACAGGTAAAAATAGGCGAGGTTTAGAAATCTCAGAATTTCCGAGAATTTTATAATCTTTCTTTAAAGGCCTCAAGCGCTTTTTGGAGCATCTGCCGTATAAACACCTCTTTATCTCCATGGGTGAGCCGGGTGTATTCATGATAGTCAGGATTTGATTTGGCCAATTCCGGCGGGTTTTCTCTGCATGTTGCCCTTATGTTTTCAACATCCTGAACCAGTTCAATTAAACCGAATTTCCTTGCTTCAAAGTCTTTGATCCATTTCAATCGCCACATGGTTTCAAAGCGTACCTGATCTGCCAAAAAGAGATGGCTGTCAACAACTGTCATTTTATCTTCATTGTTTAAGGAGTAAAAGTTGGCCGCCGCTCCAAAATCAAGGATGCCCATAATTAATTCATAATATGCAACGGAACTCGTTTCACCCGGCTGTGCCAGGAAATACAGGACGTTGTTTGAAAGGTCTGTAAGCCGAGTTTCTAGTCCATAAGTTTCTCCAAAGCGTCTTTTCCAGGGACCGAATATTCTTTCTTCGAGTGCAATATTTCGATATAATTGAAGATTAATAATTTTTGTCATGGCAAACCGAATATCAGGAGAAATGTTTTTGTTACCGTGTTTTTTAAATTCTGATCTTTAAAATAGTTTTATTATAATTTCAATGCATTTTACCGTGTTTGAAATCGATTTGTTTCAAAGAAATAAACCGTTACCATTTATATAATTTACAAAGAATAATTCCTGTAATCGTATAAAAAAGTACAAGAATGCTTGACTCCCTTTATCAATTGGTATATGGATTTTGCCCGATAACGGAAATACGGTCTATTTTAATACCGTGACTTAATTTTATTGTGAAAGGAGGCTTTTAAAATGGCTTTTGTTGTTAACGTTGACGAAGACAAATGTGAAGGTTGCGAAGAATGTGTAGATGTTTGTCCTGTGGAAGTATTCGAGATAGAGGACGACAAAGCAGTTCCGGTAAATGCTGACGAATGTCTGGGCTGTGAAAGCTGTATCGAGGTATGTGAAACCGGCGCGATTACAGTTGAGGAGATATAATCAACCTTTAAATGCATGTTCCCTGGTCCTCTTTCTTCACATGGACCGGGGAACGACGCCCACCAAATGATTTCCGCCACAGATTATTATTCCTAAAAAGAAAAAATTAAACAATGACCTGCTATTTGATTTTTAAAACACCTCTGGGTCATATGGCGATGATATACCGTGTAACACCGTTTGCCGTCATTAAAATTTTACTCCCCAGTCAGGACAAAGAGGTTCTTGTTAATACCGTTAAAGCTTTTGGCCGGCAGGACACCGATTTTCATGACAACGCCTTTAGGGTAAAAGAATCCATCATCGACTATTTCAAAGGAAAGCCCATACCCCCCCCGTGGGGATGGCTGGAAATGGGCGGCCTTACAAAACTGCAGCAATCTGTCCTTGAACGTACTGCCAATATTCCATACGGTGGATTGAGATCGTATAGAGATATCGCAGTGGCCATCGGTCGTCCCCGTGCCTATCGGTTTGTGGGGTCAACCTTAGCAAATAACCCCTTCCCTATCCTGATACCCTGCCACCGGGTGATCCGAAGCGACGGTTCCTTCGGCCGGTTTGGCGGAGGATCGGACATGAAACGGAAACTGATTGAGCTGGAAGCCGGTTAAAGTTACAGGTTGCCGCAAAGGACCGTAATTTCAGATGGAACAATTCGAACATCGAACATCGAACGTTCAACGTCGAACGTCGAATATTAAAGGCGCTTGGCTTTGTCTTTATTATAATTGGTAGAATACATTATTCGATGTTCAACGTTCGATGTTCGATGTTCGACGTTCATTTTTTATATGCATTCAAGGTGTGGATTTTTCGTTAAAATATGTTGAATCTGAATTTACACTAAGTCAGTAGCCCTGAATTTAGGGTTCACGAGCTTCAAGATACTCGATCCTTTCGAGTAATGGGGGATGGGAATAGTTGAAAAAAACATAAAGCGGATGGGGATTGAGGTTGGAAAGATTTTCTTTTGCCATTTTTTTCAGAGCTGTTGAAAGTGGTTTTGCGGTTTTTAAAATCCCAAGCGAATAAAAATCTGCTTCCCTCTCAAATTTTCTGGAAATCGCCATCCCGATGGGGGATATGAAAAAGTTTACCGGTCCCCACAGGATACCCACCAAAAAGAGACCCACGTAGCAGGGCATACTTGAAAAACCGAAACTATCATACATAACGTCCCATGTTAAAAGCTTAGATGCCAGGAAAAAAAGAAACAGGGACACAACGCTAACGATAATAAATTGTTTTTTAATATGATTTTTCTTTAAATGGCCGATTTCATGAGCCAGAATCGCCAGAATTTCATCCTGACCGTGTGACCGGATCAGAGAGTCGAACAGCACAATCCGCTTGGCTTTTCCCATTCCTGAAAAATACGCATTGGTATGTCTGGTTCTTCTGCTTGCGTCCATCTGGTATATGCCCTCAATGGCAAGACCTTCTGTTTTGGCCAGCTGTTGAATTCTGTCTTTAAGTTCGGAATCTTCAATCGATGTGAACCTATTGAAGAGCGGCGCAATGACCGTAGGATAGAGTATGGTCATCATCAATTGGAATAACGAGAAAATAATCCACGCCCAGATCCACCACCTCTGCCCGGCATATCTTACCAGTAAAAGAATTGCGGAAAGAAGAAACGTCCCTAAAATAATCAAAACCAGCATCGACTTTACCAGATCAGCGAGCCAGATTTTCAGGGTTTTGGTGTTAAAGCCGTATTTGTCCTCAAGAACGAAACTGTGATAATAATCGAAAGGAAGGCCCATTAATACTTCTAACAGGCCTATGACTGCAAAAAAAATAAGGCCGGCTATTAAAAAATTCATCCGGGATAGAGATTGAGCCAGCCATGGCAGGATGCCTGAAAGGATGATATAAAGAAAAATAACTTTACTGATGCTGGTTTGAAATAGCTTAAAACGGACGTTATCCACGGTGTACCGCCCGATCTTCCGAAATTCATTCTCATCAATTATCCCCTCAAAAGTCGCAGGCGTTTTATGCCCACATTTCTTGAGATAATGGACATTTATTCGCTCAATGGCAACATATAGCGCAAAACTGGTCAGATAAATGCAAATATAAACGATTAAATAAGTGTTAAATGAAATCATAGGGCATTCCGGACATATAACCTAAAGTAAAACCGCCCTTATCATAGCGTTGGGTGTTCTGGCAAGCAAGATGTATCCGTCTTTAGATGGTGTTTAATATATTCGGGCTAACGGGTGCTAAAGCCCTTCAAACAGTCCGTCGGTTTCCAAGAAAAACACGCCGTCGCTACGCTGCCACGAAGTCAAATGCGTTTAGCCTGGTGTCGGCTAACATACATCTTGCACGGCAAAACAAACTGTGATAGCTTAGTTTATTTTACTTAATTATGCCTACCTGTGCAAACTTGCCCGCCAGACAAGCAAAGCGAGCCGGCAAGATCACGAATGAACAGGTTATAATTGGAAAATAGTATTTATCGGTACCCATTGCAATCTCTTTAATTTTCCCGGTCATAGCAGGAAAAAAAAATTTAGAAATTTAATTATTATGAAACAATATGTAATTGATGAGTTAAGACCTAAAGATTACGAAATGATCAAGTCATTCATGGACGAGAACTTTGGTTCCTCAAACGTGGATGGCGTTTACTGGGTGCAGCTCGACCCCAACATTCTCACTCCAGTTCAGAAAGAACATACAGAATGTCAACCCTTTTATTTTGCCGTTGATCTTGAATTAAACATTATTGCCTTTGAGTTACTGGTACGCACCAAAAACAGAATGCGATGCAGCTGCATGGGGTATGCAACCGAAAAACAGCGAAACTGGCTTATCGGATTTGCCGACTCCATATTCGATAAACTCGGAATTAAAACATAAGCGAACGGCCTGGAATTCTATAACTAATTGAAATAAAATAGTTTTATGATACCATGCTTTGATAAACCCATATGGGATGTTGGAATATTGGGTAATAAAATGAGTATACTTTTAATTTTATGATAATCGACAAATCTACATTTTTTGTAGATCAACCAATCTCCGCTAAACCCATTATTCCACTATTCCATCATTTTTACCCAGTGAAACTTTTTTATATTTCACCAGGGCCATTATTCCAATTGTAAGCGAAGCGAATTAACTCGTGATACGAACACTTTTTATTATTTTTTGTACGGTGATAATCACAGGAATTTTCTCTGTTATCGCCATATTAACCTCATTTGTCAGTGCAGGGGGTGAAACGCCGCACAAGGTCGGAAGAATTTGGGCAAAATGCATTCTTGCCGCAAGTAATATTAAAGTCACGGTGAAAGGCCTTTCCAACCTGAATCCTAATGGATCTTATATTTACATGCCAAACCATATGAGCAATTTTGATATCCCTGTTCTTCAGGCTTATCTTCCGGTTCAGTTCAGATGGCTTGCAAAAGCTGAGCTTTTTAAGATACCCATTTTCGGCTATGCCATGCAACGGGCGGGTTATATCAGTATTAATCGCTTCGACCGAAGGTCGGCCATACAAAGCCTCAATAACGCGGCAGAAAAAATAAAAAATGGTGTGTCCGTCATAATATTTCCTGAAGGTACCCGCAGTCGAGAGAATAATATCCAACCATTTAAAAAAGGAGGATTTATTTTGGCGGTCGACTCCGGTATTCCTATTATTCCGGTGATAATTCATGGAACATGGACGATCATGCAAAAAAAACAGATTCTTGTTAAACCCGGACATGTTGTTCTCGAAATCAAAAAACCGATTAACACTTTGGATTATACCAGGAAAACCAAGGACGATCTTATGGAAAAAGTGAGAAATATCATCCTGGAATCCTATGGAAAAAATAAACCGTTATGCTAAAAATAATACCACTGGGCGGGCTGGGAGAAATTGGCCTCAACATGATGGTTTTTGAATATCACGATTCAGCTTTTATTATTGATGCCGGCCTGATGTTCCCCGAAGACTATATGCTGGGTATTGATTACGTAATCCCTGATATGAGTTATTTAAAACAAATTAAGTCCAAAATTTCTGGGATCGTATTAACCCATGCCCACGAAGATCACATCGGAGCGCTTCCTTTTCTGCTAAAAGATGTAAACGTTCCGATTTTTGGGACTCCTTTTACGCTGGGAGTGGTTCGAAACAAACTGGAAAAGCAAACTTTTTTTTCTCCTGCTTTATTGCATGAAATTTTTCCCGGGGGAAAACTTCACTTGAGTCCTTTTGAACTCGAATTTATCCGTGTCTGCCACAGTGCGGTGGACGGGGTGGGTATTGCCATAAAAACACCCCTTGGGCTTGTTGTTCATACCGGAGATTTTAAAATCGGCCATTCTTCTGTTCACGGTATGATAACCGACGTCAACAAGTTTGCCCGATGCGGCGACCAAGGCGTGCTCGCTCTGCTGTCGGATTCTACAAATGTTGAAAAGGAAGGATATACAATCTCCGATCAGGAGGTCGGTGAAACACTGGCAAAGATCTGTTCAGGAAGAAAAGGGCGAATCATTGTTGGCCTTTTTGCTTCCAATATTACCCGTATTCAACAGGTCATCGATATTGCCCGTGCCATGGACAGAAAAGTCATTTTCAATGGACGGAGCATAGAAACAACTGTAAATATTGCAAAAGCACTTGGACACTTAAATATTTCCGAGGAATTGGAGGTAGATGTTCAACAACTTAACGACTACCCGGATAACAAGATTATTATCATAACAACCGGAAGTCAGGGAGAACCCATGGCGGCCCTGGCCCGAATGGCTGCGGACGCCCATAAGCAGATAAAGATCAAAGAAGAGGATACGGTAATCTTTTCCTCGAAATTTATACCGGGCAATGAAAAGGCGATTACCAAAATTATTAATAATCTTTATAGACGAGGGGCCGATGTTATTTATGAAAAAATATCCGAGATCCATGTATCCGGCCACGCTTTTCAGGAAGAATTAAAGCTGATGATAGACCTGACCCGGCCAAAATATTTTATTCCGATCCATGGAGAATACCGGCATCTGATTCTTCACGCACGTCTGGCCGAGCAGGTCGGTATTCCAAAGGAAAATATTCTTGTTGTTGAAAACGGTCAGGTCATTGGATTTGGTGAAAACGGCGGCAGCATTCAAGAAAATGTATTGACAGGCCGGGTGTTTATAGACGGTAAAGGGATTGGAGATGTGGGTCGAAGTGTGCTCAAGGAGCGACGTAATTTGTCAGAAGACGGCATAGTGGTTGTTAACATGGTTTTTGATGAGGAGACAGGAGTTGTGGTATACGGTCCTGAAATTGTTTCCCATGGCTTTGTGTTCGAGACGGAAACCGGCCATCTTCTAGAAGACGCAAAATGTATTATACTTGAGATCGTAGACGAAGTCGGCCCTGTAGTTCCGGACCGGCTCAATAAAATCCGGTCAAAAATGCAAACAGATCTGAGGAAATTTTTTTCCTTTACCATTAGACGCCGCCCGGTTATACTCCTTTTTATATTGGAAGTTTAACAACAAAGACACTAATTT
>JASFLX010000034.1:0-17563 GCA_050117895.1 Desulfobacterales bacterium | reverse complement strand
GTTTTCCGAGGCCTTAAAAAGGGATGTCGTCATCCTGTTTGTCCGGAAAGGGCGGTGTCGAGGATTCCCGAGTCTGTGACGGTCCGGGCGATCTGTATGTATCGGCGGAATCCCTGGACCCGAGAAACTGTACATCGGATGCAACAATTTCAGTGGTATATCGGGTAACCCCATCTTTTTCCCACGACCGGGTCTGTAGCTTTCCTTCTATGTAAACCTGCCTCCCCTTTGAAAGATATTCCCCGCATATCTCACCCAGTTTTCGCCAGGCAACGATGCGGTGCCATTCGGTGCGCTCTCTCTTTTCATTGGTCGCTTTATCCGTCCATTCGTCGGACGTTGCTATGCTGAAATTGGCAACGGCAGTTCCGTCCGGTGTATAACGAACTTCAGGATCACTCCCCAAACGGCCGATCAGGATAACTTTATTGATTCCTGCCATGTTGTACCTCCATTCTTTTGAGAACTTTGATTAATCCATTCTAAAACAATCTTTTTGATAGATATAAATAACCGTTTATAATGTCAAGATAATCCGCTCAAGGAAACCGGGTAAACACATTTGATTTCGGTTTAGCGTAGCGACGGCGTGTTTCTCTTGGAAACCGACTGATTGTTTGAAGGGCTTTAGCACGCGTTAGTCAGAGCCGAATAAGATTATGACTAAAGCAACCATGGGCTAATTTAGCGACAAATGGTTCTTAATAGTTCTAGCGCGGCTCGGGCTTACAGGTGCTAAAGCACAAGTTTCAGTCGGTTGGAAAGAGATATACGCCGTCGTGGAGCGTTCTCTCTGGATTGGGATTCAAATGCATTTATGCTGCTGAAGGAAAAAATCGTTTCATAGTGGATTATAAAATAGGATAAATACTTTATGAGATTTAGCTTCTAAATAAATATTATCATTGACAGCAAGCTTTAACGATATAATATCAGGCTTAAAAATTTACAGTAAAAAATCCGGATCTATCTGAAAGGAGAAGCACGGATGATACATTTAAAGTCGGTTGATTTAAAAAAAGAAAAACTGGAATCATTGGTTATTCCTGTTTGTGAGGATAAAAATATTTTTGAAGACAAAATTATAATTTCTCTTATAAAAAAAGCAAAAAAAATTAAGGAGTTTAAGGGGGGTAAAGATGATGAGGTTATCTTTTACAACCTGCCAGAGGTTAAAGCTGAAAGAGTGATTTTTATCGGGCTTGGAAAATTTGAAAAGATCGATATAGAGACTTTTCGTGCAACGGCCGGCAAGGCAGTAAAGGAATCGATCAAGAAAAAACTGTCAAATGTTATGATCGCGGTTCCTTCGGCCAAAAAAATCAATATGGAAATGACGTCACTGCTTGCGGCAATGCTGGAAGGCGCGTATTTGGGGAATCATGTTTTTGATAAATACAAAAAAGAAAAAAAGCATACCCCGGTTAAAAAGATCAATCTACTTGTAACACCTGAGGAAACCAGAAAATACAGCCGATTATCATCACGAATTCAAACGATTTGCCAGGGGACTATCCTTGCAAGAGAATGGGTCAGTACGCCATCTAACGACAAAAGACCCGAACATTTTTCCCGGTCTATTGTTTCGCTGGCCAGAAAAGCGAATCTTAAGGTGACCGTGTTGGGTGAAAAAGAGCTGAAACAGAAAAAATTCGGTGCCATATTGGCCGTTGCGGCCGGTAGTGAGAGCAAGCCTAGACTGGTCATCCTGGAACACCATCCAAAGGGGTCTAAAAAAACCGTTGTACTCGTCGGAAAAGGCGTAACGTTCGACTCGGGCGGTATCAACCTGAAGTCTTCGGCGGGTCTGACCGAAATGAAATTGGATATGTCCGGTGCAGCGTCGGTTGCCGCAACACTGATCACTGCAGCGAAGCTTAAATCCAAACTTAGAGTTGTGGGCATCCTTCCTATTGTTGAAAATATGGTTTCAGGGAATGCTTCCCGTCCGGGAGATATTATCAAAACCTATGACGGAAAAACCGTGGAAATAGGGAATACCGATGCCGAGGGCAGATTGATATTGATAGATGCCATTTCCTATGGAATCAAGAAATATAATCCCCGAACACTCATTGACATGGCCACACTGACTGGAGCATGTATTGTGGCTCTGGGCGAAAAGATTGCCGGCACTTTTTCTTTTGATGATAAATTGGCAGAAGATATTATTTTATCCGGCCAAAAGACCCATGAACGTTGTTGGCGTTTGCCCATGCCTGAAGAGTATAAAGAACTTTTGAAAAGCGATTTTGCCGATCTGAATAATATGAGCAGCACCCATTATGGTGGCGCCATCACCGCTGCACTGTTTCTCTCGGAATTTATTAAAGATACCCGCTGGGCCCATGTCGATATCGCAGGTCCAGCGTACGCCAAAAAAGAATCTGCATACTGCGGCGCCGGCGGAACCGGCTTTGGGGTTCGGTTGCTTTGTGATGTGTTGGATAAGTTGTGAAGATGCAACATTCAAATAAGCTTTACATATAGTTAAATCACGACTGATCCTTTAGCAACGCTTTTGCAATTTCGATGTCATAGGCCTGCTTGGGTTTAAAATTCCCTGTTTTATGCATTTTCGTGGCTTGCAATATGGCGTCGTAGGGTATCCATCCGTGTTCCTTCCAGAGCTTGGGATCGTCTTGATTCCATAACCGAAATTCAATAATGTCGGCTTGTTTCCGTACATACATACGAACTCGTTTGTTTTCAGGAAAAGGATAATAATAAAGGCCTCTTTTATCTTTCATGAATTGTTCTCCAGCTCTATAAATGTATTACCTTGTATTTGTAATAAATAAAGTTCTTTTTGGGCATTTCCGGTATGATCAAAGGAAGTTATCCCTGTTACCCCCTGAAAGTCTTGAAGATTTATTATTTTGTTTTTTATTTCACTTCTGGATTGAATATCATTTCTGCTGACTAAATTAAACAAAATCATCGCTGTATCATAAGCCACCGCTTCAAGGAATCCGGGTTTATCATGGAAAGTTTTTTCAAACATTTCTACAAAATCCTTTACTTTTTTTGACCGGCTCCCGGCGAAAAAGCCATCGGCCATTATGGCACCTTGAACATATTTTTCAGCCATTTGGATGAGCCGGTCGGAATGCCACAGGTTGGTTCCGAAAAGATACACACCCACAACATCGTAAAAAGCAAGCTGGGGTATTATGAGTCCTGAGGCGGTTGGACCGTCAGGAATAAAGACGGCTTCAAAATCAACAACAGGTTCAGCCGGTTTATGATCTGAATTTTCAATTTTACCCTGGGTGGGTTCAGAAAGCTCGATTTGGGTTTCCCTGAGTTTTTTTATGGGTTCGGCAAAATCTGTTTGATCAGGTGTATAGGGTTCAGCGCCCACAACCTCTCCTTTATAAGCCTCAACTTCATCCTTGAATAGACCCATAAAGATCGTACCATATTTATCATCAGGATAAAGAATGGCGAAACGGCTGATTCCAAGAACTTCGATGGCATAAGATACGATGGCCTGGACCTGCATTTCGGGAGTAATGAAATTCCTGAAAACGTAGTCTCCAATCTCTGTAATAGTTTCTTTCTGGCCCAGAGTAATTATTGGGATCCTTTTTTCCTGGGCTTTCACAGCCGCAGCCTCATGAGTTGTCACAGGACCGATAATAGCCCCGACCCGTTCTTCGGACAACTCACAAACACCCTGGATGGCTTTTTCAGGATCAGATTCCGTATCTTTGACAATCAATTTTATCGGAGAGCGGTTGTTTTGGGAATTAAACTGAGCCAGGGCCATTTCAATACACTTCAATATCTTGTTACCATATAAGGCATACGGGCCGCTTAACGGAAGTAAACACCCTAAAATATTATGTTTAAAAGTAAATTTTTCATTGATGTCCCGGATTAATTGTTTTGCCGGTGGCACATTTTTGTTTTCCGGATATTTTTTGATAAACTCCGACAACAGGCCGACGGCATCTTCGTATTTTTTCCACTCAACTTTGCTCAGTCCCATCCGGTAAATAAAATATTCTACAGGCAACTCATTTTTAAAGCCGGTTATAAGAGAAATTATCGTTGCCGTATCAAGCGCTCGAGCCGCAGATTCCATCTTTAAAATGATGTCTTCTTTCTCCTGTTTCTCGGTTTTTGTATATGCCTTAAGATAATAATTTAAGGCTTTGGCCGGAGTACCCATGGCCATATATGAATCACCGACAAGGCTGTAGGTTTTAAGCATGTGAACCCTGAAAAAAGTCTCTTCCGAAACATCGGCTGCGTATCGGATGACTTGGTTGTAATTTCCTTGGTTAAAGTAGGTTACCAGAATTTCAACTTTGGCATCTGAAGCAACCGGGCTGGAAGGATATTCTGTAATCAGTCGGTTATAGATGGCGCGGGATTCACTATTTTTTCCTAATGCGGTGTGTATCAACCCTTTTTTCAGTAACGCTTCGTCGGCCAGATACCCATCAGAAAAACGTTCAAGATATTTATCATAAATTTTCAGGGCGTTACCATAATCTTTTCGTTGAAACATTTTTTCAGCCCTTGAAAATAAATCGTCTCCCGGAATACATTCTACAGGTTGGGGCAGGGGAGTCCGTATGGGGCCGCATGCCCATAAAAAAGAATAGATAAACACGATTAAAATGATATGGCCCGGCTTCATAAGGATAAAATTCTAGGTTGCACGAGATACCCCTCTTGACGGTTTCTGAGTTGGAGATTGTATATCTCATTTTATTTTGACATGCAAACGTATTTGTTTTATACTAGACTAAATTTAACTTTCTCATAACTAGCTGGAAAAGCGACCTATTTACAGGAGTTTTAAATGTTTGTTAAAAGGTTGAATTGAAAGTATGTAAATCCGATATCTTAATACAGAAAATATGATGAATTAAATTTATTTCGAATTTGCTTTAGTTCTGTGCCATCGAAATCATATTTTTGACACTTAAAGATTTCCGGTTAATACACATTCAAAATACTGGTGATAAAAATGGAAAATGCAAAAAAACATTTTGCAATATCTGAACTCGCCAAAGAGTTTGATGTCAGTAAACGTCATATCCGTTTTTGCGAGGAAAAAGGGCTGATATCCCCCAGAATCACAACATTGAACCGTCGCATTTACAGTCGGTATGATCGCGCACGGTTAAGACTCATTTTTCATTGTGTGCTCATCGGTTACTCTCAGGATCAAATTGTCGAATTGATCGGCATCCCTGATACGGGTCTGAACGAAATGGACCAGATCAAAAAGGGCTTGGCGTATGCGGAAGGAATGATCGAGAAACTCGATAAGCGACGAAATGAGTTGAGTTTTCATCAAAGAACCAGCATCATAAACGAGATTAAACTGCTTCGTGAATATGTAAAAGAGATTAAAGCCATAACGCTTGGAACTTCAGATGAATCTCCAGCAAAACCCCTTATACCGGATAAGAAGAGAAAAGATAAAGCGCGCAAACCGGTTGAAAAAATAAAACCCGAGGTTGAGAGAATACCCGGGCGCAAACCTGTCAGGATGATGCCCATATTTATTGCCGGATTGGCGATAGTTCTCATCATCGGGAGCGTTTTTTATTTAAAAGCCGGTCCAAAAAAGACTGAAACTAGATATCTGGTTAAAAAGGATCCGACCGAAAAACAAACACAGCCCGTGTATCACGATCGTATACCCATAGACAATACCGGCGACACGAAAAGTCTGACCCCTATCCCCCCCGAATCGCCGGCATCAACTTTACTCTCACAGCAGGAGTTAACAGAGGAATCAAAGGAACCGTTCAGCCGGAAGCTTCCCAAAGATCAAGCTGAATCAACTGTTTTATCGGACAAATTAGCCCCGGAGCCCACTTCTAAAATTTCTCCGGTTTCCGATAAGATATCCCCTGCCCCTGTGAAACAGGAGCTTGTCAGCCTGCCGGAAAAACAACCTTTAGAAGCGAAAGAAGAGAAAAAGATTTTACCGAAAACACCGATTGTTGAAAAACCTGCTGCCGAGAAGGCCGCTGCCGAGAGGGCTACTGCCGAGAAAGCTGCTGTCGAGAGGGCCGCCGCAGAAAAAGCTGCTGCTGAGAAGGCCGCCGCCGAGAAAGCTGCCGCTGAGAAAGCTGCTGCTGAGAAAGCTGCTGCTGAGAAAGCCGCCGCCGAGAAAGCCGCTGCAGAAAAGGCTGCCGCTGAGAAAGCCGCTGTCGAGAGGGCCGCCGCAGAAAAGGCTGCCGCCGAGAGAGCCGCTGCCGAGAGGGCCGCTGCAGAAAAGGCTGCTGCCGAGAAGGCCGCTGCCGAGAAAGCCGCTGCTGAGGAGGCTGCCACCGAGAAGGCCGCCGCCGAGAGGGCCGCTGCCGAGAAGGCCGCTGCAGAAAAGGCTGCTGCCGAGAAAGCCGCTGCTGAGGAGGCTGCCGCTGAGAAAGCCGCCGCCGAGAGAGCCGCTGCCGAGAAGGCTGCCGCCGATAAGGCCGCTGCTGAAAAGATTACTTCAGAAAAAGCCGTAAAGTCATCCGCTGTGGAGCCTGAAGTCGAGAAGCAAGAAGTGGCTCTAAGTGAAGTTAAAAAAGATGTTCATGCGACGCCTGTTACCACGTTCCCTCCGGTTCTTCCTCAAACACTTCCGGCCCCTGAAAAACACGAAACAGTCAGTCGGTCGAACTCGCAGGCTTCGGAAGTTGAAGTAAAGGAATCCACGGCCATACAGGAATCGGAGATTAAGAAGCCGTCCATTACCCCTGAAACAGATCAGTCAGTGACTCAAGAGCGTAAAGCAGAACGTCCCGGCGTTGTTGAGGAGAGCAAACCATCTGAACCGGAAAAAGATAAAAAGATGTTGGCCTCCAAAGAAAAAATGCTTTCTCAACAAGACCAGAAAGACCGTTTGGAATCTTTTTTGCGTATCTATTGCCGGGCATATGAAAGTAAAGATCTTGACAAATTTGCCAGCCTTTTTACTCCTGATGCCACTGAAAACAACACTCCTTTTCAGGACATGCTGCCGAACTATCGAAAAAACATGGAAAACATCGAATCCTTTAACTATCGGATTGAACTGGTTGATTATTTTTTACAGAATGATACGGGAAACATCAGAATGAAAGGAAAATATTTCACCCGCTTTCTTTTGCATGAAGAGACATGGGAGGAAAACAGCGGCAGTATTTTCATGGAGCTTATTATAAGCGGTGATTCATACCTAATCAAGCGGCTTAACTATGGTAAATAGCACCGATATTTCAAAGCCAAAATACCCTCATCCGCAAAGCCCGTACTTTCCCCTTTGGTTTTTATCCCGCCGAATTCGAATATTTTACGTAACTATTTTTATATGAAGATACCCATGTCAAAAACAACCTATATATTATTGATCGTTTTGATGCTTATTTTTCTTGATGCCGGTTTTACTCTGGCAAATACGGGTGTTGAATTTAAGTATTGTTTTTCAGATGCTTTTTATCACGGGGAGAATCCTTTGGGTGCGGATAAAGATCCTGATTTGGCAACAGCAAAAGAAGCCATCAATATGGCTTGTAAGATATGGGAAAATGCTACCGGCGGGAATATGGTATTTGTCCCTGCAAGCAACCCAAAAGAAGCGGATATAATTTTTGAAGGATGGTCGAAACAAGGCCCCAAAGTCGTAAGACATGACGGTAAGGTGTGTCTGGATGAACACGGTGATGTCGGTCTATTTTCCGAGTATCTTCCGGAAGCCTATAGTTATACCCTATTTGAAAATTGCAATACACGCTGTCAGTATCCTGCATTGGGTGACACGGCCGATGCGCATAAGGATCACAGGGCGAGAATCTTTTTTCATTTAAAGGATGAACAGGGCGAAACAGAACCATGGTTTTTTGTATTGGATAAAGACAAGGTTGATTTCAGCCAGGCTCAAAGAGATGTGATCAGAGTCGCCGCGCAGGAGATCGGCCACGCCCTTGGTTTTTGCGGGCATCCTGACGAAGACGCACAGGGCTGTATGCAATCGCCTGAATGCAGTAAAAACAATGCTTCAATCATGTGCAAAAACCAGGTGTACTGTTGTTTTCAGAAAAATAACAATGGAAAGGTTTTGCTGGGGGGGATGGATGATATTGCAAACCCGGGCGTTCGGGATTTAACCGTATTTGATAAAGGGAGAATTGTCCGAAAATTTTTCCCGGGCACAAAGACACTGTATGGCATGGTAAACGGTTCTGACGGCGCGCCGGTTTCCGATGCTGTTGTCGCTGCAGAAGATGGAAATCTTGCAGTTACCACCGATATCAACGGAGTCTATTCCCTATGGCGCACTCAGCCGGGAACTTATAACATTACCGTACATAATCCTGAAAGTAACCGAAACATTAACGAAGTCATCGCCATAAGCCAAGAAGCACCGGATATCATAGTAAAAGACTTTCATTTTTCAAAAGATTCTCAAACGGCACCGGCATTCAGCCGCATAACCCCGTCATTCGGGGCTTCTGATGATACATACAATTTCGTGGCGGTATTTTCCGGAGTTGACAGCAAACAGTATGCCTCGGTAAAACTTTTCATTGACGGCACGGAACGTCACAAATTTTCCGTACCGTCGGCCGATCCACAAGCGGTAAAGGTTTTTTCATACTACGGCCTTACGAACTTGGAAGTCGGGGCACACTATTATGAATTTAAGGCGGCGGATGAGAAAGGAAAATGGCAGCAGGCACTGAACGGGTCCTTTAGGGTGAATAGACCTTCTATCATTCAATTGACTGCGGAAGCCAAACCCACGACCGTTGCTATTGGACAGAACAACTCTGTGGCAATTACTGCCTGTTTGAAAGATAATAAAGGAAGGCCGGTATCCGGCCAAACTATTTTATTTCGTACCGGTTTTCCGGGATTTTTTACACCGGCAACCGGCGAAGCGGTTACCGATGCCCTGGGTCAGGCAAAGATGAGTTTTACTCCTGATTCCAGTGGCAATGTCATTATTACCGCTATTTCACCTTACGGATCTGGCGCTTCAATTCCCATAACCTGCACTTCAGCGGGTGTAGGTATCACCTTGGAATTCCACCCTGCCGGCAATAATTCTTTTAAGGTAAAAGCTTATGTAAAAAATGTTACTGATAAAAAACCTTTATCGAACCAGTCAGTTAAGTGGCGTTTAAAGTCGTCTGAACGGTGTGTTTGGACCAAAGGACCCGATCGCAAAACAAACAATATGGGTGAGGCCGTTGGCGTTTTTTCCGTCGGGTCATCAGAATCGCAAAAGGTTCGTGTCAGCACAACCCATATCCCGACGGGCATTTCGGGAACTGGAACTTTCATATTCGGAGGATATGACGGTACCCAATTTCTTCCGTGGAAAAAGTTGGGGAGAGCGACCGAATGGTGTGAATGGTCTTCGAACGGATATTTTGCGTTCCGGCATAGAAACGGTTCCGGATTGTCTATATACCGGATATCTGACTGGGCAAAGGTTTGGTCTAGAAAAAGACGGTCAGGCAAATATCATTCGTTTTTATTTTCCCCGGACGGCCGAAAACTGGCAACCGGCGTTTTTAAAGGGAAAGATAAAATTGCCGTTTTAAAAGTTCCCGACGGAAATGTGGATAAGGTATGGGATGTTGCTTCGGAAAGTGAGGCAAAAACAGCGGATAAATCTTTGGGCTGGCAGGATGACTACATTTATTCAATCCGGGACGATAACGTGATACAAAAATGGTCCACATCAGGCAAACCTCAGATGACCTTCACTCATAACACTGAAATCCAGGAACTCCGGTTTAACCCGGTTAACAAATCTCAATTTGCTGCAGTGGACAAGTATGGAGAGTTGAGGATATGGGATACAGAGAGGTCTTCTCCCATAAAAACGGTGAAGGTAGAGTCAATTCCTACAGGAAAACTAAAGTGCCTCGCATGGAGCACCAATGGAAACTATCTTTCCGTAGGATCCGGTACCGGCGATACTGGTATGATTTATACCTTTGACACTTCCAACTGGAGCAAAAGCGGTTTTGATTTTCCTAAACTGGGAAACGTCAATTCCCTGGATTACAACAGGGATTCTTCCCGGCTGGCTGTGGCTCATGATAATGGACTGATGGTTTATAATACCGATACATATGGAATCGAATTTTATAATAAACATCCGGCACATCATGTTCGTTGGAGCCCTGACGGCTCTATGCTGGCGGCCGGCGGACAGATATACGTTTTTGATGATTTCAATTTCAATGGTCCGAAAATCCGGATTACCACTCCTCAAAGCGGTGGTTGCTATATATCCGCTTCCGTTAAAATCGCCGGAAGAATCTCAGACCCTCGCGGTATCCGGTCGGCTACTGTTTCCGTAAACAATGGTGTACCGGCATCATTACCCCTTTCGCCCCACGGTTTTTTTACCCGAACGGTTTCTCTGGCCCGGGGTCGTAACGACATTTTAATCCAGGCACGAAACCGAATAGAAAATAAGTCATCTTATAGGATGTCCGTTACGCGATTAGCCGATGCCATACCGCCGGTTTTAACACAACCCGATGTTGATACAGGCATCGGTTTAAAAGGAAAAAAATTCAAAATTTCCGTCTGTGTTTATGATGGAGATTCAGGTATCGACACGTCAAAAGTGACGGCAAAAATTCGGCTTCCGGCCGGCAATACCTTGGCAACGGTTCAGCTCTATGATGATGGCGAACACTTGGATAAAAAGCCCGGGGACGGGGTGTTTGGAAACTCGTGGGACTCATCCAAAGCCGGAGAAGGATTACATACCGTGGATTTTTATGCCTTTGATAGGACAGGCAATTCATCTGACCTTATTAAAGGGGTGACCCTATTTGTATATGACAGACCTGTAATCACAGAACCTTACCTGTCGACAACAAAACCCTTCTCAAGTGACCCGGTTACGGCAAATGCATATATTAGGGACACTTCCGGGGTTCAATATGCTTCTTTGCTTTATTCAATAAATGCAGGAAATTCATGGAAGTCAATCCCGATGTATTCCACCGGTCTGGATTATAGAGTTACCATTCCGGCGCAGAAAACCGGAACGGTTTATTACAAAGTTAGTGCCCGTGATGTTCTGGGATATGGGAGCGAAACCGGTGCTTATGCATACGAAGTCCAGGATAGTACGAAGCCGGTGGTTATCATACAACGGCCGGCAACGGTGGCGGAGTCCACGACGTCCGAATCCTGGATCCTTGTTTCAGGGCAGGTGATTCATGCAAAAGACATAGGGCTAAAAAATGTGACATGCAATACAGGGGCCGAGAATACGGGAACACTAGAAGATTGGATATTCAAAGTATCCTTAACCAAAGGGGTGAACACGATTACCATTGTAGCAGAGGATCAGAATGGAAGACTGGCGAGTGATTCCATAGAAATTACTTATGCGCCGTCCTTGCCCATACCGGTTTTTTCACCTCCTGCTCCGGATGTTTCCATAGATCGTCTTTGGGTTGGAATCAGCTCTTCAGCCAAAGACGCAACCATTCACTATACCACGGACAACTCTGAACCCACCGGCGTCTCTCCGGTTTTCTCAACCCCCATTCTTATCGAAAAAACAACAACGATTAAGGCAAGGGTTTTCAAGTCCGGCCGGACCCCAAGTCCAACGGCGACCGGAACTTACACTTTCATAAAAAAGAAAAGGGACAAATCGCGTAAAACAAAGTCATCTCCAAAAATCAGCACAGTTGTTTTAAAAAAAAGGTCCGGCTCCAGCGGAAGTTGGTCCATTCAGATCGAATCCCTTAAGAACAAAATTTTTGTAGACAAAATAATAACAGAACTTAAAGATGAAGGATATCCGGCATATTATGTTACGGTAACGTCTCCCGGAAAAAGCACATGGTACAAAATACGGATGGGTTCTTACAAAAGCAAAGCCGAAGCACAGAAGGCACTTGATCGTTTAAAGAAATACAAAGGCCAGGCAATCATTGTTTTTGATAAAACAACCCGGCCTTCCGATGAGAATAAACCCTGACGGACCATTCTCAGTATTTAGGCGTCATTATACCCGAAGCATCTGCCTGTGCGGATACGCACAGGCAGGCTCATAATGCTATTTAAAAATTCTTGAAATCATCATCCAAAGGAATAATCTGCTTGGGATTAACCTCATTCGTCTTGTGTACGACGACTTCTTTTTTAACAGGAGCTGCATGTGTTCTACCTGTGGCTCCTTTTGGGGCGTTATTTCCGGAATCCAGAACACTCATGCCATTTTTTGCCTTACCTTCCACAAGAGCGATAAGATCGTTGACAAAACTCTTCATTTGTTCCGCCTGGGCATTCATCTCTTCAGAGGCAGAAGCAGATTCTTCGGCATTGGCCGCATTCTGCTGGACAACCTTTTCGAGTTCGGATACCGCCGTATTGACCTGTCCAATCCCCTGGGCCTGCTCATTGGAGGCCGCCGCAATTTCACTGACCAGCTCATTGACCTTTGAAGAGCTTTCAGCAACTTTGCTAAATTCTTGGTTTGTTTTGGTCACTAATTCTGAGCCGTCTTTTACCTTTTTTACGGTGCCTTCAATAAGATCTGCGGTATTTTTGGCCGCATCCGCCGCCCGTATGGCAAGGTTTCTGACCTCATCCGCCACCACCGCAAAACCGGCTCCTGCCTCACCGGCCCGGGCCGCCTCAACCGCAGCATTGAGGGCCAGCAAGTTGGTCTGAAATGCAACCTCATCGATGGTCTTGACGATCTTTTGTGTTTCCTGACTCGCCTTTGAAATCTCCTGCATGGATCCGGTCAGTTGGCTCATGGAATGGTTGGCCTTGTCAATGACCCGGTTGGCCTCTTTCATAAGGTTATCCGCCTGATTGGCATTATCGGCATTCTGTTTGGTCATAGAAGACATCTCTTCCAGAGACGAAGAAGTTTCTTCAATGGAAGCCGCCTGTTCTGATGACCCTTCAGCCAGTAATTGACTGGCCGAAGATACTTGTACGGATGCCGAGGCAACCTGGTCGGCGCCTTCGTTAAGTCCCATGCTGATTCGATCAATGGGTCGGGCAATTGACCGTGCCATTAAATAGGATAACATCAAACCTCCAATGGCAATAACACTAATCACAGCAAAAATAATATAAAATATTTTTGCCAATTCCTTTTCAACATCATCGATATAGATTCCTGAACCGATAATCCAGCCCCACTCAGAAAAAAGTTTGACATGAGACGTCTTGGGTACGGGTTTGGCTTCGCCGGGCTTAGGCCAGTGATAATTTACAAATCCCGCGCCATTTTTTTTACATACCTCAACCATTTCAACAAACAGCCGCTTTCCATTCGGGTCCTTATTTTGTGTCAAATCTTTTCCGTCCAGTGCCGGTTTTATAGGATGCATAATCATTCTTGGCGTCATATCGTTGATCCAGAAATATTCTTTTTGTGCATAACGCATATTTTTTATAACTTCTATGGCCTTGGCTTGGGCTTGGTCCAGAGACAGGGTATTGGACCTTGTCTGCTTGGCATAATAGTCCAGAACACAATATGCAGATTCTACCAAATGTTGTGTTTTTAAATACTTGGCTTCATACATTTTATTTTTTAATTTTGGATAGATCCACGCAAAAACCATTGAGAAACATACGATAATGACAATCCCCAGTGAGAGTATCCGGGTTGAAAGTTTAAGTTTGTGTAACATCTTATTCTCCTTTTAAAGCCTATTATTTTTTAATTTTATTCCTTAATTTATGCGGCTTTTTCAAGCAGTTCTACTTCCTCTGCCTTTAAAACCCGATCGATATCGAGTAAAATCTTAACGCCTCCTTCCATTTTGGCCATGCCTAAGATGTAGTCCGTATTCAGTCGTGCGCCGAATGTCGGTGTATCTTCGACCTCTTGCCCTTTGATGTTCAACACTTCAGAGACAGAATCGACAACAATCCCGATTTGAACCGTGTCGACCGTCCCTTGGATTTCAACCACGATGATACATGTACGATCCGTGTAATCCATGGACTCCATCCCAAACCTGAGCCTCAAATCGATGACCGGTATCACTTTTCCCCGAAGGTTAATAACCCCTTTCACAAACTCCGGCGTTTGGGGAACCGTGGTGATCGGCATCATCCCAATGATCTCTTTAATCTTCAAAATACCGATGCCGTATTCCTCATCAGCTAATGTGAAGGTCAGATATTTTCCTTCCCTATCCACCATTCCCTTTACGGCCTTTTCCATTTTTTCATCAAGTTCTGACATTTTTTTTGCCTCCTTTATGCATCAAGATCTCGACACATCTCTTCCCAAAACATCGTTTAACTTTAGTATTCTTTTGAAAGCTTAAGGCCTATTCCGCTTTCTAAATTTCCACTAAGTTCTGCATATTTTGTGCCAAAAATCTTAGAAGCAACAATCTGTCAATAGTCACAGAGAGTTATATTTATTTCCCAATTTTATTTAATGAATGCTTTGACAGGATTGCGTTTAAGGAACTTAAGAATGTGTCAAAAATATGACGGGATACTATTAAGATTAAGATGGGAAGGGTGAAAAGACAGGTTCATCAAAGTACACAAAAGTAAGACTTTTATCGTAATAACGTTCTGTGCAACCGTCAGCAGATTCAGGCTTTGAGGGAGTCAAGAATCAGCGGCGAAGAAACAGTTTAGCTTACGGCTGTTGTGATCGGTTGGTTGAATCAAAAAAAACTGTGGTGGATATAATAGAATCCGGGAAACGGATCCGAGAGCCCTTGGACAACAGGGACGCCCTTTGTTCTGCCGTTATGAGAGAATAAAGACTTCCAGTTGCCTGGTCTGCCTGCGTTTGCAAGAAAATCGATCCTTTTAGTCTCCATTTTGTTTTTCTTGAACGGCTGACTTGAATGTGGCATAGAGTGGGAAGTGATCTGATGGATAAAGACCGTCGATGGTATTCCTGATGACCATGCTCTCTTGTTTGATAATTTTTCCGCGATATAGAATCCAGTCTATATAATCTCCGTTTATATTCCCCGTAAATCCATGGTGGGTCCCTGGAAAGGGTTTTTTGAACGCGTTTTTAAAATAACACTCCTGTTCATCTGATTTCCGACGATGCCCCGTGAAGATGTTATAGCAGGAACTAAAGGGAATGGCATTAAAGTCTCCAACCATAATGACAGGTACGTCACTTGGAAAACGTAGTAATCGTTCCATAATCAGTTTGGCGCTTTTGGTTTGGACCGAGGTGTCAAAGTCGAAATGAGTATTGACACATATAATCATCTGGTTTCCGTTATTGAACATCCCCATGGTGCATTGCCTCGGCCAGCGGCTTTCCCGAAAACGGCTGGGTATGGTGGGTGTCGGACTCAAAAAGAAATGTTCTCGATAGATGCAGGTCCAAGTCTTTTTATAAAAGATAATGATGTCTTGCCAAAAGGACGGTGAAGGGCTGCGCTTGCCGATAAAGTCGTATTCTGTCAGCATTTCATTTAGAAAATCTGTTTGGAAATCGTTGGCTTCCTGAAAACCGATAAAATCTGTACGATATTTTTCAAAAAGGCAGGGAAAGATCTTTTTGCGGTATTGCCAGCTATTGGGTCCGTCGTCTGCCAATCCAAAACGCAGGTTTAATGTCAAAACAGAAATCATAATTTTATTTGAGTTTAATAGGGCACCCCAGTACCATTTGCCGAAGCTACGGGGCAGGCAGATTTTCACAGATGTACACAGGTAAAAAATTTTAAGAACTAATGACGATGAAATCGTAAAAAGCCAACATTAAGACGGCAAAGTAAAAAGTTCAAATTCCCCCGCATAAATCCATCGGGATAAAAAGGCGCCGCAGATTTTGCAATTATGAGGCGTAGTTATCGTACGTTGAATGATTGCGAAATGCAGCACAACGCAGAAGTTGGACTTTTTACGAGACCGTCAATGACGATTAACCTCAATAAGATCAAGATATTTCGAAACATCGAACCGGATATTTATAAAGTTGCTGAATGTGACATCATAAAAAGGTAGGTTCGATTTCTGCATGATAACATCAAATATCGCAAGATAATTAAGAAGGATTCTTTTTTTCCACTTAAGGCCGATCCGGGAAGCCAATTTCTTAATATCTTCCTTTTGCCCCTCGATTTCGAGAAAGTCGCCATAAGGCATTGTATCCAGGCAGAGGTTGACACGGTTTAATACTAAAGTTTCACGCCATTTTTCGTACACCTGTTCTTCCCGAAACCCCAAAGATTCCAGAATATTTTTCATGGTGGCAAAATCGCTGACTTCAACTTCCAGCTCTCTCAATATTTTAAATTGATCGTCTTTGAAAGGAGGTTCTGATTTAAAAGTAAGGATTGTTTTTGTATCCCGGCGGAGGCGAAGGAGGGATTTTTTTTGAAGCAGACGATTATCGGCATCGTCAAAGCGTAAATTCGTTTCAAAAAACCGTCCCCTGGACACCGCACCGAGCTCAAGAATCCGGTCACGCATGGAGTCCATATCCGACAAATAAAATTTTACTTCGATTTCCAAATGTTCCATAACACGCCTTTCTATTACCTATTTGGCATGATATTCTTAATTTGTCAATTTCCTCTTTTCCCGGCTTTTAAATCGTGTAACTATTCAAGTTTATGTTTATATCTTGTAATTTGTCGATATAAAAGATATTAATAAAGTATGTATCAATAACTCTGGATATTTTTTAACAAGGTGCTTATTGAACACAAAGAGAGTGACTTGGATGTAATAAGGAATCTTCGGAGGTGGTCATGATGGGCAAGAAAAAATCTTTTTTGATCATCGTCTTGTGCCTGGTTTTTCATCACATCTTTTGGCTCGGAGCTTGTGATTTAAAGAAGGAGCCTATCAAGATCGGCCTTGTGGTAAATCTCAGCGGCAGGGGCGGCACGGCAGGAGAGTATATTCGTGAAGGCGCTATGATTGCTGCAGATGAGATCAACCAAAAAGGAGGGATTCAGGGGCGTCCCATTTTACTGGTAATAAAAGACGATGAAAATACGGATGATGGGATCATCAACGCTGACAAGGAGTTGATCGCGGAAGGGGTTCCGATTATCATTGGGCATACCTACTCTGAAAGTACGCTCAAGGCTTACCCGTATGTCACGTCACGGGACACCTTGTTATTTACATCATATACGGCAACATCCAGGCTGACAGGTAAAGATGATCTTTTTTTTAGGACCAGTGTGGATACTGCCGGTTATGGACGGGCGCTGAGCGCGTTGCTATCAAAAAGGCAGTTTAGCAGGGTGTGTTTTCTTATGGATATGTCGAATCCCAGTTTCACGCTGGAGTATGTGGAAGAGACCGAAAAATATTATACCGGCAACACCTATTCCATTGAGTTTAATTCCCGAAAAGAAACGAATTGGGACAGCGTCATACATGAGCTGATGGAACCCAATCCCGAGGCGATCATTCTTTTGACAGAGGTGACCATGACCGGCGTTTCAGCCCAGAAACTTCGTTCAAGAGGATTCGAGGGTGATCTTATTGCGACACTTTGGGCACAGACACCCGACCTCATGCGCTATGGCGGCCAGGCAGTTGAAGGGATGACGATCATTACGTTTATCAAACCCCGATATGATACTCCTGAATACAGGGCTTT